>JACRBQ010000138.1 GCA_016213135.1 Chloroflexota bacterium | reverse complement strand
TTGGGGTGGGGGCAGACCTGTGTGTCTGCCCTGGGCGAACACATGGCACACAGGCCACCTATGGCAGGTTCGCCCCCACCATTTTGAGAAGATACGATGATACCATCACTTCGCCGGCGCACCGACGCCACGGGGTTAAAGCAAACCGGGCACATCGCTGTGCCCGGCCTGTCGGGAAACGATGAGCGTTACTTCTCCGGCGCGCCGGCGTCGATCCATTGCCCGATCAATGCCAGTTCTGCGGGCGAGACGTTGGCGAAGTGTTTGTCGCTCTGGGTCTTTACGAGCAAGCTGGCAGCGGAGTCGCCGGGAGTGATGACCGGCCCGTTTTTGCCGCCCTTCAACAGCGCCGGATAGCTCATCAGGTTCAGGCCGCCGGCGGCCACGTCGCCATGGCACACGCTGCACGCGGTGAACAGGGGCAGGATGCTGGATACGTACGTGGGCGGACCCGCCACCGGGGGCGCCGGGGTGGGCGTGGGAACGGGCGTGGGAACCTGAGGCGCCAGCAACACGGCCAGTTGCGGCGCGTCCAGTCCGGCATAGGTCCACGTGGAGCCGTGACAGGCTGAGTTCGAGCAGAACGAGGTGTTGACGGTGCCGCCGGCGTTGTCTGTGGTGTGACACAGCGAGCAACTCTGGTCGAAGGACTCCCGGTGGAGGGCGATCCAGTTGGGGTTGTGATGACTTTCCGGCTCCGGCCCCTTGCTGATCTCGATGCGGGTGATGAAGTCTTGCGCGCCGGACACGACCGGCACCGAGTGGCACAGGTTGCACTCCAGCGGAATGGCCTGCTGTTTGGAATCGAGGTGCTTGCCGTCGTGGCAGCGGAAACACCCCGGCGAGTCTTTGTGCCCCACGTTGTTCGGGTGCGAAACCCAATCGGCCTTCTGTTCAGGGAACACCGACTGGGCGTAAATTTGCTGGATGGCGGTGATCGCCGCCTGCACGCTGTCGGCGTGCAGGGCGTAGTAGTCGGGGTAGATGGTCTTGTAAAACTCATCCAGGGCGGCGATGCCGTCCATGGCGGCCTGCGAGGCGGCATAGTCTGCGCGAAGCACTTCGACGCCCTTCTTGTGTATCTCCGGCATCCCGGCGTCGATCACGTTCCGTTCAATCGCCGAGTCCATCGAATCTTCGGGAGAGTAGATGCGATGGGTAATGCGGTTGTGGCAGGCGATGCAATCCATCTCCTTCAGTTGGTCTTGCGGCAGCGAGCCGGTATCAATGTCGGAGTCGATATCGGTGTACTCGCTGACGCTGCCATCGTCGTTGTAGACCCGGATGTAGGGGATGGTTTGCTCGGTCTTGTCGGTGGGATAGTAGAGCACGCGGTTCACAATGTGCCAGTGGATGCCGCGCCCCAGGCCCTCGCGTTTGGAGCCGCCGCCGGTTTTGAGAATGAGGTAGGTGCTGGTGGGGGTGTTATCCACGTCGTCGCCAAAGTGCTGGATCAATCGCAGGCTGTCGCTGGCGAATTTCTCCGGCGAGTGGCACTTCTCGCAGGTCTCGGTGGCCGGGCGCATGTCGTTGGCGGTGATGGGGAACTCGTATTGCTTGAACGCCAGGGAGACGATGTGCTTGATGTCGCCGGCTTTGCGGACGATTTGATTGCCCACAAATTCGCGCCCGATGTGGCATTCCACACAGGCAATGCGGGCGTGGGGCGATACCTGATAGGCCGCATATTCGGGCGGCATGGTATGGCAGCTTGTGCCGCAGAAGGGCGGCGAGTTGGTGTAGTCCCAGGCGTAGGCGCCGGACACCAGCAGCCCCAGCGTGACCAACCCCAGCACGACATAGGGCGACGCCCGGAGCCAACGGGGCGAACCCGACGGCGGGAACAGAAACCGGCGCAGCCATGTCACAAAACGCGTCATGTCGATTCTCCTGTCGATGATCGAGTAGACCGACGCGGTCTCGCGTAGCGGACCGCGTCGGTCTACAGTGCTGTACTAGTTGTCCGGCGCGCCGGCAGCGATCCAGTCTGTGATCAGTTGAATGTTCCAGGCAGTCATCTTGCCGGACGGGGGCATGATTTTGCCCTGTGTGTGAGTGCCCAGCACTTTTTGGGCCAGCAGGCTGGCACTGACGTCGCCGGGCACTACCACCGGGCTATTGTCTCCCGTGGTCATGACTGCCTTGTAGCTGGAACTATCCCAGCCGCCCAGTTTGATGTCTGCTGCGTGGCACACCGCGCATTTTTCTTGCAGCAGCGGCAAAACCGCGCCGGAAAACGTCATCGGGTCTTGGCCGGGTTGCAATGCGCGAACATACCGCACGAGCTGCTGGATCTGTTCGGTGGTGAGCACTTCGCCCCAGGCAATCATCTGGCTGGCCGCGTGCCCCTTGCTGATGAGGTCATACAGAGCCTGATCGTCGTACTTGGCCTGGAACGCGGGAGTGTTGAGCGCCGGGCCAATTCCGCCTTCGCCCAGCGGGCCGTGGCAACGGGAGCATACATTCGTAAACAACTGGTCGCCGGTGAGCGCGGCGGCCTGAGCCTGCGCCACTTCCGTCGGCAGTTCCACGGGCGGGTTGGCTTCCCACGAACGCATGAAGGATACGACGGCGTCCACTTCGTCGTCGGAGAGCGGGCCGCCGTTCGCCGCCCCAAAGGGCGACATGCCAAAGTTCGGCTGGCCCTGTGAAATGATGGCCCGCAGCGTGATGTCGTCACGAGTTTTGAGGAACTCGGCGGAGCTGATGGGGGCAATGATGTCGCCGGCGCGGGTGGGATTCGGGCCGCCCTCGCCAAACTGCCCGTGGCACGGGGAGCAGTTTTGGGCGTAGAGTTGCCCGCCGGCCGCGGCTCCGCCGCCTTGGCCGGCGGCGAGGGTGTAGGTCACCAGGGCATCCAGTTGCTCGGGCGTGAGCACCGTTCCCCACACGGGCATCGTCACGTGGCCGCCGCCGGTGGCGATGACTTTGCGCGCCGTGTCTTTGTCCGGGGAGGCCGGCACGTGGTCGCCGTGGCAGGTGCTGCAGTGCTGCTCAAACAGGGTCTGGCCGGCAGGCGTAGCCGCCGGGTCGACCACGTAAGCGGCCAGGGTAACGAGGTCGCCTTCGGTCAGCGTCCCGCGCCAGGCGGGCATTGCCAGGTGCTGCCCGCCGTCGGCGATCAAAGTGCGCAATTGCTTCTCATCGCCGCTGAACACGACGCCGTGGCCGTGACAGCCGGCGCAGTTAACCGCGAACAACCGCTGGCCGTCGGGGGCCGCAAGGAAGTTGAGCAGTGCGTTGCGCTCCGAGACAGACAGGGTGTCGCTCCACCTCTGGACTTGCACACCGGTGTGCGGCGGATAGTCCGGGCCTTGATCGAGCACGCGCTGAAGTTCGAGCGGGTTGCCCGCAGCCAGCACGGTCAGTTCGTGGCAACTGCCGCATTGGGAGGTGTACAGGGCGCTGCCTTTGGGCGACACGATGAACCCGGCCAGCGCATCGATCTCGTCGGTGCTCAGATCGCCGCCCCAGGCGGGCATGCCCGCGTGCTTGCCGCCGGCGATCAGTTGGTGCAAATCGGTCCCCGGTGGAACGTCGATACTGGGGCCGTGGCAGTTGGAGCAGTTCTTTGAATAGAGCAGGGCCGCCTGGTCTGCCCCGGCGGTAACCTGCGGCGGCGGCGCTTCGAGCACCGCCAGCACGGTGAGGGTCGCAATGCCGCCCACCACGGCCAGGGCCGCCAGACTCGCCCAGGGCCGATTCATGTAATGGCGCTTCGGGCTTCGGTCGATGTACGGCAGCACCAGCAAGAGCAGGATCATCAGTGTGGGAATGACCATCACGCCGATGACTTCCAGGTTGCCGGGGAAATACTTGAGCAACTGGAAGAGGAACATGAAATACCACTCGGGCCGGGGCGTATAGTTGGTGTCCGCCGGGTCGGCGCGGGCTTCCAGGGGCACGCCCACAACACGGGCCAGCGCAATCAGAAGGACAAAGACCAGCAGCGAGACGATGACATCCTTGAAGATGATGTCCGGGAAAAAGGGGACGCCCTTTTCCTTGGCTTCGTGATAGCGAGTCAAATAGGATTTCTTCTCTTGCTCGTTCATCGCTTACTCTTTTCTTTCTGGCACCGCCGAGATGCCGTTTCGAATGACGAGGTACATATGAATGAGCAGCAACGCAAGCAAAGCGGCGGGCAGCACCCACACGTGAACGCCGAAGAACCGCGCCAGCGTGACCGCTGAAAGCTCGTCACCGCCACGGGCGACCCGTAGAAGCCACGGGCCAATGCCCGGAGCCACGGCGATGATGCGCGTGCCGACCGTGGTGGCCCAGAAGGCCTTTTGATCCCACGGAAGGAGGTAGCCGGTGAAGCCGAAGCCAACGACGACCAGCAAGAGAAGCACGCCGGTAGACCAGGTGACTTCGCGCGGGTACTTGTAGGCGCCGTAGAAGAAAACGCGCAGCAGGTGAAGCACTGTGAGCACCACCATGGCGCTCGCGCCCCAATGGTGCAGCCCGCGGATGAACCACCCGGCCGGGAGCTGGGTGGTGATGTAGGTTACGCTGTCGTAGGCATGATCCGGCGTGGGCACGTAGTACATGGTCAGCAGAATGCCGGTCACAATCTGCAGGGTGGCCACAAACAGTGTGGCGCTGCCCAGCGTATACAGCCAGTTGACGTGCGGAATTTTGCGCAGGAAGATCGCGGCCCATACGCCGCGCCAACCGAAACGTTCGTCCAGATAGTTCCCGAGTTTTGTGTCCATACTAGACCGTCCGGATGTACAGCACGCCGTCTTCGATCTTGGTTTCGAAGCGGTCGAGGGGGCGAGGCGGCGGCCCGGAGACCACGTTGCCGTCTTTGTCGAAAACGCCGTTGTGGCAAGGGCTAAAGAATCTCTCTTGCTCCGCTATCCAGCGCACCCGGCAGCCGAGATGGGTGCATATGTTAGACATGGCAACGTATTTCTGTCCGTCTTCGGTCAGCACATACACCGCAATTTCCTGCTGGTCGGCGATCCAACCGGTCTGACGTTGAACGGTAGTCTTGAATAGAGTCGGAGTGCCGGTTTCGACTTTGCTGACCGCCCCCAACCGCACCCAGTTTTCCGTTTTCTTGGTCAGCGCCGGGCCGATGATGTAGGCAATGGCCGGCAAACCGAGCGCGGCTCCGATCAGGCCTCCCATGGCAGCAATGGCAGCGCTCATAAACTGCCGCCGGCTGATTTCTTTTGGCGATGCGTCTACGGTAGATGACGGTTCCATGTTTATTAGCCTCTTACTTCCACTATTTTTCCGGCGCGCCGGCTGCTATCCACGCTTTCAATACGCTCAACTCGGCGTCACTCAACTGGCCGGGATGTTTCTTGCTTTGCTTCTCAACAATCAGGCTGCCATCGGGATTGCCCGGCAGGATCACCGGCCCGTTTGTGCCGCCTTTCATAGCCTGGGCGTAGCTGGAAAAATCAAGCCCGGCAATGACGCCATGGCAATCTCCGCATTTTTGCCCCAGCAGCAGGCCTATGTTCCCGTCCCACACCGGCAGCAATTGCGCCTGCGAGGGGGTGGGGCTGGGCCGGGGCGTGGGCAGCGGCGTGGGGGTCAGTGGCGCATACGCCGACACGTTGCTGACGCGCTGCACCGTGTCTATGGCCGTCTTCTCGAAAGTGACGAACCGATAGACGCCGACGAGCAGCACCGCAGCCAGCACGCCGGCCACCGGGAAATATGCCTGCCGGCGTTTCTTGATCTCGAGAGGCAGGACGACGGGCTGCGCCATACCGGCTTTGATGTCGGCCAATTCCAGCGGATGCTCTTCGATCATCTCGCGCTCGCTCATTGTGCCGGTGAACATGCTCTTGTTGAATTCGCGCAAGTGGACGTGATACAAGTGCCAGAGGATGATGGCCAGCACCGCCAGCACCGCCTCGCCGCCGTGGGCGGCTTTGGCCGCCGGGATGTACTGTCCGGGCAGCAGCTGGGCCGTGGCAATCGGGTTCCACATCATGAAGCCGGTGATCACCATGACCACCGCGCCCCAGACGAACGCCCAATATTCCGCCTTTTCCACGAAGGTGTAACGACCGCCCTGGGGCGGCGCTTTGCGCAATCCCAAATTGAACAGGAAGGCGCTGACGGCATCGCTCACATCGCTCAGGCCGGGAAGCATGGTGAAGCGCACCCGGCGGACGAACAGGCGATAGCCCATGCTGACGATGTGATAGACGACTTCCAGCATCAGCAGCACGGCGGCAAAGTGGTGAATAAGCCGCGTGATTTCAATGCCGCCCATCAATCTGATCATCGTATCCGCCCAGTTGGCCGCGACGTATTTCTGCGGCAAGCCGGTAGCGGCCAGCACGACGAAAGTGACGAGTGTAAGCGCATGCTCGGCCCGTTGGTCGAGCGAGAAACGTTGATACACGGAGGCGCTCATTTCCTGCCTCTCTTGACCCGGTTGTAAATCCGCCGCCCGGCATCCGAGACGACAAACAGGCCCATGCTGCCGAGCACGCCGGGAATGAAAATGCCGTAGAACACGTTCACGTAATACACCAGCGCGTTGTGCTGCGGCGACGGCGCGTAATGGCTGAGCCAGGCCTCGGGGAAGTTGGCCGTGGCGCTGGGGTGGCACTTCTGGCAGGTGGTCAACAGGTTTTGGCGGATGACGGAGGAGTTCTGGTCGGTGACGGCTTTGATATTGTGGACGCCGTGGCAGTCGATGCACAACGGCTTGTTGGTGAGTTGATCCGGGGTTTGCTCCTCAAAGAGCGTCCACGTGGTGCCGTGGAAATCGGCCACATAGGTATTGAGCACGTCCGTGTTGATGCCGTACTTGTCCATGCGCCCTTTGTTGGTATGGCACCCGGCGCACAGTTCCGGCGACTTGAGCAGGAATTGAGACGTGCGCGGGTCGGCGATGGTGTGCACGCCGTGACAGTCGGTGCACACCGGCACGTCCGGGTTGTTTTCGTCGGTCAACTGCGTGCCATGCACACTGCCGCGATACTGCCGGGCAATGTCGCTGTGGCAGCGGCCGCAGGTATTGGCGATCCGCGAGCGCGGTTCGGCGGGCGGCTGGGTATAGTGCGGGTTGTGGCAGTCGGCGCAGGCGGCCGCGTTCTCGTTGCCCGCCTCGCGCGTTTGCTGATGGACACTATCCAGGTTCTTGGCCGCCTGATCGGAGTGGCACTGGCGGCACGTGGCCGAGAAGTTGATGGTGACTTCGCGCAGGTTCTTTTCGGCTAACGGGTCGTGCGGGTAGGCCGTGATGCCGCTGTGGCAGTCGGTGCAACCCACATTCCCCTTGCCGTGCAGCGAATCGGCAAACGCCTGGCCGTCGATAGTCAGGTAGAGCGCCTCGCCGCTCGGCAGCGCCAGAGTCTGATCGGGTTGGGTGTGGCACTCGAGGCATTGCTGGTCCGTGAGCGCGTCGGGCGCAGGGGTCGCCTCTTGCCGCGAGGGGGCGGCCTGCGCGCCGGAAAATGACAGGCCCAACAGCAACAGCATGGCTGCGCCCGCCACCATCCCGATTCGAATAAATAACGGTCTTACCATCGGCAAACTCCTGTAAAGCAGGCCCTACGATAACTCAGAGCATGGAAGCCAATAACGGATGTTTGTCATCGGATATCGTGATAAAAGTCCTCCAAACGTTGCGAGCCGGGCTTCCGGCTCGCAACAGTCTGTGGGTATGAGTGCCGGGCACATTGCTGTGTCCGGCTCGCAAGAGTTAGTTGCACGGCTTGAGAAGGCCGTGTTGTGGTGGCTTACGGTTTGAAGACGAAGGGCGTGGCCCCGGTCTCAAAAGCGTGGCGCACCTGAGCGTTCTCGAAGACCGCGACGCCGAAGTAGTACGTGGCCGCCAGGTCGTCGAACTGCACGTCCGTCTCGGAGCCAGTCACCAGCTTGCGGCTGAACTCCAGCGCCCACTTGCCATTGGCCCACTTCCAGCTGGCCTTGATGTCGCCGCGGTCACCGACGATCGTGCTCTTAATGATGCCGGGGATGCGATCACCCGCGACGAACTGGGCGTCGTCGAACGGCACCTTCTCGCTGTCCAGAATGAATCCCGGAGAACCATCCTTAGCCGAGCCAAGTGGGAGCATGAAGCCGGGCTTGGTCTTGTCGGCCACGGTCTTGGTGGCGTCGTTCGGGTCCGGTTTGCTGGCGAAGTTGTCGGCGTAGCCGCCGCTGTCCTTCTTGTCGCTATGACGGCCGGCTTCCGGCGTGTCCTTGCTGTAGGTGGTGTTGTCAAGGAACTGGTCATCTACCTGGTTCAGGTTGCGGATGGACTTCCAGTGCCAGATGTCGGCGGTCTCCCCCGCGGCGGCGGTGTACTTGTTGCCGTAGGGCTTCACATCCGAGTTCTCACCGGCATGGCAGGCCGTGAAGCAGCCGACCGTGTTGAACTTCGGGATGCTGTTGTTGATGGGCCAAATGAAGGCCAGCTTGTCTTCGTAGTACACGTTGTTGTCGCCGCCCTTGTCATTCGGGTCGCTCAACCTCTTCCAAGAGCCGTCGGGCTGCTTCTCCCACGGGGCGCGCAACCAGCTTTCGGTCGGGTCGGCCCAGGTGACCAGGTAGTAGACCATGTCGCCGGAGTACACGGACTTAAGCGTGACTTTGCTGCTGTAGTTGTTGTAGCCGCCGTCGACCTCGGTCACGGTCTCGGGGGCATTGGCCCAGGCGGCATCATCCGCCACGCCGTCGAGCGTCGGCGCGGCATCGGCCTTAACCGAGACCAGAGCGCCTTCGGGCGCCGCCCACGGAATCGCGGTCGGTTCGGGGATGGGCGTGGCCGTCGGGGGAACTGGTGTTGGCGGGACCGATGTGGGTGGGAGCGGTGTGTTGGTGGGGGCCGGCGTGGCGGGCGCGGCACAGGCGGCCAGGACCAGCGCGCCGACCATCAATAGGCTGAACAGGGACCAGATTTTGCGTTGCATGGTAAGACTCTCCTTCTCCTTCGATAATGCCAGTCATGATTTACGTTCGAACTGGACTGCGGCAAGAGGTAACTGATGATAGCGAATCACTGCGGTTGGGGCTGTGTGCAATCTGTCTTGAACTCACCTCCGTCATATTCCTGAACCGACATTCCGGGACACTGCCGGAGGGGAGGGGCGCTGAGAGCGCCCCTCCCGAAACACCCTGGCGTTTACATCTTCCCGGCTACGGCCGCGTCATGCCGGCCACGCCCGCCTTATCCAGATTGGCGATGGCGTCGTACACGATCTGGATGATGTACTTCGGGTTGTGAGCGAACGCGCCCGGATCCTTGAGCGAGTACTGGTAGTTGTACGCCGACTCGAGCAGTCTCGGCGTCCAGGCGTTGTAGCGGATATTCGCGCCCTTGTCGTCCTTGTCCGGCTTGCCGTCCTTGTCCATATCCACGAAGTAGTACGGATAGGAGGCGGCGCTGTAGACGATAGGCGTGCCCTGCTTCTCGGCATAGGCCTGGATGACCGCGTACAGCTTGTCGCGCATGGCCGAGAGTTCCTCGAAGATACCCTCGGTGGTGTCGCCGTTGCCGTTGTAGTCGGTCTTGTCCATGCGGATCTTCTGCAAGTCTTCCACACCCTTGACTTCGGTGTGGCAGCCCGCGCAACCGTCTATCTTGACGGTGAGCGCGTGCACGTCGTGGCACTGGGTGCACTGGTTGAGCGGGTGCTCGGTGTTCTGGCCGGCGTATGCCTGGCCGTCGAACTGGTAGGCGCCCTTGGCGGCGTCGCCGAACAACGTGGCGCCCGCGGCAAAGTAGTGGATGTTCTTGAAGCCAATCTTAGGATCTACCACATCGGCCTCGAGGCCCTTCAAGGCGGCGTTCACGCTGGCCGTGGATTCGCGGCCCTGATGGCACTCAATGCACAGGTTGGCGTCAACCGGCTTGAGGTTGCCCTTGTCGTCCTTCTCGGTGCTGAAGGTGAGCTTGGCGCCGCTGGGGAACGGAACCGAGGTCACTGCGAGAAGCTTCGGGAAGTTGGCCGTGTCGTGGCAGGTGGAGCACATGAAGCCGTTTGCCGGAGGCTGAGCCACGACACCCGTGATACCCAGGCTGCCAGTGCCGGTGAGGTAGGTGGTGCCGTTGTTGGCGATGAACTGCGGCAGACCGCCGGCGCTGTGGCACTTGGCGCAACCGGCGGGAACCATGCCTGCAGTGTCCCAGTTGCGGAAAGGCTGGGTGTTGCCGGCGAAGTGACCGGCGTCATCACGGCGCAGCTTGGCCATGTCAACCGGCTTGGAGAGCTTGGTGCTCAGGTCGGCAGTCGAGTCGTAGAGCAACTCGATGATGTACTTGGCGTTGTGCGTGAAGGCGCCCGGATCCTTGACGGACACCTGGTAGTTGTAGGCGGCCTTCAGCAGTCGAGCCGTCCACTTCCCATAGGAGACGTTGTTGCCCTTGTCGTCCTTGGCGATCTTGCCGTCCTTATCCGCCGTAAAGAAGTACGGATAAGCGGAACCGTCGTAGACGATCGGCGCGCCGGCCACTTCGGCGGCATAGGCCTGGATCGAGCTGTAGAGAACGTCCTGCAGGCCCTGGAGTTCGTAGTAAATGCCTTCCTTGGTATCGCCGTTGCCGTTGTAGTCCTCCAGCGACCCGTTCAGGCGGTTGTCCTTCAGGTCATCAACGGTCTTAACGTTGGCGTGGCATTCCGCGCATTTCTCCACCCGCACCTTCAGCGAGTGCTGGTCGTGGCAGGCAACGCAGGTGTCGAACTCCGTGACATGGCGGAACTTGGGATCATAGGCCTTGCCGTCATACTCGTAGCCCATCTGAGCCTGCGAGCCGTACAGCGTAGCCCCGGCGGCGAAGTAGTGCACATTGCGGAAGCCGAATTTCACATCCTTGCCGTTCGCATCCTTGATCGGCGGGACCTGGGCGTCGACATCGGTGATCTTGAAGGTGTCGTTAATCTGCTTGTCGATGCTGACCTTCGACTCGCGTCCCTGGTGGCAGGTCATGCAGCGCGCCTCGCCGTCCTCGGTGGTATTGACAACTTTACCGGACGGGAAGGTGACCGAAGTCAACGACATGGTCTTGTCGTTGTGGCAGGTCTGGCAGGCAAGCGTGCCGGCGGGGGCGGGCACATCGGCGGCCTTGCCATTGGTCAGGTAGTCGATGTAGCCGGCCGAGGTATGGCACCGGGCGCACGCGCCGGGAACCACTGGCGGGGTTGCGGCATCCCAATGCTTGAACGGCTCGTCGCTAGCGTTGGCGTGGCCCGATGCCAGAAACACGTCGAGGAAGGGAATCTCCACAACAGGGGGCGGCGGGACGGCGGGTGTCACTTCCACCACCCGTGTCACCTCCACCTGTCGGGTCACCTCAACCGTGGTTGGCGCGCTCTGGCAACCCGCTACCACCAACGCGATCACAACTAACAGGCCGAGGGTCAATAAGATATTTTTGTTTCGCATTCTTTCCTCCATTTCGTAAAAGTTATCGCCGTCACCCAGCCGGCTGAATGACTTTGATTAAATCGCTGACTTCGCCGGCAGGGCGTTGCTCGCTCGTCACTACTTGCACCGTCGAATACTGGGGATCAAGCCGGATGATCTTCAGTGACGGCAGCGACCGCAACAGCTTATCCACCGAGCAGTGCGGCGCTGCCTCGCCGGCGTCGCCGGCGTCGAGAATCACAGCGGCCGGCTGCGCCACCAGAACCCGGTCGAGCGCGTCCGATTGCCCGGAGTCGACTGTCAACAGTTCCAGTTGTTCCAGGTGTTGTCGTAATCGGCTGGCCACTCCCTCGGCAAAAAGGGAATGCCCGGACAAAATAACGACCCGCGTTCGAGTCACACTGGCCTCAACTTTCTGACGGATTTGCCCATACTGTGAAGATTAGTACAAAGTGAGAGCGGTAACAACCACAGACGGGTCAAACTTAAATACACAAACGGGTAGGCGCGGCAACGGCCGGCCTACCCGTTTGAGGCATCATCTCAATAAATGGGGGTGGGGGCAGACCTGGGTGTCTGCCCTGGGCGAACACATGGCACACAGGCCACCTATGGCAGGTTCGCCCCCACCATTTTGAGAAGATACCGTTTGGGCAAGAGACAGAATCTAGTTGAACGTTGGAGGCGTGTCTTTGATGAGGCCGTTGCGGATGGCATACGCCGCCGCTTCGGTGCGGTTTTGCACGCCAAGCTTTTGCAGGATGTTTTTGAGGTGGTATTTCACGGTGTTCTCGCTGAGCGACAGCCGCTGGGCAATTGCTTTGTTGGGCAGGCCCTGTGCCACCAGCCTCAGCAGATCGGCCTCCCGCTCCGAGAGAGGGTCGGCCGCTTCGCCCGCCGGCTGCGAGGCGTGAGCCATGCCGTGCAGCAGCCGGGCCGTGGTCTGCCGGGTCATGGCTGCCTCGCCGTGTTCCACGCCTTCCAGTATCTTCAGGAATTCTTCGGCGTTCAGGTTTTTCAGCAGGTAACCGGCCGCGCCGTGCCGGATAGCCTCAAACAGATTGGCGTCGTCGTCTGAAACTGTGAGCATCACCACTTGTGTGGCGGGTAAGTCAGTGCGGATAATCTGCAAAGCCTGCAGCCCGTCCATGCCGGGCATCGTGATATCCATCAGCACCACGTCCGGGTGCAGGCGGTGGGCCGCCTCCACGGCGGCCTGGCCGTCGCCCACCTGCCCCACCACGTCAAACCCTGCCGCCTCCAGCAAACTCACAATGCCGTCACGGAACAGCGAATGATCGTCGGCGACTAATACACGCATGGGTCAATTCTCCTGCAACGACAACCGCACCGTCACGCAAGTGCCGCCGCCGGGATTAGAATCCAATTGAAACTCGGCGCCCACCGCGTCGGCGCGCTCGCGCATGGTGGCCAGCCCAAACCGCGGCCGGCGGTTGGAGTGGATATGCGCCGGGTCGAAGCCGTGGCCGTTGTCGGCAATCGCCAGCACCAGCATGCGGCCCTCGCGGTGCATGTCAATTCGCGCTTCGCTGGCCGCCGCATGCTTGCGCACGTTTGCCAGCGCCTCTTGCACAATGCGCAGCATCTGCAGCTCGGCCTCGGCGGCTATCGGCGTGCCCTGCGCCTCCGGGGCAATGGTCACGTTCACGGGCAGGTCGCTCAAACGGGTGAATTGCAGCGCATAGTCATTGATCATGGTGGCCAGATCGGCATCGGCCCGCCCGTTCATCCGCAGCCCGGCAATAGCCTCCCGCACGTCCACGAACATCTCGCGGGCCGCCTCTTCAACCTGCAGCAGGTGCTTCTCGGCGGCCTCCGATTGCTTATTCTTCAGCAGCAGACGCGCCGCCATGGCTTTGGTGTTCACGTAGCCCAGCAACTGAGCCAGTCCGTCGTGCAATTCGCGCGCAATGCGCTCACGCTCCTCCATGATGGCCCGCTGCCGCACCGCGGCGCGCTCGTTCTGCTCTTTGGTGTGGCGCTCCAACTCATCGGCCATGCGATTGAAGGCCAGAGCCAGATCGTCGAATTCGTCAGCGGCGACCCCGGTGGCTGGCAGGCGCGACGAGAAATCCCCGCCAGCATACTGGGCCAGGGGCCGGCGAATGGCCGCCACCCGGCGCACCACCGAAAAGTCCACCAGCAGGTAAACGCCAATCGTCACCAACAGTGTCATCACCGCCGATAGCAGCATGGTGATCTGCAAGTCCTGAGCCAAACGGAGGTTGATCGACGCGGTGGGAATATCCACCAGCAGCATCCCCAGGTGCGACGTGCTGGACGCATGGCACTGCCCACACGCCGGTTCGTTGGCAATGGCCGAGGCCACGCGCAGCATCCCGCCGGCGCTCGTCAAGACGACGGATTTGGGCCGGGACGCGGGCGGGAAGCGGTGGCACTCCACACAGCCGGGATCGGTGGGCAGGCGCGCCTCCCCAATGGCGGTGTTGGCGCTGTCGGCCCGCACCCGGCCGCTCAAATCCATGATTTCAATCCGCGAGATGCCAGCCATACTGCCCACGTCTTGCAGCGCGCTATTGAGCATGGAACGATTTTCGGCCAACATGGTATGCCGCAGGCTGCCGGTGATTACCTGGCCCACCTGCACGGCCGTCACGTGGAACTGCTCTTCCATCAACTGCCGCTCACGCCAATTGTGAAACAGCGACGCGCCCGCCAATGTGAGAAACAACGGCAACGCAACCCACAAGGCAACGCGCGCGCGCAGGCTGTGTCGGAATTGAGTTGGCAGTTTCCTGAGGGTGGAGAGCATCGTGAAATGGCAACGGGTATCAGGCCGGAGATTCCAGCCAATGTGACTATCTTCCCCGAATTTGCCATTGAGGTGTAGTAGCGACTATCACTCGCCAACAGTGATGAAGATCATCCGAAACAGAGCAAAAAGCCCCGCAACAATGGGCGGCAGACCGACGCGGTCTTTGGAGACCGCGTCGGTCTGCCGTAGGGATGGGCAGGTTTCAGGCGGCCCCCGCCGGTTCCGGAGTCGGTTGCCCCGCCGGTTCCGGTTCGGACAGGGGAGCATGGTGCACCACGTTGAGATAGCGCACCCCCAGGGTAAACGCCATCAACCCATAGGCAATGACGCCCGCCCCGGCGGCAAACTCTACCAGTGATGGCACGTACGAGGTGTATCGCACGGCCAGTTCTTGCGGCACGTAGGTGAGCAACACCAGTTGACCGGCCATATTGATGTCCCAACGGTAGGCCACCACTCCACCCACCACGCAGGCCAGCGCTGCCATGCGAAACAGGCGATTACCGCGCCAGCGCGGGTTGAGCAGGATGAAGGCGGGCAACACCGCGCCGATGAAGATTTCGCCGGCCCAGAAGTTGAACGACAGCGCGCCCCCCGTGAGCAATTCCAGCCCTTCGGTGCGGCCCGGCTGATAGGTGTACGTCATGGCAAATGCATCCCAAAAGCGGAAATAGAGATACCCCACCAGCACCCAGCCGATGAACTTCGCCACGCTGTCGAGCAGCGAGTCGTCCACGCGCATCCGGCGGCTGAACGCCGCCGACAGCATGGAGGCCAGCACCGTGAGCGACAGGCCGCCGGCTACGGCCGAGACGATGAACAGCACCGAGAGATCGGGGCGGAACCAAATGGGCCGCGCTTTGAGCACGCCGTAGGTGGCGCCCAGCGACGATTGGTGCAGCAGCGATAGCCCCAACCCCAGGACGGCGAACACCGGGGCAAAATGATGGACGCTTGCCAGCAACGCTGCCAGGCGAGGCCGGCGGCGGCGCAGCCATTCGGCCTGCCCGAAGAGGGGCGCGGCTTCCATCACCAGCACCATGAAATAGAGAGTGACACACATGGTCACTTCCCACAGCACCGAGTGCGGGTTCCAGAACACCAGCGCATGCCAGAACCGGTCGGGACGGCCAATGTCCAGCATGAGGCACAGCACGGCCATGCTGTAGCCGATGAGGCCGATGAATGTGGCCGTGCGGGCCAACGGCTGATAACGTTTAAGCCCCAACAGATACACGGCGGCGCACAGGAAGAACGCCCCGGCGCTCACGGCAATGGCCGATAGATCAATGGTGATCCACAATCCCCACGGCACCAGATCGGTGAGGTTCGTCACCACCAGGCCGCGAGTGAACACCTGCCAGGCCGCCGCCAGCCCGGCGGCCATTGCCACGGCCAGCACCGCCAGCCATGCGCGGAAAAGCGTGAACCTGGGCAGCTTAATTTTGGCGCTCATGCCGATGCCCCCTCCCGGGCGGGCAGGTAATAGACTCGCGGCCCGGTGCCCAGGTCTTCGCGCAAACGGTACGATGGGTTGTTAGCCAGCAGTTTGCTGACCTCCGACTCCGGGTCGTTGAGATCGCCAAACTTGCGCGCGCCCACCGGGCAGGCCACCACGCAGGCCGGGGTGGCGTCCGGGTCCACCCCCGGCGTTTGCCCGGCGGCCAGGCCGCGATCGATGCGATGAAAACAGAGCGAGCATTTCTCTACCACACCGCGCGGGCGGCGCGGCACTTCCGGCTGGCCCCACTCGGGCACTTCGGGATTCGGCCCGGTAAAGGCTTCCCAGTTGAACGCGCGCGCGCCGTAAGGGCAGGCCACTTCACAGTAGCGGCAGCCGATGCACTTGTCGTAGTCCATCATCACGATGCCGTCGGCGCGATAGTAGCTCGCGCCCACCGGGCACACTTCCACACACGGCGCGTGCTGGCATTGCATACAGGGCCGCGCGATGAATACGTCTTTATCCTTCACTTTGCCGGCGTAGATCACCCGGTTCCACGCGATCTCGGGGGCCACGTCGTTGTGCGCTTTGCAGGCTTTGGTGCAATAGCCGCAGCCGGTACACTTGGCCTGATCGATGACCATGGCCCAACGGTGCGTGCCGGCCCCCACCGGGGCAGAAGCCATGGCCTTTTGAACCAGGGGCGGCAGGTGCTGCAAGAACTGCAGGCCCGCCAGGCCGGCAGCGCTGCCGCCTGCCAATTTCAGGAATTCACGTCGGGTGAGCAGATTGCTTTTCTTCACGGTTCACCTCACTTGTCGAAGCGCCCCATCCGGCGATACCAGCGCTCGATCCACGGCGCCACCACCAACCCCGCGCCAAAACCCAGCAGGCCGCTTATCACGGCGAACCCCACCGGGCTAACCGGTTGCGGCTCGGCGCTCACGCCCATGGTTTCCACGGCCGCCATGGCATCCGGCGGCTGCGGTGTGGGCTGGTCGGTATGCACCGAGGCCGGGTCGTGCATTTGATAGGCATGGCATTCGTTGCAGGTGCTGAGCCGGACATTGAAACTATGATCGCGCACGGCATGGCCTTCGCCGTTGAAGGCATCGGCCATTTGCCCCAGATGGCAATCGGCGCAGGTCAGCCCCTGCTGGCTGTGCTGCGTGTGCGCGAAATTCGAAGACCGCTCACGATGGCAGGTGGCGCACAGGGTCGAAGGGTCGTCGGCCTTGAGCTTTGTGGCATGTGGATCGTGGCAGCCCACGCAGGTCAGGTCGTTCTTGCGGTGGGCGCTCACTTGCCAATCAAAGAAGGTTTCGGTGTGGCACTTGCCGCAGGCGCTGGCCGACCGATCGGTGGGCATGGGTTCCGCCGGGTGATTGTCGGTCACGGGGCTGTGGCAGGCCTCGCACGTGACGCCTTCGGCCTCGTACGCGCCCGTGTTCGAGTCATACCCGGAAGTGTGGCAGGCCAGGCACTTCTCCGGGCTGCCCTGAGCCTCCCAGGCAGTCTTGAACTTAGGATCGACTGTAGCGCGCCCGTGCGCGCCCGCTTCCCATGCCTTTTGGAATTCTTCGTGGCAAACCTGGCAATTACCTTTGACCGATGTCACCGGCTGCGTTGGCGGTTTGGCCTGGGCCAGCGCAAACGATAGCAACATCAACGGCAGGGCAAACACCGCCCCGATGGTGAAACGAGTCATCAAGCCTTTCATTGAGTCACCTCCATCGCACGCGCGGCCTAGGCCGCTTGCGGCGCCAGCGCGTTGCGGAACACTACGCAATCCAAACAGGCGGCGGGCAGGCGGCCGGTGGCTTGCCGCCTGAGCTGCCAGCACGGCAGATCGATGCGGCCATACACGGGGCAGGCCGCCCGGGCTTCCGGCGGGCACTGCCGTGTTTCCCAGCATGGCGTGCGCAGTTCCGCCGCGGCCGCCAGACTCATCCGCCAGGCTTCTTCAGCCTCCGCCTGCCAGTGAGCATCCAGCCGCCGCAGCGCCCACACCAGCACGGTGGTGATGAGCAGTGGAATGCCGAAGCGCAGCATCAAGGCCAGCGCCACCGCCACCACTACATCAATCCATTCCAACATGGGAGCCTTCCCTGGCAGCCTACGGCTACCGCAGAGCAGTCATCTGGCGGCGGTTGATCAACGTGCCAATGAGCAACAGTCCGCCGAACGGCAACACCACTCGGAGCAGGGTCAGCGCAGCGACAACGAGTACGGTATCCATGGTATCTCTCCTATCCGGGCTTCATGCCCATACACACAATAGGTCTTATGCCAGGCGGTGTAAATCGGGCAGGCGCCCGATTTTTGGCGTGATGGGTCGCCCCACCACCGGCGAGAAGCCGTGGGGCGTGAGACGCGCTGGATGGGTGAAACACCCCACGCCGGTGTGGGGCAAACAAAAGAGCCACGCGTCGTTACTACGACTGCGTGGCTCTATGCCGGTTTCCTTTTTGATTGACGGTTCTAAGACCGACGCGGTGCGCTTCGCGAGACCGCGTCGGCCTGCACGCGCTACGGGCGGATGATGCCCTTGCGAATGGCGTATTTCACCAGTTCGGTGCGCGAGTGCAGATTCAGTTTGTGCATGATGTTCTCGCGATGCCGGCCCACCGTTTTGTGGCTGATGGTGAGGGCATCGGCAATTTCCTGATTGCTGGCGCCATCGGCCAGGCGCGACAGCACCTCCCGCTCCCGATCCGTCAGCTCGTTGAGCGCCTCCAACGGGGCGGCCTCTTTGCCGCTGGACACATAATCCTTGACCAGCAGTTTTGCCATGGACGGGTACAGGTAGACCTCGCCAATGGCTGCCGCCCGGATGGCGGTGAGCAGCTCCTCGGGCGCGGCGCGCTTGGGAACGTAGCCGCTGGCGCCGGCCTGCAGCATTTGAAAGAAGTATTCCTCGTCTTCGTGGATGGTGAGCGCCACCACCGACACCTCGGGCCATCTCTGTTTGATCTGCCGGGTGACCTCGATACCCGACAAGTCGGGCAGGCCGATATCGATCAAAGCCAGGTCGGGGTGCAAAGCGGCCACCGCCTCCAGCGCCTCGCGCGCCGTGCCCGCCTCGCCAATAATGTCCAGGTCATCTTCGCTCTCCAACAGCATCCGCAAGCCCGACCGCACCACGGCATGGTCGTCCACCAGCAGCAACCGTATCGTCATGCCAACTCCTCCGCCCCCCAGTAGGGGATCACCATTTCCACCTGAGTGCCGGCGCCGGGCTGGGACTCCACGCGGAACTGCCCGCCCAGCAACGCCGCGCGCTCTTGCATGCCGAGCAAGCCCCACGACGCGCGGCGCCCCATGATCGGGCCGGCCACGTCAAACCCGCAGCCGTCGTCTTCCACGCGCAACCGAACCGCATCAAGTTGGTATTCCAGTTGCACGCGCGCGTGCTCTGCGCCGCTGTGTTTGATCACGTTATTCAACGCTTCCTGCGCCACCCGGAACAGGGCAATCTTGATAGCCGAGTTGAGCGGGCGCTCATCGCCGACGATTTCCACCGTCACCTCCAGCGGCGCGTGATTCTGCAAATCCTTGGCATACCACCGCAGGGTGGAGGCCAGCCCCAGATCATCCAGATGCGGCGGGCGAAGGTCGGCGATAAGCTGGCGCAACTCGTCGAGAGTGCTGGAGGCCAGCGTTTCCAGCTGGCGCAGGCGCTGGGGCGTCTGGTCACTGTCGGATCGGAAGCTGGAGGCCACGCCGCGCAGGCCCAGCCCCAACGCGGTGAGCGCCTGCCCGGTGGCGTCGTGCAACTCGCGCGCAATGCGCTGGCGCTCGGCTTCCTGCGCGGTCACCACCCGGCGCAGCAATTCTCCGCGCAGTTCCTCGCGCCGCCGGGCTTCTTCCAGCCGGGCGGCCTGCAGCTCGGCAATGTGGCGTCGAGTTTCCACGTCGAAGGAGCGCAAAAAACGTATGATAAACACTGCGGCCACGATGGCCGAGAGCGCACGCACCAATTGCACCGGCACGCCGAAGAGCCGCAAAAACAAATCCTGGTTGAATACAAGGGAGGGCGGCAGCGGGCTGGCAATGGTGAACGATTGGCCCACCAGCCCGTACCAGGCAAAAGCCACCGCGGCCCACAGGCTGTCGCGGCCAAAGCCGGTAAGCCCGGCCTGCCGGAACACGCGCTGTTGAGCCACCAGCCCGGCGCTGGCCAGCAGCGCCGCCGGAATGGCGATCACGTAGCGCGCCCACACTTCCGCCACCTTCCACGCCGCGTCGGGCGGGTAGTAGCTTTTCAGCACAAACACGCCGATACCCCACGCCGCCGCCTGCAACAGCGGGGCCAGCAAACTCAGGCGGCGAATCCGTTCGGTGGGCGAAAGCAACGAGCCGCCAAAGGCGGACAACGAAAGAAACGAGAAAGTGAGAAAAGCAAGCCGGACCGCCTGCCAGCCCAGCGGTTCGACCTGCTGCCCCGGCAGCGCGTGGACTCTATCCAGCAACTCCAGCCATTCGTGTATGCCGTGAATAATGCCGAAGGCGGCCAACGGTTGCAGCCCGTGCCGCAGCCGGGCGTCGGTCGCGCGGCCGCCCTCCAGAATCACGGCCAGGCCCATGCTGAAGAATGCCAGCCCGTATACAAAATAGATCACAACGATTTCGGACAGGTTCACGCCGGGATGCCTTTGCGAATCGCCTTCTGGACATACGAAAATCCGGAGAATAATCTACCACGAAATTTCGAAGGCGCAAAGTTCACGAAGAAACCTCTTTGTTTCCTTGTGGAGCTTGTCGTAGCCCCAATTGGCGCACGTCTCCGAGTGCGCCATGTATTGGTTGATGGCGGTAAGCTCGTCCGCCAGGAGTTGGTTCAGTGCCCGACACCCCGCCTGGGCGAGGCGCAGCCGAGTCGGGGGCAGGCAGTTCCACAAACTTGAGCACTGAGCCGCGTTTCAGAGCAGGTAGGCCGACGGGAACGTGTTGTCGCTTATTTCGGCCTTCAATCTTTCCAGAGTGCTAACCGCCTGGTCGTGAATTTCGGGAGTCAGTAAGTTGCCCTTGACTGCTTCCGCAAACTCGCTCCAATCCAATTCGCGAATAGTCAAATTGGGATAGACCCATACATCCAGTATCCGATCGGTGAGAAAATACTCGTCCCCGATTTTCTGCAAAGGCGAAGCGATGTCGCAGTAATAGCCCAGCAAATGACCTGCGGAATCGCAGATTTTCAGGATGGTGAAATACTCGTTGTAGAAATGGTGCTTTTCCACCGAGCCAATCAGCCGCCCTTGAGGAATGAGGCCGTCCTGTTGCCGCCTCGCTGACCACTGCAAACTAATTTCAGGCGGCGCCACAGAAAAAGTCTTGAGCTTGTTTCCGTCGTCCGCAACGAAGCCTTCGGTGTAGAGGGTGGATGGTTTGCCTATTCGCGCGTAGTTGATTCGTGCTTGCATGAGCGGTTCCGTTGTTGGATTCCAAACTGCAATGCTTGTAACGAGCGGCCCAACACCCTGCCGTTTTACCGCGCGGCGCATGTCAAAGATCCATTCGCGGCCAGGCCTCGCCAGAATAACCAATGCCTTCGCCGGGCAAGGCGTTAGCCGCGTCGGGTGGATGCATAAGTTGGGCGGCGTGCCGCATTTGAATCCGGCGCATTGCTTTGTGTTCGCGCTGTGTCATTCAACTTGATGGACAACGCCCAGCTCGGCGGCCAGTTCGTAGTATCGACTCGCTTCGGCCCGATTGCCGAGCAACTCGTGAGAATGCCCCATGTTCAAGTAGAGCGATGGATAGAAACTTCGAACCCGGTCGTCTCCCACTGCCTCGGCACGGGCCAACGCCTCCCGGTTCCAGTGCAGCGTATCCTCAGGGCGCTCCTGGCGTCGGGCCACGTAATGCGCGGCCACGCACGCCTCGTAGTCATCCCTGGAGGCTTCCCAGGCCTGCATGTAGAGGGTGCGGGCATCTTCAATCCTGCCTTCGAATTCAGCCCGCGTGCTTCGGCGCAGAGTTTTATTACCGGATTGTCGAGGTCCATGCGTTTCCGATGATTGCCTTTCACGGCTCACCAGCCTTGTACGCTACCAAGCAGCGGTGAGCAGCCCAACGTCAGGCGTACACCGCCCGCATCAGGGCTTCTTCCTGATGCCGCCACAAACATACATGATTTATGCCATTTCAAAGATAAAGTGCCATATAAACACAGAAGCCGCCGTGAGGCGGCTTCGCACCGGGTTCACCGAAGCTACTACCGGGGAGTTGCCGCCATGATCTGCCGCAGGGTGTGGGTTGTCAACAGTGAGATGCTTCGCGGCGCTATTCAGAAACTTAACTCGGCGGCGCTACGGGCGTGAGTTGAAGTCCGAGCATGGCGGCGCGTCGCTGCAATGACTTCAGCTCCCGCTGCCGCTGTTGCTCGTCATAATCGGCGGCCGACATCGGACGATAAGGT
>JACRBQ010000136.1 GCA_016213135.1 Chloroflexota bacterium | reverse complement strand
GGTGCGCAGGCCTATGCCGCTTTGGCTACGGTGTTGAACACCGCCAAGCGAGCGGGCGAAAACGTCTTTCAGAAGTTGATTAACCTGATGGGTGCGCCTGTTTTGCATTTCCTTCAACCGTCAATTGCGTGAGCAGTTACATGGATTCTATCCTCATATGATCTGCCGCAGATACGTGAGTTATTCTCAGAATACTACATCATCTCTGTTCAGTCAGCATCAGGGATGAGAACGAAGAAGGGCAACAATTCGCGGGTGTTGAACAAGGAAGTTCTGATCACAAATTACGCGCCGCCCCAGGAACTTCCGCACGGCCAGATCGAACCAAATCAGATAGCGTTGGATTTGGGCACTGCGTTGAAGGAACATCGGCTAACTTATCGCATCAAGAGGTAGATGTCGGCTCAAAGTTAATCCCCTGTGTATGTCTTCATGGCCTCGTATTCTTGTCCTAAACCGGCGCTATCGTTTACTGCTCACCCTGTTCCTCAACACCCCCAACCGCTCAATCTCCAACTCCACCACATCGCCCGGCCGGAGCCACGGGCCTTGGCCCTTGGTCAGCTCCAGCAAACAGCCGCTGCCCACCGTGCCGGAGCCGATCACGTCGCCCGCGAGCAAAAACGCATCTTCGGAGGCGTGCGCGATGAGTTGGCCGAATGAGTAGTGAATGTCTTTGAAGTTGCCCCGTGAACGCTCCACCCCGTTCACCCGCGCCGACATTTGCAGATCAAACACCCCCGGTCTGCCGGTGGCGCGGTCGCGCAACTCGTCCACCGTCACCAGCCACGGGCCGAGCGAGGTGGCAAAGTCCTTGGCTTTGGCCGGGCCTAGCATCTTCATTTCCTTGCGCTGAATGTCCCGCGCCGACCAGTCGTTCATGATCATGTAGCCAAAGATGTGCCCCTCGGCTTTCTCTGCCGGGATGTCCCGCCCGGTTTTGCCGATGACGCAGGCGATTTCCAACTCGTAATCCAGCGCCTGAGTGTGCTTGGGGCAAGGCACGGCCTCACCCGTGCCGAAGATGGAATTGGGATTGGTGAAATAGAAGGCGGGGAACTCGTACCACTCCTCCGGCACCTCGCGACCCCGGTTGGCATAGGCCGCCAGGACGTGCTGCTCGAAGGCATAAAAGTCGCGCAGGCTCATGGGGCGCGGCAGCGGCGGATACAGCGTGGCCTCGGCCAGCGGCCAACCCACCCGCGCCTTTTGCGCCGTAGTCACCGTGGTCGGGTTCACCCCGTCCAGCACGTTCACCAAATTTCGCGCATACAACCACGCCGCCTGCCCGGCATGGATCAGCTCGAACACCGAACCGGGCAGCGGCTCGGGCGGCAGGCCGCGCGCCGTGAGCGCCCAGCTTTGCGCCGCCTGCAGATCGATGACCGCGCCGTTTGCCGGGCCGCCCGTCAACACCGCGCCGAGCCTCGGCTCGCGAGGGGAATCAGGAGTCACGAAGGTGGCGTATTTCATGCCTCGGCGTCTGCCTCTTTGTCTTCCATCTCTTTCAATGCGCGCAATAGGATAAGGTGCTCTTGATCTTTGGGGCGATTGACGGCTTCTTTGGCTCGGATCAAACCTTCAAGGGTAAGCACCTCCACAGTGAATCTGTCAACTTCAATACGGGCTGCGTGTTTTTGCACAGCCTTATAGTCGCCTAGCCCGGAAACTTCGGCCATCAGGTCAATTTCGCCTGCGTCGGTTTTGAAATTTCCACCCCGAGGATTGGTGGCGAGCAAATCTATGGTATCAATGAAGGCTGAGCGAATGGCCGGGCAAATTGGCGCAAGCGCGCGGCAAACTCTCTCTGCGTTTTCCGGCGACTGCTCGTAGCAAATATCAATGTCAAACGTCGTGTGGCTGGCGGCGCGCAGAATCATCGCCACCGCGCCGATCACCACCATGCTCACGTCATGCTCGACGAGCAGGCGCAGTATTTTGACGTAATCGGGCTTGCTCTTTTGCACGTTTCTCCTGCCCTTTCTGGCGTTCCAACGACGCCCGCGCTGTCACAACAAATTCCATCATGGCCTCTAAATGTTGTAGGCGTTGCGTGGGCGTCAACTGCCGAAAGCGTTCTAACTGCTCAATGTCCACGCCGAACTGTCGCGCGGCCTCAATCGCGCTTCGCGGATTGCCATGCTCGTCCACCGGAAGCAGATAAGGCCGGATGATCGCCAGTCTACGCTCTTCGAGTTCATCCATGGCCGTCAATCCGCCTTCTCCGCTCATAAATTCCCTCGCTTCTCCTGCTCAATCTCAATGCTCTCGAACAGCGCCCTGAAGTTGCCCACGCCGAAGCCGCGCGCGCCGCGCCGCTGGATCACTTCCAGAAACACGGTGGGCCGATCTTGAATGGGGCGGCTGAAGATTTGCAGCAAATAACCCTCGTCGTCGCGGTCGGCCAGAATGCCCAGCTCGGCGATGTCGTCGTACTTCTCTTTGATGGGGCCGATGCGGTCGGGCAGGGCGTCGTAATACGCCTGCGGCACGCGCAGAAACTCGATGCCCCGTTCCCGCAGGGCGCGCACCGTCTTTACGATGTCGCCGGTGATCATGGCGAGGTGCTGGACGCCGGGGCCAACGTAATAATCCAGGTACTCCTCGATCTGGCTCTTCTTCTTCCCCGCCGCCGGTTCGTTGATGGGGAACTTGATTCGCCCGTTGCCGTTGCCCATTACCTTGGACATCAGCGCCGAATACTCGGTGTGGATCACTTTGTCATCGTAGTGGACTATTTGCCGGAAGCCCATGGCCTGATGAAACCAGTTCACCCAGAAGTTCATCTTGCCCAGTTCCACGTTGCCCACGATGTGGTCAATGGCCGCCAGGCCGGTCGGCACAGCAGTTTTATCTTCGGGCAACGCTTTATAGGTTGGCTTGAACGGTCCGGCGTAATCCGCTCGATCCACAAACTGAAAGTGCGTTTGCCCGTAGCCCTGAATGATGGCCGTGCGGATGGCCCCGTGGTCGTCGCGGGCCTCCGTGGGCGGCTGCACGCCTTTGGCTCCGCGCGCAGTGGTTTCGCGCCATGCCGCCTGCACATCCTCCACTTCCATGGCAATCGTCTTCACGCCGTCTCCGTGCAGCATTTGGTGCGCCGCCATTTCGTCGTGCGCCGAATACGGCGTGCTCAGCACCAGCCGGATTTGCCCTTGCTGGACCACCCACGAGGCATAGCGGCGGTTGCCGGTTTCCAGCCCGCTATAGGCCACCGGCTTGAACCCTAACGCCTTCCAAAAAAATACGGATTGCTTGGCGTTGCCCACCCAGAATTCCAGATGATCAACCGCATTGATTTTGAAGAGATCGGCCTCTTCGTCCATGGGCCGGACAGCGGTTATGGGCGCAGTGGTGGTCATGGGAACCTCCCTAAAAAAGAATCGGATGTTGTAAGTCAAGATTACCACAAAACCGCCGCCGGCTCACGCGGTCAATTGCCACTTTCGTAATCGCGTCGGTTTGCGTGCATCGGCGTTGGTTGCCCTGCGATCACTGACCAACCGCAAAAATCACTTCAAGAGAATCTTGCGGCGGCGGGGCAGCTTGTATAATGCCGTCATGCAAATTCTCACGGTAGATATCGGCACCGGCACACAGGACGTCTTCCTGCTCGATCCTGCGCTGGATATGGAAAACGGATTCAAACTGGTGGCGCCGTCGCCCACAATGATGGTGCGCCAACGTATCGGCGCGGCCACGGCGCGCGGCGAGCCGGTGCTGCTCACCGGGGTGATGATGGGCGGCGGGCCGAGCCAGTGGGCGGCGCGCGACCACGCCCGGGCCAAGCTCCCGCTTTATGCCACACCCGATGCCGCCCGCACTTTCAACGACGACCTCGACTACGTGCAGCGCGAAATGGGGGTGCGGCTGGTGAGCGACGACGAAGCCCGCGCCCTGCGCAATGTGCTGACTATTGAACTGAAGGATTTTGACCTGCCCGCGCTGGCCGCTGCCTTTGCCACATTCGGCGTGGCGCTGGCCCCCAATGCCGTCGGCGTCGCCGTGTTCGACCACGGCGATTCGCCCCCCGGCTACTCGGATCGGCAGTTTCGTTTCGACTACTTGGACTCGCGCATCCGCGCCGCCAACCGCCTTTCGGCCTTTGCCTACGTGGCCGCCGACGCGCCGCCCAGCCTCACCCGCCTCCGCGCCGTAGCCGCGTCGTATTCGGGCGAAGCGCCGCTGGTGGTGATGGATACCGCCCCCGCCGCGGTGCTGGGGGCCACGTTTGACCCCGTGGCCGCCGCGCACCCACGGGCCATTTGGTGCAACGTAGGCAACTTTCATACGTTGGCTTTCCGGTTGGGGCCGGGCGGAATAGAAGGCGTGTTCGAGCATCACACCGGCGAGATCGATTTGCCCAGGTTGGAGGGGTTGATTGACCGGTTGGCCGATGGCACGCTCACGCACGCCGAGGTGTTTGGCGACATGGGCCACGGCGCGCTCATCTATTCCACTGAGCCGCTGGCCGCGCCGCCGCTCATCGTCACCGGGCCGCGCCGTTCGCTGTTGCGCGGGTCGCGCCACGCGCCCTATTTTGCTGCGCCGTTTGGCGATATGATGCTCGCCGGGTGCTTTGGCCTTTTGGCCGCCATGGCCGACGTGCTGCCGGGCGGCCCCATTGCCGACGCCATTCGCGCCGGGTTGGCGGGCAAAGGCGGCCGCCCGCCGTGGGAATAAACACACACAGGGGCGGCCCGGTGAGGTCGCCCCTGCTCGTTAGTCTTCCCGCGTCCGCAAGTGCGGGAACATGATCACTTCGCGGATGTTGGGCTTGTCGGTCAGCAGCATCGTCAGCCGGTCGATGCCCATGCCAAACCCGCCGTTGGGCGGCATGCCATAGCGCATGGCCTGCAAATAATCCTCGTCCAGCGGGTGCTTCTCCTCGTCGTCGGCAGCGTAATCGCGCCCCATCTCGGCGAATCGCGCTTCCTGATCCAGCGGGTCGTTCAGCTCGGTGAAGGCGTTGCACAACTCAAACCCGGCCACATACAACTCAAACCGTTCCACCGTCGAGGGGTCGCCCGGCTTGCTTTTGGCCAGCGGCGAAATGTCGCGCGGGTAATCCATCAAGAACGTGGGCTGGATGAGCTTCGGCTCCACGTAGTGGCCGACGAGACTGTCGATTAGCTTGCCGCGCACCGATTTTTGCTCGGGGTGGTGGCCCCTGACGATCATGGCCTCGGCCAGCCCCTCTGCCGTGGGAAATTGATTCAACTCGATGCCCGCATATTCCAGCACCGCATCGCGGATGGTCACCCGCCGCCACGGCCCGTTGAAGTCCAGCGTGTGTCCCTGATAGTGCACCGTGCGCGCCCCCAGCACCGCCTCGGCCACGCTGCCCAGCATGGCCTCGGTCAAGTCCATCACGTCGTTATAATCGGCGTAGGCCATATAAAACTCAAGCTGGGTGAACTCCGGGTTGTGCTTGTAACTCACACCCTCGTTGCGGAAGTCGCGGCCAATTTCGTACACCCGCTCCAGCCCGCCCACCAACAACCGCTTGAGATACAACTCGAAGGAAATCCGCAAATACAAATCCTGATGCAACTGGTTGTGGTGGGTGGTAAAGGGCCGCGCCGCCGCCCCGCCATAAAGTGGCTGCAAAACGGGCGTTTCCACTTCCAAAAAGTCGTGCGCATCCAAAAAGCGCCGCACCGCCGACACGATTTGGGCCCGCGTGCGGAAGAGCGCGCGCACTTCGGGATTCACCGCCAGATCGGCGTAGCGCTGGCGGTAGCGGGCTTCCGGGTTGTCGAACGCCGAATACACTTTGCGCTCGCCGTCGACGATTTCTTCTTTGGCGGCAGGCAGGGGGCTAACGCTCTTGGCCAACATGCGGAACGACGCCACCCGCACCGTGACCTCGCCCGTTTTGGTTTGCACCATTACGCCCGTGGCCTGAACAAAGTCGCCCAGATCGTAATCGTCTTCAAACGCCTTCAGCGCCTCCAGCCCCACTTCGTTGGCCCGCAAATACAATTGCAGCTTGCCCGTGCCGTCCTCAATATGCGCGAACGCCGACTTGCCCATGGTGCGGACGGAGCGAATGCGGCCGCACACCGTTACCGTCACCCCGGAGTCGTGCGGGTCGGCGCCCGCAGCGGTGGCCGCCGCATACGCCGCCACTGCCGCCACGGTGGCATGGGTGCGCTGCAGCCGGGTGGGGTAAGGCTCCTCGCCGCGCGCTCGCAAACGCTCCAGTTTGGTCAATCGCACTTTTTCTACTTCGGTATACTCGCGCATGGATAGCTCCCACAAAAAAACAGCCCGGCGCATCACTCAAAGGGCGCCGGGCTGTTACGTTCGGGCGAAGCGGATTACTCGATGGCAATAACCCGGAACGACAACATCCCGGCGGGCGCATTCACCTTCACTTCGTCGCCCACCTTGCGGCCCAGCAGCGACTTGCCCAGCGGCGACTCGTTGGAAATAAGCCCTTTGGCCGGGTTGGCCTCCGCCGCGCCCACAATGGAATAAAGCTCGGGTTTGTTGGCGTCCTCCTGCACTTTCACTTTCGAGCCAACGTGCACCACGCCGGCCGGCCCGTCGTCGGCAATAATCACCGCCTCCGACAGGATCGTCTCAACGGTCAAAATGCGGCCTTCGACAAACGCCTGCTCGTTTTTGGCGGCCTCGAATTCGGCATTCTCTATGAGTTCGCCGTCTTCCATCGCCTGATGCAAACGCTCGGCCACCTCGGCTCGGCGCACCGTGCGAAGATGCTCCAGTTCCCCCTCAAGTTTCTTCAGCCCCTCACGGGTGAGATACGTAATCTGCTCAATCATGGCAATGTAATCCCCAACACTGAAACTTGCGGACAAACAAAAAACTGAGAGTGACTCTCAGTTCCGTCTGCCGCCCACCGAAACGCATCGTATCATAATCGCAAATTTTTGGCAAGTCAGTCGAACACTTGTTCCGCCCAGTGGCCGGCCGCCTCCGCCACGGCCGCCTCGTCGGCCCAAAACGTCGACAGTTGCGACGAATACGCTTGAAACGCTCGCAACTTGGCCTGTCGCGCTTCCGCGCTGAGCGCCACCTCCGCGAACCCCGCCAACGGGGCCGAGGCCGCGTAGGGGTAATCGGCATAATAGTGCAAATGAACTCCCGCCCGCGCCGACCAGCGCTCCGCGGCGCAACGGGCCAATTGATGATCCACATGATGGCCCAGCCCGAACGGAGAAAACACTTCCCCGCCGGAAGCCGGCTCAGCCACCCGGCCCAACTCCGCTGCGACCCGTTCCACCAAACCCTCTTCCAATGGCGACAGCTCGCCAAATATGGCTTGCTCCGAGGCATACAACCAGCCGCCCACGGCCCGGCGATAGATGCAATCGTGAAACGCGAGATGCGCCGATTCCGCGCCCAACATTGCCAGCGCGGCCCGATCTTCCCTGGCGCGGTTCACTGCCGCCGCGCCCTGTGCGCTCCATCGCGCATGCAACCCGGCGGCAAACGGCGACCACTCCGCCGGAGGGGGCGGCGGCGCGGCGCACACAGTGACCACGGCCACCCGCTCGCCGCGCCGCACGCGCTGGTAAATCTGTCCGCCGCACGAGAACACGGCGTCGTCAAAATGAGGGGAGAGGTAGAGAGCGTTGAACATCGCGTTGTCGCCGTCAATTATCAATCCGCCGAGCCGCATGATACCAATCCACAATTTGCACCGCGCCCGGATAATACCGTTCCCCCAGTTTCCAGATCCAAGCGGCCCCGTCGCAGACAAACACCAACTCCGGCGCCAAATCGGCCTTGGCTTCAACGCCTCTGGCCCACAACAATTCCACAAACGTGTGCGCGTCGGTGATGTCACAAAGTGGCAACCTGCTCACGGCGGCCGGGACCGCTGGCGCCAGTGGTTCGGTTGCGTTGAGTAGGTTGCCACAACTTCACCGGCAGAGTCATAAAAGCATAGCCGGGCGGATGGAGTGGGTCGGGCGGCGGCTATTGCTTTCGCGCCGCCTCGATAGCCGCGCGAATCTGGTTGAAGTGCTCGCGGGTATGAAACGGCGGTTGAAGCAGGTTGTAGCCCAATCGCCAATAGGTGCGCTTGCGGGCCACAAACTCCGGCGGCAGCGCGGCTATCAGCGCCACCGTTTCAGCCTCGGCGCGCTTGAGGTCGGCCAGCAGTCCGGCGGCGGCGGGGTAAGAGGCATAGATGGCTTCGTGTCGGGCCTGCACATTGCCGGGGATCACGTCGTAATACCGTTCCGCATCCGAAACCAGCTCGGTCATGTACGAATGATTGTCGCCCTCCCCGGCCAGCAAATGCGCCACCACATCCCTGGCGCTCCATTCGTCGGGCGCAGGCCGATACGAGGCTTCCGCTTCCGACACGCCGGCAAAGCAGCCATCCAGTTCGGGGTCCAGTTCGGCGTAGATGGCGCGCAGCGCATCAGCCAGTTCGCGCGCCGTGGGCGGCGCCTCGGGCAGCGGGCGGGGCGAAAGTTCCATCGTGGTTTTCATTTTCTCTTTGCCGCGATAGAACACCACTGCCACTTTGTCACCGGCGCGGCGGCTCTGGAGAGCGTTCGCCAGCGAAGGAAAGTTGACGACCTTCTTGCCTCCGGCGCCCACAACCACGTCGTCTTTGCGCAAACCGGCGGCGTGAGCGCCCATGCCCTCCAGCGTGCCATCCAGCCAGATGCCGTCCGCCACCGGCACACCCAGCTTGGCCGCGACTTCGCTGTTGAACTCGCCGACCGTAATGCCCAGCATCGGCCGCAGCGTGATCCGCAGGTCGTGCCCCGTCTCCATTACCGACTGCAAATTCTCCAGCGAGGATCCCCAACCACGGGCCAACCCTTTGGCCGCTTTGGCCCAGGCCTTGCCTGAGCCAAACCCCGAGTGGGTCACGGTCACCCCGGTGCCGCCGTTGCTTTGCTTCAGCGAAATCCGCACCCGGGTTTCATCAGGCTCGCCGGCGCCGCGCCAGCTAAAGGCCAATGTTTTATCGGGCGTGAGGGCGGTGACGTAACCCGTCGTGTGGTAGCCGTCGTTCCACGCTAGATATACGCGGCCTCCTTTGTGCAAATCCAGCAGGCCACGTCGCACAGCCATTCGTGCAGCGCCGAGGAATTGGTCAACGCCCGGTACGCGTCGAGCGGCTCAATTTCCTTTGACCGCCTCGATGGCAGCCTTCATCGAATTCAAATGCTCGTCGCCAAAGTGCGACCCGACGATTTGCGTGATCCAAAACGCGGCGCGCTGATACAGATGCTTGCGAGTCACAAACTCCGGCGGCAGCGCGGCCAGCAACGCGATGGTTTCGGCCTCGGCCCGTTTCAGTTCTTCCAACAGCACGGCAACGGTGGGATAGCGCCCCACCAGCACCCGCAGGCGCGGCGTGACGTTCGGGCGAAACTCCAAACTGTCCTGTGCTTCGCCGGCATTGTTGCCGCCGTTGATCAGCTCGGCAATCCACGATTGCACATCGCGCTCGCAAGCGATGAAGTGGGCGATGGCCTCTTTGAGCGACCACTCTCCCGGCGCGGGCGGGCGCTCGGCCTCGGCCTCCGACACGCCCTCCACCAGCTTGGCAAATCCGGCGTCGATGTCGGCATACACTTTGCGGGCGGCGTCGGCCAGCTCGGCGGCGGTGGCGGGATACACCGGCGTGGGGCGGCGGGATAATTCCATCGTCACCTTTTGCTTTTGCCCGCCGCGATAAAACACCACGGGCACTTTGTCGCCTGCGGCGTGCCCCTGCAACGCCTCGCCCAGCGTGGCAAAGTCGGCCACCTTTTTGCCGCCGAGGCTCACCATCACGTCATCTTTCTGCAAGCCGGCGGCGTGCGCACCCGTGCCCTCAAACGTCCCCTCCAGCCGAATGCCCCCACGGGCGGGGACGCGCAACTGCGCCGCGATGTCGGGGTTGAAGTCGCCCACCATGATACCCAGTCGAGGCAGGCGGGCCACGCGCAGGTCAACGCCGGTTTCCACCACCGATTGCAGATTCTCCAGCGCGTCTTCCCACAGATGCTCGAAGAGGTGCGCGGCCTCGGCCCAGGCTTTGCCGGAGCCAAGCCCGCCGTGGGTGAGGGCGACCACTGTGTGGCCGTCTTTCTCGCGCAGTGAAACGCTCACCCGCGTGGGCGCCGGATCGCCACGGCCATTCCACGTATACACAATTTTTTTGCGCGGCTCCACGGCGGCGTATTCGCCCGTGACATCGTAGCCGTGGCCCCACCACAAATACAGCCGCCCGCCCGGTCTCGGGTCCGATTGGGCCGCGTTGCACAGCCAGTCGCGCAGGGCGGTGGGATTGGTGAGGGCGCGAAACACTTCGGCGGCTGGCGCGGTGATGGCGCATTTGAATTTGAGGGCGGATGGCTTTTTGGTTTTGGAGGACATGTGAAACTCCTTTGGCGAGGATAAGAGAAAGGGTCAGCGCGGCCACAGGGCCAGCGCCAATGCGGCTACCAGCAACAACGTTGCCGCCACACCCACGGCTGCCAGCACGATCTTCAGCGCGTCCACCGGTTTGTCGCCGACCACTTCCTGCGTCTGCCCGTTGACCAGCACCCGGTATTGTCGCCCCTGATAGTGATACGCGCCCACCCACAGCGGCAGCAGCGCCAGCCGGTAGGCCACGCCGCCGAAGTCGCCCCACACCTCCAAATTCCGCACCTCTTGCCCCGGCGCAGCTTTGTAGCCAAGCTGCCGTTTGGCGTCGGCCAGCATGGTTTCGCGCGCGGCCAGCGAGGCGTCGGCCAGCGAGATGTCGTAGGTCACGGCGGGCCACCCGGCCAGATACTCCGGTTTGTATGCCACCAGTTTGCTCAAATCGAACGGCTCGGCTTGTTTGGCGAGGTCGGCGGGCAGGGCCTTGGCCGCCAGCCGCAATTGATTGGAATAGAAAAGGATGTGTTCCCCGGTGCGCGGCTCCCAGCGCGTGTAGCGGCCCGACTCCACGGCCACCTCGGCGCGCCACTTGCCATTGAGCGTGGCCTCGAACACCCAGAAAGGCACATAGGCCGGGCGCATGCCTTTGCCGTGCGCCAGCTTTTTCAGATCGTCCGGCGTAAAGAACCCGCTGCCCAGCCAGCGCAGCATGATCTTGCGCGCCTGCCCGGCGTCGACGCCCATGAGGACGATGGAATCGGGCGACACCAGCCCGGCGTCTTCCGGCGCGGCGATGAGCGAGAGCGAGCCGCAAAACGGGCACTCGATGGACGTTTGCCCGACCGGGAAAATGGTGGCCGCCCCGCACTGGCCGCAGGCGTAGCGGCGCTGGGCCTCGGCCCACACGTGGCCCATGCGCGTCGCCAGAGTCAAATCCAGCAGGCGATCCGAGTCCTTCACTTTCACATCGTCCACTGTTTGCACGTATCCGCAGCGCGCGCATTTGAGATCGGAGATGGCGGTATCGAACTGCATTTCGCCGCCGCAGCGCGGGCACTCAAAGGCCTGCCGGCTCTGGGCCTCTTCGGGTTCGGCGGGCGCGCCGTGCGCCACCTCGGCGCCCTCGGGCAGCACTTCCTCCGGCTTGAGCTTGCCGTCCAAAATCGCCAGCCCGCGCCGCGCCGCCGGGTTGCCGGGGTCGGCGGCCACGGCCCATTCCAAATAACCCTTTTGCTCAGCCGGGTCGTCGGTGGTGGCCGACAGCCACAGCCAGGCGTCGGCGTGGTCGCGGTTGTACTCCACGGCCTGCATCAGCAGGCGCTTCGCGCCGGCCCGGTCGCCCTCGCGCAGCGCAGCGCGCCCCAATTGAAAGAGCTTGTCCGCCGATTCGCAGCGGTATTGATCTCGAGGGTCGGTCATTTTTCCTGGCCCCGCCAATGCGCGGCCAACAGTAGCCCGGCGATGGATTTCGAATCGCGCAAGCCGCCGTTGATCGCCAACCGTACTGCCTGCCTAAACGGCACCCGCTCCACGGCGATGGACTCGTCGGCGTCCTGCGGCAACGAGGCGGGGGTGAGTCCCGTGGCCAGGTACACCCGCATCAACTCGGACGAATAGCCGGGCGCGAGAAAGAACTCACCCAGCAATTCCAGTTGCGCGGCGGCCAGGCCCACTTCTTCTTGCAGTTCGCGCGCCGCGCACACTGCGTAATCTTCGCCGGGCTTCACCGTTCCGGCGGGCAATTCCAATAGTTCAACGCCTGCCGCATGGCGATATTGTCGCACCATCAGCACGTTGTCGTCGACGTCCAGCGGCACCATGGCCACGCCGCCCGTGTGCCCCAGAATTTCCCACGAGGCTTGCCGGCCGTCCGGCATTTGCACCTCATCCACCCGCAGGCTGAACGCCCGCCCGTCGAACACCCGCCGAGAAGACAAGACTGTGTACATCGCCACTCCGGTTTATAAAACGGGCTCTGCCGGGTTTTGCGGGAAAAGAGTATTGGGACGCAGATGCACACAGATTTTCGCAGATAAAAATCAAAATCAGAGTTCATCAGCGTTTACACCTGCACTTGCGCGCAGGTGCAAGTGTCTGCGTCCAATTTTCCCGCCTGAGTCCGCAGAGCCATAAAATGGAAACCCGGCCTCACCGGGACCGGGTTTCCGAATCATCAGACGCGAGGCGCGGGCTACGGCAGTTTGAGCACTTGCCCGGGGTACACAGTGTACGGGGCCGGGATGTTGTTGAGTTGCGCCAATACCAAATAAGTGGTGGCGTTGTTCAAGCCAATGCGGAACAGGTTGTCGCCGGCCTTGACCACGTACGTCTTTTCGCCGGTGGTGGCCGCCGCCGGCACGGGCGTGCTCGAGCCGGGGATGGTGATCACCGTGCCCGGTTCCAGCACGGCATTGGGGTTGATCTGCGGGTTAGCGGCAATGAGCGCATTGGGATCGACGTTGTGCTCGCGGGCAATCTGATACAGCCAGTCGCCCGACTTCACCGTGTACGAGATTGGCCCGGTGACCGCCGCGGGCAGCGGCGTGGACGTGGGCAACGGGATCGCCGTGGCCAGCGCTACCGGGGTCGACACCACTGCCGTGGACACCACGATGACGCCCGGCTCGCCGGAGAGCGCCTGCGCCGTCTGAGTCTGCCCGGCGATCAGCAACTGCTGCATCACCGCCGAATTGGTGGCATCTGCCGCCTGGGTGGGGTCGGTAATGACCCCCTCGCCCCCGCCGCCGATTCCTTCGGGGGCCACAGTGGGCAGGGTGCCCGAGGTGGCCGAGCGCGTACACGCGGCCAGCAGCAAAGCCGCCGCCAGAAGCGCCGCAAGATGAGACGAAGATTTACGCATGGGTTGATCCTCCAATAGTCATACAAGTCCGCGTGCAAATGCGTGGGTTGCGCTCACACCGGCTCACAAGCCAAGTATAGTCGAGTCAGCAAATTGCACAAGTCAACAGCCGGCGGCGCAATAATACAAAAGCCGGGCAAAGAAAGCCACGAATTGCGCTCTATGGCATGCAACTCGTGGCCGGTATCACTCGCGGGCCAAAATGTGGGTGACGACTGTGGCTCCCGACCCGCCGATGTTTTGCGCCATTCCCACTCGCGCATCGCGGACCTGGGTCTCGCCCGCCTCGCCGCGCAACTGCAACGCCACTTCGGCCAATTGGTACACCCCCGTGGCCCCCACCGGGTGCCCCCGGGCCTTTAGCCCGCCCATCGTGGCAATGGGCACCTTGCCGTTGGGGCCAATCTGTCCGTCCAGCCCCAGCCGCACGCCCTGCCCCCGCTCGGCAAAGCCGCACGCCTCCAGCGACAGCGCCGCCATAATGGAAAACGCGTCGTGCAGCTCAAACACGTCAATATCTTCGGGCCGCACCCCGGCCTGCGCGTACGCCTTTTGCGCCGAAAGCTGCGCCGCTGCCAACAGCATCGGATCGCGGCGGCCGTGCACGGCAATCGAATCGGTGGCCGAGGCCGACCCGGCCACGGTGATTGCCGGCCCGCCGTTCGGCAGCAGGCGATCGGCGGGGCACAGCACAATGGCCGCCGCCCCGTCGCCGATTGGCGAGGCATCGAGCAGGTTGATCGGGTCGGCCACCATGCGCGCGCGGTTGTAGTCTTTGACCGTTATAGCCTCGCGCAACCGCGCATTGGGGTTATGCGCCGCGTTGGCGTGCGCGTTGATCGAGAACGGCGCGAAGTCGTTGTGCTTCCAGCCGAACTCGTGCAAATAGCGGCGCATCACCAGCGCATTGATGGCCACAAACGATAGCCCTTGCGCCGCTTCGTAATCGGCGTCGGCGGCGCTAGCCAGGCTGGAGGTGGTGGACGGGCCGCCGGTCTCGGTCATCTTTTCCACGCCGACCACGGTGACCAGATCGAACTCGCCGGAAGCCACCGCCATCACCCCGGCCCGGAACGCTGCCGCGCCCGAACCGCAGGCCGCTTCGATCTTGGAAGCCTCAACGCCTCGCCAGCCCACCCAGTCGGCAATGAGCGTGCCGATGTTCTCCTGCCCGTTGAGCGGGCCGGAGAGCATGTTACCCACGTACAGCGCCTGCATCTGCGGCGGCGCAATGCGCGCATCATTCAGCGCGGCAAACACCGCTTCGCCGGCAATCACCCGCAGCGATTTTTCCCAATGCTCACCGATAGGCGTCAGTCCAATTCCCAATACTGCCACTTTACGCATTACAGAAAATTTTCCTCCCGGCATCGTATCTTCTCAAAATGGTGGGGGCGAACCTGTGTGTTCGCCCAGGGCAGACACACAGGTCTGCCCCCACCCCCATTTATTGAGATGATGCTCGGCATCCACGGTTGCATTCCATTATGCGGGGCGGCCCTCTCAGAAACTATCCGGCCAGCGCTTCCACGCTCTCGCGAAAAACCTGGGAGTGAAAATCAATATCGCTCTCGGTCGTGTCCGGGGAGATGAGGGCCATGTTGTGGAAAGGCGTCATCAGAATGCCGCGATTGAGGGCGCTCAAATGCATGTATCGATCCAGTTCCACATCCACTGCCGCGGCGGCCTCGGAGCCGGTGCGGGCCGGGGCAGGCCGGAACCAATACTCGGCCCGGCAGCCCAGGGAAGCCACATTCCACGGCAGCCGCTTTTCGCCGATGACCGCTGCCACACCGGCGACAAACCGTTGCGCCAGCGGAATGGTGCGCTCGTAAGCCGCCTCGGTGAGCACGTGCGCCAACGTGGCGCGGATGGCCGCCAGCGTCAGCGCGTTGCCCGATAACGTGCCGCCGATGCCGCCCGTGTCGGCATCTTCCCCGGAAGTGTGGGCGCGGGCGCGCTCGGCCAGTTCCGCGCTGAAGCCATAGGCCGCCGCCGGCACCCCCCCGCCGATGGGCTTGCCCACCACCAGCATATCTGGCTGCAAGCCGTGCGCCCGTGTGTATCCGCCCGGCCCGGCGCACAGCGTGTGCGTCTCGTCGAGGATGAGCAGCGTGCCGGTGCGGCGCGTGATCGCCCGCAGGGCTTCGTGATAGCCGGGGTCGGGATGAATGATGCCGATGTTGGTCATGGCCGGTTCGGCCAGCACGCAGGCCACATCGCCCGGAGCCAGCGCGGCTTCGAGCGCGGGCAGGTCGTTGAATTCGACGACGCGGGTGGTTTGGGCCGGGTTCACCGGCGGGCCAATGTTGCCCCGGCGCGGGCCGGGCGCCCCGTTGCTCAGGGTGATGAACGTTTCATCCACGGTGCCGTGGTAGCACCAGTTGAACACGAGGATCAACGGGCGCTTCGTGATCTCGCGCGCCAGTCGAATGGAGAAGCGGTTGGCGTCGGTGGCCGTCATGGCAATTTGCCAATAGGGCAGGCCGAAGCGGCGGGCTAGTTCCTCGCCCACCCACACCGCATCTTCGGTGGGGAGCATGAAGGTGAGTCCCCGGCGGGCCTGTGCGGCAATGGCCTCCACCGTGGCCGGGGGGGCATGGCCGGTCATGGCCCCCGTGTCGCCGAGGCACAGGTCGAGGTAACGGCGGCCATCCACGTCGGTGAAGTGCGCGCCCGAGGCCTTACGCACAAACACCGGGAACGCCCCCGCCCATCGCACCATCCAGTTCATAGGCACGCCGCCAAGCAGCGAACCTTTGGCGCGCTGGAACAGTTCGGCGGAGCGGGGGTGCCCGGCGATGAAACGCTGTTCTTCGGTTTGCAGTGCGCCGCGTAAACGAGCGCGGTCGATGGAGAGCATCAGGCCGTGAGGAACGCCACCAGCAACACGGTAACCACTGCCAGGCCGGCTTGAACCCAGCCGTGCATGACGAGCATCCGCTGCACTTTGAGGAATTCCGGCGAAGGCGGCGTGCCCGGCGCGGGAGCCAGTTTGCCCACGCGCGCCGCCAGCACCACGCCGACGTAGTAGCCATTGGCGGCCATGAGCAGGGCCATGATGATTTTGGCGGTGATGATATTGAAGCCGAGTGAATACTGCCGCAGGAAGAATTGCAGGGTGCCAGTGGCGAAAACCAACACAGCGGAACCCAGTATCCACGGTACGGCGCGCCTGGAGAACTCGGCCATGAACTTCATGCGTGACGGCGGCTCCAGCGCCATGCTCACCGGGTTGATGACCAGCGGCACGAGCAGCGACGCCCCCACCCAAATGCTAATGCCCAGTATGTGTCCCCAAAAAGAAAAGGCAAGCAAGACGTTCATAATCTCCTCCCTGTGAGGGTAGGGGCGCGATCTCTCGCGCCCCTAACTGTGAATGTATCCGCCGGTCAGCCCGTGCGCAGCTTCCATGATCACCTCCGACAGCGTGGGGTGCGCGTGCACGTTGCGAGCGATTTCTTCTGCGGTCAGCTCGAGGTTGTGCGCCAGCGTGAACTCGGGCAGCAGCTCGGTCACTTCGGGGCCGACCATGTGCGCGCCGAGGATTTCACCGTACTTGGCGTCGGTGACGATTTTGATCCAGCCCGTGCCCTCGCCGAGGCCGAGCGCCTTGCCGTTGGCGATGAAGTTGAATTTGGCCGTTTTGATCTCGTAGCCTTTCTCTTTGGCCTGCGCTTCGGTGTAGCCAAAGGAGGCTACTTGCGGCTGGCAATAGGTAGCCCGCGGCATCATGTCGTAATCCAGCACAACCGTTTCGTGCCCGGCGATGGTCTCCGCACACACAATGCCCTGGGCCGAGCCTACGTGCGCCAGCAGCAACTTGCCGGTCACGTCGCCGATGGCCCACACGCCGGGGACGTTGGTGCGCATGCCGTCGTCAATTTCGATGAACCCGCGCGGGCCGGTTTTGACTCCCACCGCCTCGAGGCCGATGCCCTTGCTGTTGGGCTTGAAGCCGGTGGCCACCAGCACCTGATCGGCTTCCAGCGTTTCGTTGCCGCCCGGGCCGCTGACGTTGACTTTAACCTTCGCCCCGGCGGTGTCTATGCTCTCCAGCTTTGTCCCGGCTTTGATCTTGATACCTTTCTTGCCAAGTTCCCTCGCCAGTTCCTTGCTCACCTCTTCGTCTTCCAGCGGCACGATGCGCGGCAGCATTTCCGCGATGGTCACGTCCGAGCCGTAGGCGTTCCACACGGTGGAGAACTCCACACCAATGGCCCCGCCGCCGATGACGACAGCCGAGGCCGGGAGGGTTTCCTGCAATATGGCTTCCCAGTACGAGACGACCTTTTTGCCGTCGAGGGCCACGCCGGGAGGGGTACCCACCTGCGCCCCGGTGGCGACAACGATGTTTTTGGCGGTGTGGGTTTGCTTCGTGCCATCGGCGGCAGTCACTTCCACGGTGGAGGCGGAAGTGAGCATGGCCGCGCCCATGTGCACGTCGATCTTGATTTTCTTCATCAAAAAGTCGACGCCTTTGGTGAGCCGGGCCGACACGGTGCGCGAGCGTTTGACGGCGACGCTGTAATCGAGCTGAAGATTGTCGAACGAAAAGCCAAACTCTTTGGCGCGGTGGCGCAGGGTGTGGGCCACTTCGGCGTTTTTGAGGAGGGATTTGGAGGGGATGCAGCCGACGTTGAGGCACACGCCGCCCAGCCATTGCTTGTCGATGAGGGCGGCTTTCCGCCCCAGTTGCGCGGCGCGAATGGCGCACACGTAGCCCGCAGGCCCGGCGCCGATGATGATGAGGTCGTAATTCATGGAAACAAGCTCCTATGGCAGGGGTTGGATAACGGATACACTCTCGCGAGGCCGCGGATTCTTGAACTGAGCAACGCTGGTCATGGACGGGATTATACCGTCAGAGACGCGACGCAGCAGGGGCGGCTCATGGGCGCGGGGTGAGGCTGCGGAGGTAGAGGAAGCTCTGCACCAGCCCTATGGCCAGCAAGCCGAGCGTCACTCCGGCACAATCGAGCGCATAAGCATCCACCGTAAGGCCGGGAATGGCATAAAGGGCCGCCGCCGCGACGACCGTGGCTATGCCTACGGCGAGCAGCCGCTTGCCGGCATAGGTGTTGACTTTGTACCACAGGTCCGGGTTGTCGAGCGTGGCCGGCACCCGGAAGCCGTAGAGGCCGTTGGGCGGGATGCGCCGCAGGATGAGGGGAATGGAAAGGGCGGTGAGCAATGTGCCGCCGGCGAGATAAAGGATCAACAGGAACGCCATGCTTTACCTCTACCTACGATGACTGACCCCACCCTTCCAGCGTCTCCTTCATCTTCGCCAGGAAGTAGTCGGCGGTGGCGCCGTCGGTGATGCGATGGTCGAAGGTGAGGGAGATGTAGCACATGGGCCGGATGGCGATGGCATCGTTGACGACGGTGACGCGCTTCTGTATGGCTCCCACGCCGAGGATGCCGCACTGGGGCTGGTTGATGATGGGGGTGGCGAACAGCGAGCCGGAGACGCCGTGGTTGGTGATGGTGAAGGTGCCACCCTGCACTTCGTCCGGTTTCAACCGTTTACTGCGGGCGCGGTTGGCCAGGTCGTTCACTTCGCGAGCCAGGGCCAGCAGCGATTTCTCGTCGGCGCGTTTGACCACCGGCACGATCAGCCCTTCGTCGCCCAGCGAGACGGCGACGCCGATGTTGATTTCCTTTTTGAGGAGGAGTCTGTCGTCGGCAAAGGAGCTGTTGATGACCGGGTAGGCTTTGAGGGCGGCCACAGAGGCGGCGACGAAATAGGCGGTGAAGGTGAGGTTGGCGCCGTCGCGGGCAAACATGGCTTTGTTGGTTTCGCGGTGGGCGGCGACGCGGCTCATGTCCACTTCGAAGACGGTGGTGACGTGCGGTGCGGTGTGTTTGCTGCGAACCATGTGCTCGGCGATGGCTTTGCGCATGGGGTTGAGGGCCACGGTGGTTCCGGGGATGAGTTCCGTCCCCGGTTGGGGCGGCGGGGCGGCGGAGGCCGTTTGCCTGCCGGGCATTTGCAGTTCGGCAGGGCGGAAGAGGTCGCCATCGCCGGGGGTTTCCCACGGGGCAGGCTCCTCTTGGGGTCGCGGTTGCAAACCGCTCTTACGCGACTCGACAAAGGCCTGCACGTCTTTTTTAGTAATGCGCCCGCTGCCGCCGGTGCCCGTCACTTGCGCCAGGTCCACTTTGTGTTCGGCAGCAAGTTTGGCGACCACTGGGGAGATGAAGCCGAGGTCGCGTTGAGGGGCAGGCGCGGAGCCGGGCAGAGATGTGGCCGGGGCGGCCGGGGCTGGCGCGTGGCCGCCCACGGCCACCGGATGCGCCCCCCCGACTCCGGCGGGCAGGGCCTCACCCGGTTGCCCTATCCAGCCCAGAAGCGTCCCGGCAGTGACGGTGGTTCCATCGGCAATTAATATTTTGAGGAGCACGCCGGCGGCAGAGGCGGTGATTTCGGTGTCCACTTTGTCGGTGGTCACTTCCATGATCGGCTCAAACTCCTTGACGAGGTCGCCTTCTTTTTTGAGCCACTTGCCGATGGTGCCTTCGACGACGCTCTCGCCAAGCTGGGGCATGATGATTTGGGTGGGCATGGGAACTCCAATACCCGATACAAAATACTCAATACCCAATATTGGTATTTGGTATTCTGTATTGGGTATTAATACGCGGCTAGCTCTCTCATGGCGTGCGCGATTTTTTCCGGGTTGGGCATGAACCAGTCTTGCAGCGGGTGGCTGAAGGGCACGCCGGGGACGTCGGGGGCGGCGAGACGTTTGACGGGCGCATCGAGATCGGTGAAGGCCTCGTCGGCGATGATGGCCGCCAGTTCGCCGCCGTAGCCGCCGGTGAGGTTGTCTTCGTGAACGATGAGGGCTTTGCCGGTCTTGCGGACGGAGGCGAGCAGGGTGTCTTTATCCAGGGGCAGCAGGGTGCGCACATCCACCACTTCGACGCTCACGCCTTCGGCGGCGAGTTTTTCGGCGGCTTGCAGGCAGTAGTAGTGCATGATGCCGTAGGCAATGACGGTGAGGTCGGCGCCCTCGCGGCTGACGGCGGCCTGACCCAGCGGCACGGTGTATTCGCCTTCGGGCACGTTGCCTTTGATGAGGCGGTAGCCTTTTTTGGGTTCGAGGAAGAGGACGGGGTTCGGGTCGCGCACGGAGGACTTGAGCAGGCCTTTGGCATCGGCGGGGTTGGAGGGGATGACGACTTTGAGGCCGGGCATGTGGGCGAAGAAGGCTTCAACGCTTGCCGAGTGGTACAGGCCGCCGCCCACGCCGCCGCCGTAGGGGGCGCGGATGACCATGGGCACGGCCCACTCGCCGCCGGAACGATAGTACATGCGGGCGTCTTCGTTGAGGATCTGGTTGAAGGCGGGGAAGATGAAGTCGGCGAATTGGATTTCGCAGATGGGGCGCATGCCGTAGAGGGCCGCGCCGATGCCGACGCCGACGATGGACAGTTCGGCCAGCGGCGAGTCGATGACGCGTTGTGCGCCGTACTTTTCGTACAGCCCTAGCGTGGCGCGGAACACTCCGCCGCGCGGGCCGACGTCTTCCCCGGTGATGAACACGCGGTCATCGCGGGCCATCTCTTCGTCCATAGCTTGCCGCAGGGCTTCAATGAGCGTGAGTTCGGGCATAGGTTACCTCGGGAATACCCAATACCAAATACTGAATACCCAATATCGGTTGCGCAATCCGCAAATCCAATTACTTGTATTGGGTATTGGGTATTGTGTATTCAGTATGGTCAGCATACACCGGCCCCGCCGCCCATTCGAGGTTGGGATAGGGCGCGGCTTCGGCAAACTTTTGCGCGTCGTCCACTTCGGCCACGACGCGGGCTTCGTACTCGTCATTCATTTCTTTCGTGAGTTGCCCTTGCATTTCGAGGTACGTCTTGAACATGAGGATGGGGTCGCGCTTTTTCCATTCGGCCACTTCCTCACGGGAGCGGTACGAACGGTCGTCGTCGTCGGAGGAGTGGGGCACGGGGCGGTAGGTTTTGGCCTCCACCAGCGTGGGGCCGTCGCCCCGGCGGGCGCGGTCGGCGGCTTCCTGTATCACGCGGTACACGGAGAGCACATCGTTGCCATCCACCACCACGCCCGGCATGCCAAAGGCGGCGGCGCGGTCGGCCACGTTGGGCACGGCCATTTGCAAATGAGCCGGCACGGAGATGGCGTATTGATTGTTTTGCACGATGCAGATGACGGGCAGTTTGTGGACGGCGGCCCAGTTGAGGCCTTCGTACCATTCGCCCTGCGAGGTGGAGCCTTCGCCGATGCAGGTGAGCACCACGGCGTCCTCGCCGCGCATTTTGATGCCCAGCCCGATGCCCGCCGCGTGCGGGATTTGCGTGGCCACCGGGGCAGAGGTGGAAATGACGTTGGCCCGCCGCAGGCCGAAGTGCGAGGGCATCTGCCGCGCCCCGGACGACACTTCGCCCTGCTTGCCGAACAGCGAGAGCATGAACTCACGGGGCGTGAGGCCAAAGCACAGCATCAGCCCCAGGTCGCGATAATACGGCGCCAGCCAGTCGGCGCCGCGCCGCAGGGCAAAGGCCGCGCCGATTTGCGAAGCCTCGTGCCCCATGCCGGAAATGTGAAAGACGATTTTGCCTTGCCGGTGCAGCACCCACGCCCGTTCGTCCAACCGGCGCGACCGCAGCATGGCGTAATACATGTCGAGCAGGGTATCCTTGCTCAAGTTCATGAGCGCAACCTCCGTGTTTTGGGTATGGCAGGCGGGCAGTTCGATGGCCGACGATATCGAACCGGGGGCACGCTAGTACAACGCATCACTTCGCGGCGGCGGAAGATCATTCGCTGGCGAAAACCGGGGGACTACCGCAATTGCAGTATGCACACAAATCGGGCCGGATAACTTGGCTACATTTTACCACTAGCCAATGCGCTTGAACGATGCCGGATAGCGCCGGGATGCCAGGTCGGCATATTTGTCTTTGTAATACTGCCATTCGGCTTTGTGACGCTCGGTCACGTCGCCGATCACTTTTGCCGGAACCCCGACCGCTATTTTCCCGTCGGGCACTTCTCCCCGCACCACGGCCCCCTCGGCCACAATGGCCCAATCGCCCACCACCGAAAAGTCGGTGAGGATGGCCCCGAGGCCGATCACGGCATTGTCCTTGACGGTGCAGTTGTGCAGGATGCATCCGTGGCCCAGTTGCACATTGGAGCCAACGGTGGTCTGATCGTTCTCGCGGGCGTGGATGACCACGTTTTCCTGCACCGAAGTCCGGTCGCCGATACGCACACGCCCGTAGTCGCCCCGGATGCGCGCCCCCACGCCGATGAAGCATCCCTCGCCGATGACCACGTCGCCCACCACGTCGGCGCTGTCGGGCACGAACGAGGTCTTGCCGATTTGTGGTCGCTTGCCTTCGAATTCGTAAATTGCCATAGTAATCACCGCAGAGAGTAGATGAAGATCAGGGAATATGGATTCGTTCCATACAATCAGGAAACAATGGACAGCCGTAAAAAGGCTCGCCAGCAAAACCCCCTCGCTTCGCAATCTTTTTGACCATCGGAACACCATGCTTAGGGCATAGCGGCGCGGCGGCGTCTGCCGATGGACCCTCCAAGCTTGACAATTCCCCCTCGTCCAGATTGAGATTAAGTTCGCCGGCTTTCAGGTATAGCCAGTTGGCGTCTGCGAGGATCATCGGCTTGCCCATGGCCCAAGACCTCGCCTGCGGCGTAAATCCGTGGGGTGCCACAAAATACCCACATACCGCATTTTCTGACATCATCGCGCCATAGAAATCCCTGATCTGGGGTTCGCCAACTAAGCCGTCGTTCCAGTTGGGCCACTGCTTGCATTGGATAATCTCCCTTTCACCGCGCGGGTTGATTAACTTCACGTCGATCCCGTGATCTCCTTGCCCGGGCGTAAGCGATGATTGATAGCCCATGCGTTGGAAGAGTTCGGCTACGTAGCGCTCAAGCGCGAGTGGTGCCAGCGACTTGATTGCCTTGACTTTCGAAGCGCGATGGAATTGAGTCGCCTTTTCTTTTTCGCGCCGCTCTTGTTCTTCGCGGAGTTGCTCGGCCTGCAACTTGCGATATTTATCTTGCTCACGCCGGATCACTTCTGAGCCATCCCGCCCACTGTCAGGTTTACGGCTATACCACGCAATCAAACCGACAGTGACTACGGCAACAAAACCTGCTGCTGGGATAGCATAGAACAGAAACATAGCCCACTCTGACGGAATGCGCTTAATGGCATTATAGGTAATAAACAGGCCGATCAGAATCAAGCCAACAATCACTTGAGCAATATCGTCATCTCGGCGGCGAACTCTCCTGGGCATTCTAAAGGCTTTCCGCTACGATCTCCGCCACGTCCTTCACTTCCATTTCGCTTTTCGCTGCGCGGCCCGCGTCGGTCATCATCACCATGCAGAAGGGGCAGCCCACGGCCAGCGTGCCGCTGCCGGTGGCCGCGGCCTCGCGGAAGCGATTCTCGTTGACGTGCTCAACGCCGTGCTCCTCCTCTTTCCACATTTGCCCGCCGCCCGCCCCGCAGCAGAACGAGTTGGCGCGGTTGCGCGCCAGTTCGGCCACACTCGCGCCGCTGCGGGCCAGCGCCTGCCGGGGCGCATCGTACACGCCGTTGTGGCGGCCCAAATAGCACGGGTCGTGGAAAGCGACGTTGGATTGTTTGTCCGGGTTCGTCTTCAGCTTCCCGGCGGCAAACAGTTCCTCAATCAATTGTGTGTGGTGGATCACTTCGTAGTTGCCGCCGAAGGCGGGGTATTCGTTGGCCAGGGTGTGCAGGCAGTGCGGGCAGGCGGCCACGATGCGCTTCGGCTTCACTTCGTTAAGCATTTCCACGTTGGCGGTTGCCATTTCAAAGAACAGCGCCTCGTTGCCGGAGCGCCGGGCCGAGTCGCCGGTGCACGCTTCCATCTTGCCCAGCACGGCATAGTTCACCCCGGCGGCGTTGAGGATTTTGGCGAAGGCTTGGGCGGTCTTTTGCGCGCGGGCATCGGTGGCCGGGGCGCAGCCCACCCACCACAGCACGTCCGGTTCCGGGTTCTGCTCGATGGTGGGCACGTTGAGGCCTTTGGCCCAATCCAACCGCGCGTCGGCGGTGACGTTCCACGGGTTGCGCGCGCGCTCCATGCCCTTGTAGGCTTGCTGCAACTGAGCCGGGAACTCGTTATCCATCAGCACCAGGGCGCGGCGGATTTCGAGGATATCGCGCATGGGTTCATTGCCCACCGGGCACACTTCCACGCACGCGCCGCACGCGGTGCAGGCCCACACGGCCTCGGCGCTGATGGCAAACTCCAGCAGCGGCGCGGACTCTTTTCCGGCGGCGAACTCCGCGCCGTGCTCGTTGAGCCAGTAGCGTTTGTTGATCTCCAGCGCCGAGGGCGAGAGCACTTTGCCGGTCTGGTATGCCGGGCAGGCATCCTGACAGCGGTTGCACATGATGCACGAGTAGGCATCCATGAGTTGCGACTGCGAGAGATGCTCCAGCCGCGAGGCGCCAAACTGCGACAGGCTCTCGTCGTCGAAGTTGATCTTCTCAAGTTCGCCGATGGACTTGCGCTTGGGCTTGAGCAAATAGTTGAGCGGGGCAAAAAAGATGTGGATGTGTTTGGAGTAAAGGAAGTAGGGCATGAACAACAGGATGGAGCCGAGCGCGCCCCAGAAGAACACGTGCTGCATGGCGACGATGGCCGCCGGCGACATCTCCGCCCACAACCCGCTCAGCGCGGTGGCAAACGGCTGCCAGCCATCCGGCCCGGACTCGGCCAGATGAAAGCTCTCGCCCAAATACCGCGAGCCGACGTGAAAGAGAATGAACGAGCCGACGATGAGCGAGTCGCGTTTGATTCCGGCGACGGCTTTGGGGTGCACTTTGACGCCCTCGCGGAAGCTGAATACCTTCGGCCCGACGGCCAACCGCCGCACGAGCAGGGCAGCCATGCCCGCCAGCACGCCCACGGTGAGCAAATCGCTGCCCAGCCGGTAAAGGTTGCCGGGCAGGCCGTCGCCCAAAAACACGAAGCCTTTGAAGAACCCTTGAAGGCCGTCGCCGATGTTCACGATGAGATAATAGGTAAAGCCCCAGGCCACAAAGGCGTGGGCAATGCCGGGCAGCAGCCGCCGCTTGAGCACGGTTTTCTGCGTGACAAAGATGACGGTCGCGTTCACCGCGCGCCGGAATAGTTCATCCAGCCCGATGGCCCCGGCGCCGCGCCGCACGATGCGGATGATGCGGTCGGCGGCAAGATAGGCGGCATAGGCCGAGGCCAGGGCCAACAGGGTGAAGATTATTTTCTCGATGGTTGTGAGCATGAAGGTCTCCGAGGGGATGTGGGGCCGCCGGTGCTACTTGCCCACCGGGGCCCCGATTTCCAGGAATGCTTCCACGTCTTTGAGCGCCGCCTGATACAGCTTAAGCAGATCGTGGTCGCTTCCTTTGTAGCGGCGCAGCGTCTGGATGGCGCACATGCCGCACCCGCGCATGGCCCGGTACGAGTCCGTCTCGCAATCCATGCAGCCGTCCAGCCGGATCATCATCAGGCAAAAGCCGAGCGCCTCCGGGGAGTCTTCTTCAATGCTCAGCACCCTGTCCACCAGCTTTTGCCACTCCGGCCCGCGCTGTTCGCGCAGCATGGGGATCACGTAGGGAGGAAACATCAGTTCGTTGTTAGCGTACATAAGCGGCCTCGGCGCGAGTGTTTATGGCGGATATTGTAGGAATCCGCCGCTAAAAATCAAGCGACAGGTTTACCAGTCTACCGGCAAAGGGCGGGCCGTCAAGTGGCAGCTTTATCGTCGCACCATCCGGCGGCCTCGCAGTGGTAAAATCACTCCGGCCAGTCATCTTACGAAAGGCGTTTTTACATCTTTGGAAAAAGTTCTCGTCACCGGCGGGGCAGGCTTTATCGGGTCTCATACGGTCGATCTGTTGCTCGCTAAAGGCTACGCGGTGCGGGTGCTGGACAGCCTGACCTTGCCCGTGCACATGCCCGGGCAGTGGCCCGATTATCTGCCGGCCGAGGCGGAGCGCATGGGGGGCGACGTGCGCGACCGCGCGGCGTGGGAGGCGGCGCTGGTCGGGGTGGATGCCGTCGTACATCTGGCGGCCTATCAGGATTATCTGCCCGACTTCTCGCAGTTCTTCCACGTCAATTGCGTGGGCACGGCCCTGCTCTACGAGATCATCGTGGAGAAGAAGCTGCCCGTCCGCAAAGTGGTGGTGGCCTCGTCGCAAGCCTCGTACGGCGAGGGCAAATACACCTGCCCCGTGCACGGCACAGTGTATCCCGGCCAGCGGCCTGAAGTGCAACTACTGGCCCGGGATTGGGAAGTGAAGTGCCCCCTGCTTTCGTGTCGCGGCCCGATCAAGATGGAACTCACCGACGAAGCGTCGCGGGTGAATCCGGCCAATTCTTATGGCATGAGCAAATACGCGCAGGAAACGCTGGCGATCAATTTGGGCCAGCAATACGGCATCCCCACCGTGGGCCTGCGCTACTCGATTGTGCAGGGCGCGCGGCAGTCGTTCCGCAATGCGTATTCCGGCGCGCTGCGCATTTTTGCCATGCAGGTGCTGGCCGGCGAGCCGCCCTCGGTGTACGAAGACGGCGAACAAATCCGCGACTTTGTGCACGTGGGCGACGTGGCGCGGGCCAATCTGCTGGCGCTGGACGACGAGCGCGCCGACTATCAGCCTTTCAACGTGGGCGGGGGCAAAGGCATCACCGTGCGCCGGTTTGCCGAGGTGATGATCCGCGCCGCCGGGCGCGACCGCCTCAGCCCGCTCATCACGCAGGAATACCGTTTTGGCGACACGCGGCACATCTTCTCGGACATCGGCAACTTGCGGGCGCTGGGCTGGGAGCCGAAGGGCGACGTGGAAAGCAACTGCCGCGAATATCTGGCGTGGGCGCAGGCCCAGCCGGGCTTTCGCAACTACGCCACCGAGGCCCGCGACTACATGCACAAGGTGGGAACGGTGAGAGGAGGATGACGATGAACGATGAACGCGGAACGATGAAACCCAAACCGCCCCAAGCTTTGCGCGAACGCACAACAAAGTATGCACTCAGAATTATCCGGCTGTACGCTTCGCTACCCAAAACCACCGAGCCGCAGGTGATCGGCAAGCAGTTACTGAGAAGCGGCACATCTGTCGGCGCTCATTATCGCGAAGCAAACCGAACCAAATCTACGGCAGATTTCATCAGCAAAATGGAAGGCGGCATTCAAGAACTGGATGAGACCGCCTATTGGATCGAACTACTCGTTGAAGGAAGTTTTCTTCCTGCCGGAAGAGCGGCGGAGCTACAGAAAGAGACTGACGAACTGCTGGCCATCTTCGTCGCCTCCGTAAAAACCGCGAAGGAGCGCAAATGACTCCGTTTATCGTTCATCGCTCATCGTTCATCGTTCATCGCTCATCGTTTATCGTTCATCGCTCATCGTTTATCGTTCATCGCTCATCGTTCATCCTTCCATGATCATCGCCCGCGCTCCCGTTCGCATTTCCTTCGCCGGTGGCGGCACCGATCTGCCTGCTTACTTTATGGAGCACGGCGGCGCGGTCGTCAGCACCACCATCGACAAATTTGTCTACGTGGTACTCACCGTCCACCCCGGCTCCGAACTGCAAATCCTTTCCTCAGACTACCGCACCTTCTTCCGGCACACCGGCGGCGAAGTGCTGTTCTGGGAGGGCGACCTCAACCTGCCTAAAGCCATCCTGCACGAATTCGACATCGACCGCGACGTGTCCATGTTCCTGGCCTCCGAAGTGCCCCCCGGCACCGGCCTCGGCTCGTCGTCCACCGTCACCGTCGCCTCGATCAAAGCCGTGAGCGCCGCCTGCGGGCGCACCCTCACCAAATTGGAACTGGCCGAAATGGCCACCCACATCGAGATCGAAAAACTGGGCATGCCCATCGGCTTTCAGGATCAGTTTGCCTCCGCCTTCGGCGGCCTCAACTGGTTCGAGTTCCGCGCCGACGGCAACCGCGCCGACCCCCTGCACGTATCGCCCGATACCGTGGCCGGGCTGCAACGGCGGCTGCTGCTTTTCTTCACCGGGCAGGCCCGCGACTCCACTCAAATCCTGGCCCGACAAACCGAGAACACCAAACAGCACAAACCCGTGGTGTTGGAATCGTTGCACGCCGTGCGGGCCATGACCGACACCATGCGCCGCTGCCTCGAGGCGGGCGACCTTGAGCTATTCGGCAAACTGCTGCACGAAGGCTGGGAGCTGAAAAAGAAATTCGCCTCCGGCGTGAGCAATGAGCGCGTGGACGGCCTCTACACCACGGCGCGCAACGCCGGGGCCATGGGCGGCAAACTGGCGGGCGCGGGCGGCGGCGGCTTCATGATGCTTTACTGCGAAGAGGGCCGGCAACAAGCCGTCACCCGGGCCATGGAAGTCGAAGGCCTGCGCCGCATGGATTACAGCTTCGACAACGGCGGCGCGCGCGTGCTGCTCAACACCGGCCTCCGGCTGGTGCAAGGCAATTCATGAGCAAGCGCGGGCAATACCTCCTCTTCTCGGCCCTCATTGCCTCCGACACCGTCGCCGTCGCCGTCGGCCTCATCGCCGCCATGTTCGTCGTGAGCCGCCTCGGCATCAATTCCGCCCCTTACCTCGGCGCCATCCAGTGGGCCCTGCTGGGCTACCTTCTCGTCTTCGCCGTCCTCGGCCTCTACGACCTCGAAACCGTGCTCGAAGACTCGCAGGAATATGCCACCGTAGCCACCGGCTGCACCTACGGCATCATCGTCCTCGTCGTCGTCAACGCCCTCGGGGGCCGCATCGATCTCTCCATCGTGTGGCTCGGCGCCGGGTGGACCGCCACCATGTTCACCGTGGCCCTGGGCCGCTTCCTCATGCGCCGCGTCGTGCGCGCTTTTCGCCGGCAGGGCCACCTCATCGTCCGCGCCATCATCGTCGGCGCCGACCAGCAGGGCCGCACCATCGCCCGCCAGTTCCGCTCCGTCGCCGATTCCGGCGTGCACGTCGTCGGCTTCGTGGACGACTTCCTCCCCGCCGGCACGCCCGTGCAAGACGGCCTCACCGTTCTCGGCCATCCCACCGCCCTGGCCGACATCGCCCGCGAGCACAACGCCACCGAACTCGTCGTCGTCCCCAGCTCGCTGGCCTGGGAAACGTTTCAGGAAATCCTCGAACGCTCCGCCTTCGCCGACGGACTCAAAATTCGCATCTCGCCCGGCTATTACGATTTGCTGGCCACCACCCCGCGCGTGGCGCACCGCAATTTTGTGCCGCTCATCTTGTTGGATCGGGCCAGACTGACCGGTTTCGATCTGCTGATGAAACTGGCGATTGATTACGGCGCGGGACTGATCGCCCTGGGACTCAGCCTGCCCCTCATGGCTTTGATAGCCACGTGGCTCAGGGTCGCCAACCGTGGCCCCATCCTCTATCGCCAATCCATGCTCGGTCAGGGTGGGCGGCCCTTCCGCGCCACCGTCTTCCGCCTCGAAGCCGACCGCCCCGGCGCGGCCTTTTTGCGCGACACCGGCCTGGCCCTGCTGCCGTTGCTCTTTGCCGTGCCCGCCGGGCGCATGAGCCTCGTCGGCCCGCGCCCCATCCCCGAAGAAGATCGCCGTCTTTACCAGCGCTGGCTGCCCAACATCGCCTCCGTCAAGCCCGGCGTCAGCGGCCCGTGGGCCGTAGTGCCCGTGGCCTCGCTGGACGAAGAAATGCGCGCCGCCATCTTCTACATCCGCAACTGGACAATCTGGCTCGACCTGCAGATCCTCGTCCAAACCGTCCTCGTCGTCCTGCGGCGACGCTGGGAACGACTCACCGAATGATGAAGACGGAACGATGAACGATGAAGGCCTGATTCATCGTTCATCGTTCATCGTTCATCGTTATTAACATGGACTTCATCGACGCCTACCTCACCGAACTCTCCAAATCCGTTAGCGCGCTCTCGCGCCCGGACCTGCGGCGCGTCTGCGACGCCCTCATGCAAGCCTGGCGCGAAGACCGCGCCATCTTCATGATCGGCGACGGCGGCAGCGCCGCCACCGCTTCGCACATGATGTGCGATCTCAACAAGCTGACGATCACGCCGGGCAAGCGTCGCTTCCGCGCCATTGCCCTCACCGACAATATGCCCCTCATCACCGCCTGGGGCAACGACGCCGCATTTGAAGTGGTCTTCGCCGAGCAACTGCGCAATTTCATGCGCCCCGGCGACATCGTCATCGCCATCTCCACATCGGGGAACTCGCCCAATCTGGTGAAAGCCGTTGAAACCGCCCACGAGATCGGCGGCACGGTCATCGCCCTCCTCGGCGACAAAGGCGGCAAGCTGGCCGAAATGGCCGACCTCGTCGTCCGCTTCCCCGACCCGCATCAGGGGCGGCAGGAAGACGGCCACCTCATCATGAACCACGTCATCGCCGGAGAGCTGAAGCAAAGGATGAACGCGGAACGATGAACGATGAATTTGATTCATCCTTCATCCTTCATCGTTATGATTGACCTGTCCGTCATCATCCCCGCCTATAACGAATCCGCCCGCATCGGCCCGGCGCTCGATACCGTGCTGGCCTACCTGCGCGCCCAGACATATGCGTGGGAGCTGATCGTGGTGGACGACGGCAGCCGCGACGCCACCGTGGAAGTGGTGAACCAACGTCTCGCCAACGTGCCACAGGCCCGGCTCGTGGCCTACCAGCCCAACCGCGGCAAGGGCTTCGCCGTGCGCACCGGCGTGCTGGCCGCCACCGGGCAGTGGGTGGTTTTCCTCGACGCCGACCTTTCCACTCCGCCCGACGAAATCGCCAACGCCCTGCGATTTCTGGGCGAAGGGCACGACATGGTCATCGGCTCCCGCGCCCTGCCCGAGTCGCAAATCGAACGCCGGCCCCCGCCCTACCGGCGGCTAGCCACGGCCATCTTCGACCTCGTCAAACATCTGCTCGTGGGCTTGTGGCAATTCTCCGACACCCAGTGCGGCTTCAAAGCCCACCGCCAGAGCGTCGTGCGGCCGCTTTACGAGCGGGCGGTGATCGACCGCTTCATGTTCGACGTTGAAATCCTCTACCTCGCCGGGCGCAAACACCTCAAAGTCCACGAAATGCCCGTGCGTTGGGCCGACGCCGCCGGCAGCAAAGTGCGCTTCATTGAGGGCGTGGTGAATATGGTGAGAGATTTAGTGAGGATACGGTGGACGCATCGAAACGTGTAAGAAGACGAGCGTGCTATAATCTTTCAATGGAGCGCGACAAATGACCACACTCACTTTCAACGGCCTGCCTCCCTCGGGCGAATTCCGAAAGATGCTGCATCAAGCATTGGCTACGGCCAATCCAGTGGACGATTTGTTGGAGTTGTCTCACCGGCTATTTGAATACGAGCAAAAACACCAGATGCCGTCTGCCGATTTCTACCAGCAGTATCAAGCGGGAACACTCGACGACGATCTGCAGCATTGTGTTGACTGGGCAGCAGTCTATGATCTGTTCGTCAAAACCAAACGGATAGTAGAAGCCACGCTCATGCGCGCCGCGATTCAGACGGAGGTGGGCGAGGCAATGGTGTGAGCATCTACAGCTATCTTGCTCGTCTGGAAGATACGCTCCGATCGCGTCGAGACATTACCGTAGAAGCACTGCGCCTGACGTTGACGACCCTCGGCGCGGTTTTCGAGGCGAACCTGCGTTTTCACGACGGATCATGGCTGCACGCCGTCGAGGAAATAGAAATAGCAGAGCGGCAAGGCATCAGGCGAATAAACTACTCGTTTCATTATCAGCGGGCTGATGGAACACTCATTTTCCGATACGACAATTCGCCCCATTACCCGAACCTTCCAACCTTCCCAGATCACAAACACGAAGGCGATGCGGTGAGGGAAGCGAAAGCACTCGATCTGGCAGACGTGCTTCGTGAAATTGATGCGCTGATTTACCCCGACGCGGCCAAGAAGTAATGCCCCGACCTTCCGAAGGTTTACACCTTCGGACGGTTTTTTGTTTTCAGGACTCCCGTCACCCTTTCGACGTGACAAGCGGACCTGTGACAAATGCGGGAACAGATGATAGCCTTGACGCCAACTGACTATCGCAAGGAGTCCCTTACATGGCAACTGTTACCGCGCAGGAAGTATTCGACTATCACCGCCGGGGCCGGCCCGGCAAAATCGAAGTCATCGCCACCAAATCCCTCGAAACCCAACGCGATCTCTCGCTGGCCTACACGCCCGGCGTGGCGCAGGCCGTGCTGGAGCTGGAACGCGATCCCGAAACCGCTTACGAGTACACCGCCAAGGCCAACCTTGTGGCGGTCGTGTCCAACGGCACGGCCATTCTGGGCCTGGGCGACCGGGGCGCGCTCGCCGGCAAGCCCGTCATGGAAGGTAAAGGCGTGCTGTTCAAGCGCTTCGCGGATGTGGACGTGTTCGATATCGAAGTGAACACCCACGACCCGGATGAAATCATCACCGTGGTGCGGGCCATTGCCCCCACCTTCGGCGGCATCAAACTCGAAGACATCAAAGCCCCCGAGTGCTTTTACATCGAAGAAACGCTCAAGGGCATGCTGGATATCCCCGTGTTCCACGACGACCAGCACGGCACGGCCATCATCTCCGGCGCGGCGCTGCTGAATGCGCTCGAAGTCAGCGGCAAAAAGATCGACGCGCTCAAAGTGGTGGTCTCCGGCGCCGGAGCCAGCGCCATTGCCTGCGCCGAGTTTTACGTGCGCCTCGGCGCGCGCCGTGAAAACATCCGCTTGGTGGACACCAAAGGCGTGGTGTATGCCGGCCGCAGCCAGGGCATGAACCCTTACAAAGCCCGCTTCGCCGTGGACACCGACGAGCGCACCCTGGCCGACGCCATGCGCGGCGCCGATGTATTCCTCGGCCTCTCCATTGCCGACATCCTCACACCGGCCATGGTGAAGACCATGGCCGAGCGCCCGCTCATTTTTGCCATGGCCAACCCCGACCCGGAGATCAAATACGAACTCGCCAAAGAGGCCCGGCCCGATGCCATTGTGGGCACTGGACGCAGCGATTACCCCAACCAGATCAACAACGTCCTCGGCTTCCCCTTCATCTTCCGTGGAGCGCTGGACGTGCGCGCCCGGGCCATCAACGACGACATGAAAGTGGCCGCCGCCAAAGCGCTGGCCGCGCTGGCGCACGAAGACGTGCCCGATTCGGTATTGCATGCCTATGGCATCGATTCGATCAAGTTCGGCGAGAACTATCTCATCCCCAAACCGCTGGACCCGCGCGTGCTGTTGTGGGAAGCGCCCGCCGTGGCCGAAGCCGCCATCAACTCCGGCGTGGCCCGCAGGACCATCGACATCGCCGAATACCGCGAGCAGCTATCCGCCCGTCAGGGGCAGGGCCAGCGTGTCCGCCGCTTCATCATCAACAAAGCCAAAGCCGCGCCCAAGCGGATTGTGTTTGGCGAAGGCGAAGAGTCCAAAATCATCCGTGCGGCCGCGCTGGTGGAAGAGGAAGGCATCGGCATGCCAATTTTGCTGGGCCGCCCCGAAGTCATTCAGCGCCGCGTGGCCGACCTGGGCCTGCGCTTCACGCCGCGCGTCGTCGATCCGGCCAAATGCGACGATTGCGAATCGTATGCCGAGGCCTATTTCAAACTGCGCCAGCGCAAAGGCGTCACGCTGCAACTGGCGCGGGAACACATGCGCGACCCGATTCGGTTTGGCATGATGATGGTCAAAACGGGCGACGCCGACACGTTTCTCTCGGGATTGACGTATGAGTATCCCGAAGTGATCCGCCCGGCCTTGCAGGTGTTCCACACCCGATCCGGCTTCACGCACGTCTCGGGCGTATACATCGTCATCGCGCGAGATCGAGTCTATCTATTCACCGATGCGACGGTGAACATCGATCCCACCGCCGAAGACCTGGCCGAGATCGCCTCGCTGGCCGCCGACTTCGCCAAACAACTCGACATCGAGCCGCGCATTGCGCTGTTGAGCTTTTCCAACTTTGGTTCCGTTCCCCACCCGCTGTCGGCCAAAGTGCAGAAGGCCGTGGCGTTGATCAAAGCCAAACGCCCCGACCTGATCGTGGACGGCGAGATGCAAGCCGATATGGCGGTGTCGGCGAAATTGATCGAGGAGCGTTTCCCGTTCAGCGCCGTGAAGGACGCCAACGTGCTGGTCTTTCCCGAACTGCAGTCGGCGAACATCGCGTACAAATTGTTGCGGCGGTTGGGCGGGGCGCAGATTATCGGGCCGGTGCTGCTGGGGATGGGCGCGCCGGTTCACGTCCTGCAAGCCGGAGACGACGTGGATGAGATTGTGGGCATCGCCGCCGTGGCGGTGATGGACGCCAACAGCCGGTGATTTGATTCACCGCCGAGAGCGCAGGGAGCGCGGAGTTAATAAAGAACACCGGGTGTCTTGCAGACACTCGGTGTTTTTTGTGGACGCCGTCTGCTATGGAAATCCGTTGCCGACAAAGCTTGCCTCTTTCCCCTCATGGGCTATACTTCTCGGCGCAGATAGACCTCACAGGTCTCAAAGACCTGTGAGGTCTTGGGAGGCAGCGCCGATGACCAACCCTCAAGACGAACTCCGAAAAATCGAAGACGCCGAAGCGCAACTGCGCGACCTTCTTTCGGGCCAGGCGCTCGAAGCCGCGCTCGCGCCTCTGCACGAAAAACGCAAAAAGTTGATCGCCCTCTCCGGTTCCGGCGCGGTCGCCACCGATGGCGGCGTTGCGGCCGGCGCGGGCGGGGCGGCGGTGGGGGGCGATGTCGGCGGCGATGTGCTGGTCAACTCGACCAAGATCGTTTATACCGGCGACGACCCCAAAGCCGCGCAGAAGATTCTGAACGATTACCTGCGCTGGCTCATCGGCGAATGCGCGCCGCTCAAACTCAAAGCCATTGACTCCGGCGCGGCGCGGGCCGGCCGCCGGCCGCTCGGCCTCGCCAGTGTGTACGTGGATTTGAATCTGGATTTTCAGATTCCGGCCAAATACAAGACTCTGGCCTCATTTTTGCAGGACGGGCAGGAGATGCTTCGCGCCTCCGGCGCTATTCAGAAACTTAACTCGGCGGCGCTACGGGCGTGAGTTGAAGTCCGAGCATGGCGGCGCGTCGCTGCAATGACTTCAGCTCCCGCTGCCGCTGTTGCTCGTCATAATCGGCGGCCGACATCGGACGATAAGGT
>JACRBQ010000134.1 GCA_016213135.1 Chloroflexota bacterium | reverse complement strand
AGTTGGTTGGGTCGTAATCGGCGGCTGAGTAAGGACTATGAACGGCTGCCCGAGTCAAGTGAGGCCTTTGTCTATATTGCGGCGATCCGCTTGATGACCAGGCGACTGGCTTGCTCATGAATATTCAAACAGGCTCTAACTGAACAACCGCCGATAGCCGCCGTCGATCTCGATGATCTGGCCGTTGATCTGGTGGGCCTCGTCGGAGCAGAGAAAGGCGGCCAGGTAGGCCACGTCTTCGGGCGTGGTGATGCGGCCCGAGGGGGTGACGGTGTGGGCGCGGGTGCGGGCATCCGGCCCGGCTTTGAAGATGTCGAGCACGCGGGTTTCGACGATGCCGGGGCCGATGGCATTGGTGATGATGTTGTGCGGCCCGAACTCGGCCGCCAGGTAAACGGTGAGGGCGTGGATGGCCGCTTTGGATACCGCGATGGGGCCATATTCGGGGGCGGCCTGTTCCACCCCGAGCACGGAGGTGAGGGTGATGATGCGCCCCCCGCCCCGGGCTTTCATCAGGGGAAAGGCCCGCTGGGCGCACAACAGCACCGAGCGCGCGTTGACGTTCATCGCCAAGTCCCACGCTTTGATCGGCGCGGTGAGCAGCGGGCCGGGCATGCCGGTGGCCGCGTTGCACACCAAAATATCCAGCCCGCCCCACTGCTGCTCCAGCGCATCAAACATGCGGTTGATGTCGTCGGGGTTGCCCAGGTTGGCCGGCACAGCCACCGCCCGGCGGCCCAGCGACTCAATGTCGGCCACGGTTTTGGCGGCGCCCGCCGCGCCCTGCCGGTAGTTCACCACCACATCCGCGCCCTGCCGCGCCAGTTCCAGCGCAATGGCCTGGCCAATGCCGCGCGAGCTGCCGGTGACGAGCGCAATTTTGCCTGCAAGCTTCATGGGAGCCTCTTTAGCCAAACTCGCTCGGGTCGATGGTGCGGATGACTTTGGCCGGGACGCCGGCCACTATGGTGTAGCGCGGTACGTCTTTGGTGACCACCGACCCCGCGGCCACGATGGAGTATTTGCCGATGCGCACGCCGGGCAGGATGATGCAACCCGCGCCCACCCACACGTTGGACTCAAAGACGATGGGGGCCGTTTCGAGCAGATGCGTCTGATAGCCCAGCGGCAGTTCGCGATTTGGGAAACGGTGGTTGGAGGTGATGAGGATGCAGAACGGGCCCATGCCGCCGTGGTCGCCGATGATCACCCCGCCGATGGCGTTGATGGTGCAGTAGCGCGACACCACGCTGGCCTCGCCGATCTGAAAACGGCCGGGCGGCTGGATGCTGGCGTGTTCGGCGATGTGCCAGTTTTTGCTGGCCCGCTGGAAGAACGGCCGGTAGAGCACGTGGCGCACGATCCAGCCCACCTTGCCCGGTATCCAGTTGGTGAAGGCCTGAAACCAGGCCCAGGCCTCATATTTGAGCAGGCGCTTGATCGAGCGCCGCTCTTCGTCGGAAATCAGCGTGGGCAAGGGCAGCAGGCCTTCGTCGAGAACGGTGTCGGAGAGAAACGGAGACTCGGCAGCAGGATTGGTCATAGGGCCTTGTAATCTTGCCACACGAAGGCCAGCGCGCCCCAGGCCATGCCGGCGCCCATCGTGGGCATCACGATCTTGTCACCATCTTTGAATACCCCTTTGCGGTTGAACTCGTCGAGGCAAATGGGGATGGACGCGCCGGAGGTGTTGCCGGTGTGGTCAATGTTAATCAGCACGCGGTCTTCGGGCACATTCAGCACGCGGGCCATGTCGAGAATGATGTTGCGCCCTGTCTGGTGCGGCACAAACCAGCGCACGTCTTCCATCTTCCAGCCCGCGCGCTCCACCACAATTTGCGCCGACTCGGCCATCTTGGCGGTGGCAAACGGATAGACCTCGCGGGGCCGCCAGTGGATGTATTGCTTGCCGGCGCGCAGGTTCTCTTCGGTCAGGGGCACTTTGCCGCCCATAGCCACACCCACCAGCCGGTTTTTGCCGTCGCCCACGGCGTGGAAGGCTTTGAGGCCGTAGGGCGAGTCCGGCTCGTTCTTCAGCACCACCGCCCCCGAGCCGTCGGCAAACAGCGTTTGCTGCCGGAAGTCGGTGGGGACGTTGTACTGGCTCACGGCGTCACTGGAAATGACCAGCGCATACTTCACGCTCATGTAATCCATCAGCGAGGCGGCCATCAGCGTGGCATCAATGAAGCCGGAGCAGGCCGAATCGACCTGAAACACTTTGCACGTCATGCCCAGTTCGGCCTGGATGAGGCCGCCGGTGTTGGGGGCGCGATAGTCGGACGTAAACGTGGACACCACGATCAGGCCGATGTCGCTCAACTGCAATCCGGCGTCTTCCACGGCGCGGCGGGCGGCCCGCGCGCCCATGTCCGAAGTGCCTTCGCCGGGGCGGACCCGGTGGCGCACGTGAATGCCGGCGTGAGCCATAGCCCACTCGTCGAGCGATTTGCCGGCCTTGGCGCGGTCGAAATCCACGCCCATGGCCTCGAGGTCGTCGTTGGAAATGACCCATTCCGGCAGGTCGTGGCCGGTGCCAATAATCACTTTGCTCATGGGTGTTTCCCTTCAGCGGCGGCGCGAGCGGGATCATACCACACCAACGCAACGGCGCCCCACGCCAGGCCGGCGCCCATGGCCGAGAGGATGATCTTGTCGCCGTCGGCAAAGCGCCCGGCGCGGTTGGCCTCATCCATCGCAATGGGGATGGACGCGCCCGAAGTGTTTCCGGTGTGGTCGATGTTGATGATGAATTTTTCGGCGGGCTGGCCTACATTCCGGGCGGCGTCGAGGGCAATGTTGCGCCCGGCCTGATGCGGGATGTACCACTTCACCTCGTCGAGGCTCCAGCCGGCGCGCTCGGCCACCTGCACAATGCCCTCGGCCAGTTTTTCCGTGGCGAAGGCGTACGTTTCCTTGTGCGACCACTGGGCATACTGCCGCCCCTGCGCCAGCACCTCGAAACTGGGCGGCTCTTTGGTGCCGCCGCCCGGCACCCACAGCGCCTTGCCAATGCTGCCTTTGGTGCCGGTGACGTGAGCCTTCACGCCATAGGGCGACCCCGGCTCGCGGCGCAGCACGGCGGCTCCGGCGCCGTCGCCAAACGTAGTCATCATCATGAAGTCGGTGGGCAGGCAGTACAGGGTGGTGATGTCGCTGCTCACCACCAGCGCCGTGTGCACGTTCATAAACTGCATCATGGCGTCGGCCAGGATCACTGCATCCACAAACCCGGGGCACGCGCCGTCGAGTTGCAGAAATTTGCACGTGGCGTCGAGATTGTCCTGCATGATGGCCGCCGAGTTGGGCGCGCGGTGGTCGGAGGTGTACGTGGACATGATGATCAGATCGAGATCGCTGCCCTTCAGCCCGGCCATGGCCAACGCCTTTTGCGCGGCGCGCGTGCCAAAGTCGGAACTGCCCTCCACGCCCAGTCGGGCGCGGTGCCGCAAGTGCACGCCGGTGCGGGCCATCACCCACTCGTCCAGCGATTTGCCGCCCGCGCGGGCGCGGTCGTAGCCCACGCCCATCGCCTCCAGTTCGTCGTTGGTCACCACCTGCTCAGGCAGGTCGTGCCCGGTGCCGATGATCACCGCGCTCATTAGCCGCCCCCGCTGCTGCCATTGGCCCCGGCGTGGCCGTTGCGCCCGGCCTTGTAATCGTGCCAGCGATAGGTGACCGCGCCCCAGGCCATGCCCGCGCCCACCGCCGGCAGCACCAACCAGTCGCCGTCGTTGAACTTGCTCTGGCTGTTGGCCTCGTCGAGCGCAATGGGAATCGACGCGCTCGACAGGTTGCCGGTGTGCGGGTAAGTAATGATGAACATCTCTTCCGGCAGTTCGAGGCGCTTGGCCACGTCGAGGACGATGTTGACCGAAGCCTGATGCGGCACCACCCATTTGATGTCGTCCAGCGTCAGCCCCGATTTCTTTACCACCTCCAACGTGCAACGCGTCATCCGTTCCACCGCCCAGGTGTAAATGTCGGGGAACCGGAATCGCCAGTAGTGCAGGCCGTTGTCCAGCACATCCTGCGAGAACGGCTTTTTGCTGGCCCCGCCCGGAACCCACACGTAATCGCCCAGGTCGCCATCGGAGCCGGTGGAGAAAGACTTCACGCCGTAGTCGGTGTCTCTCTTTTTGTGCAGCACCGTGGCGCCCGCCCCATCGCCGAACACCGTGCGCGGCATGAACTTCTTCGGGTCGTTGAAGTAAGTCAGCGTATCCGCGCCGATGACGAGCGCCGTTTCGTAGCCCTCGGTTTCCATGAGACCGTTCGCCACCATCAGGCTGTCCACGAAGCCCGAACAGCCCGCGTCCACCTGAATGAATTTGGCCTTGGAGCCCAGGTTAGCCTGCACAATGCCCGCCGCCTGCGGCAGGCGGTAGTCATTGGTAACGGTGGACATGACGATGAGATCAACGTCTTTGATGTGGACGCCCGAATCGGCGAGCGCCCGCCGCGCAGCCTGGGTCGCCATATCCGAGGTGGCCTCGCCCGGGGCCACATGGTGCCGGGTCACGCCGCCATGATGCTCCCGCGCCCATTGATCCATCGACGCCCCGTGAGCCTTTTCGCGGCTGAAGTCTTCCGCGTCCGCCTCAATGTCGGCGTTGGTCACAACCTGCTCTGGTAGATAACTGCCCGTGCCGATAATTACGTTTCCCATGGAATGCTCTCCCTTCTGACTGATACGGTTATGCCAGCCGCCGCAACTGAGGAATTGCGAACAGCAGCACGACGATACTAACAAAGAACACGGCAGCCGACAAGCTCAGGGCCACCGGCGCGCTCCAGTGCTGCGCCACGTAGCCCACCGGCAGGCCGCCAATGAACGGCGCGCCCAGATAGATGAGCACCACCAGGCTATTCACGCGCCCGCGAAACTCATCGGGCACGATGATCAGCACAATGGTGCCGGTAATGGTGGTGATGAGCACCATGCCCATGCCCACCAGCAACAACAGCGGCCACGACAGCACATACCAGGGCGACCACGCAAACGCGACCATCACCGGCGCAATGGCCAGGGCCGCACCCAATACCCACAGGCCGCGGCGGCCCTTCTGCATGTTGGCAATGCTGAAGGCGCTGATCAGCGCCCCAATGCCCGCCGCCGTGCCCAGGCCGCCAAAGCCGCGCGCATCCACCTGCAGGATGTCTTTGGCGAACACCGGCAGCAACGTGTTGTATGGGCTGAGGAACATGCCCTGCACGCCCAGCACGATCAGCAAGCCCAGCAGGATGGGATCCTTCAGCGTGTACGAAAGCCCGTCCAGCAGCACGCCGCGCAGCCCGCCCTTGCGCCGCCCGGCAGGGCGCGGGATGTCGGGGCCGGGATGCATGAACAACAGGGCCACCACCATGGCCCCGTAGCTCAGGCCGTTGAGCAGAAAGCACAGCGCCTCGCCACTGGCGGCAATGACCAGCCCGGCCAGCGCCGGGCCCACGATGCGCGACACCTGATACACCATTGAACTCAGCCCCTGCGCATTGAGCAAATCGTCTTCGCCGACCATTTGCGGAATGAGCGCGGCGCGCGCCGGCAGATCAATGGCGGCCACAATGCCCAACACGGTGCTGGCGACGATCACGTGCCACACCTGCACCTTGCCGCTCCAGATGAGCAACGCCAGCGCCGTCGGCGGGAGCACCATGAGCGCCTGCGTGATGGTGATGAGCTTGCGGCGCTGAAAGCGGTCCGCAAGAATACCACCAACCACCGAAGCCGGGGCCGAAAGCACCGCCGGGATGAAACCCACCACCGCCAGCATCAGAGCCGAATTGGTGAGGCGATACACCAGCCAACCCTGGGCCACGGTCTGAAAGGCCACACCCGTCAGCGAAACAATGAGCGCCAGCCAGTACAGGCGAAAGTCGTGGTGCCGCAAGGCCTGAAAGGTGCGGCTGAACGGAGGGCGTTTGCCCGGGGCAACGGTCGGAGACAGATCCATGGCAGCGCAACTATCGCGTCAGGGTCACGGTCACAAAGTAGAACTGTTGCATGCCAAGCGTGTCGGCGGCGGTGAGGCGCACGGTGTACGTTCCGGCGGCCAATCCAGTCGTATCCCACAAGCCCAGCGAGTCGTTGTACACCGGCCTGGTCACCGGCCCGGCAATGGCATGCCAGTCGGCAGGCGACTCGCCCGCGCCCCAATCCAGTTGATACGACTCGAAGTTCTGGATGTCAGCCGTGCCGTGAATGGTCACCAGCGGATTCCAGGCCTCCACCAGCACCGGGTCGATGATGAGCGACACGTGGCTCAGGCTGGCCTGCGCCGACACGCGCTCCGGGTCTTTGAAGGCCAGCGCGAGGTAAAGGTTCCACTGCCGCCGGGCATTGCCGGACTGGCCCAACTGCTGGTACAACTGCGCCAGTTGGCTGTGATAGGCAGCGAACTGCGGATAGCGGTTCACGAGGAACTCGAGATGCTTCACGGCTGCAGAGGCGCTGTACACTTCGGGCTGCTGATAGAACTGCGACAGGATACCGTGCAGCCACGCCGCCGACGGGTCTGCGGCGCTCATGGCCTCGTAGGCCGGGGTGTGGTCGGGCAGCGCCGAAGGCGCATCGGGGTCGAACCCGGCGCACCGGGTCTCGCCGGTGAGCGGGTTGTCAATGCACGGCGGGTCGACGTAGATGTTGTAATTGTCGTACACGTTGACCAGCAGATCGTAAGCCGAGGTATCGGTCCCGTCCAGCTGCGCCGCCCTTTCGTAATCGGCGATGGCCTCGTTGAATTTGCTCTGCGCGTGCCACCACTCGCCGCGCGCCACATACGCCGGGCTGTAACCGGGGGCAACGGCTAGGGCGGTATCGATCTGCCCCTTGCTTTGATCGACCGAGTTTTGCAGCCGGTACAGGGCGGCCATTTGCAGGTAGCCATCCACGTTGCCCGGCTCGACGGCAATGGCCTGATTGTAGTCTGCTTGCGCGGTGGCTTGCAGATCGGGATCGTCCGGGTTTTTGGACAGGGTGAGTTGCCCGTGCATCAGCCACGGGTCGGCCTGACTGCGGTTGACGCCTTCGGCCTGGGCATAGGTGGCAAGGGCCGAGTCGAGGTTGTCCATGCGCTGATAAACGCTGCCCAGCAACATATAACTGCTGAGGCTGTTGGGGGCTATGGCAATCGCCTGCTGATAGCGGCTCACCGCCAGCGACGGGTTGTTCTGGCTTTCGGCCAGCGCGCCGAGCGACTGGTAAGGCAGCGACGACGAAAGGTCCAGGGTGATGGCCTTGTTGTAGGCGTTGGCGGCCTGATCGGCGTAGCCCTGAGCCAGCCAGCCATCGCCCAGCGCCAGCCACGCCGACACATTGCCGCCCTGCAGGGCAATGGCGCTGTCCAGTTGAGCTTTGGCCGAGGCCCAGTCGCCTTGCAGTTGCAGCACATCGGCCAGATCGATTCGCGTTTGGACGTTGCCCGGTTCACTCTGCAGGGCGCGCAGGTAATACGATTTGGCGGTTGGCAGGTCGCCGCGCGAGCGATACACGTTGCCAATGGCCCAGGCCGGCAGCGAGGAGCCGGGGAAGGCGGCCAGCGCGCGCTGATACACGGGCAGGGCCGCATCGGGCCGGCCCAGCATGGCATAGGCGTTGTCCAGCCCGCCGTAAGCCGTAATCAACAAATCGGGGAAGGTGTTGATAGCGGTGGCATAGGCATGCGCCGCATCGGCATATCGGCCAAGGTTCTGATACACGTCGCCCAGGCCGCTCCACGCCTGATCCGAGCGAGTGTTGATGTCCACCGCGGTTTGGTATTGCGCCAGAGCCGCGCTCACTTCGCCCTGCGTGAGCAGGAACTGAGCATAGTTGATGCGGCCCTGCGTGTTGGCCGGCACCACCAGCGCGCCGCGACGATAGTAATCGCGGGCGGCGCCGAGGTCGCCCTGCTGCGCCCGCAGCCCGCCGAGGGCGGCCAACAGGTCGCTGCTGGTGGGATGCGCCGCCAACCCGGCATTGAACGACTGCTCGGCCTGAGCAGGCGCGCCCTGCCGCAGTTGCAGTTGCCCCAGGCCCAGATAGTTGCTGTCGAGGGTGGGGGCCACGAGAATGCCCTGGCGGTAGTCGGCGGCAGCCGGGCCGAATTGCCCGGTAAGCAGGTAGGTGTTGGCGAGATCGTGCCAGACGTCGCCGGAGGCCGGGGCCACCTGGGTCGCTTGCAGCAGGATGCCGGTGGCAGCCGCATTCTGCCCCTGACTCAGATAGAGACGCCCCAACGACAGAAAGGCATCAGGACTCACCGGCACTATTTGCATTGCCAGCTTGTACGTGGCTTCGGCTTTGGCCGGAGTGCCCATCACGCGGTAGCCATCGCCCGCCGCGCTGTAAGCCGCCGCATAAGTCGGCTCTATTTGCATGGCTTCGATGTAAAACTCTTGCGCTTTGTTCAAGTTGCCAACCTGCGTGTAATAGTCACCGAGGGCCACCCTGGCCGCGCCGGAGACCGGGCCTTGTTGAACGGCTTTCTCTGCCGCCTGCCGCGCGAGTTCGTTCTGGCCGCGCGAGAGATACATCTGCGCCAAACCCACGTACGAGCGCGTGTCCAGCGAGGCGATTTGCTCGACCTGTTGGTAGGCCTGGGCGCTCTTATCCCACAGAGTCTGTTGTGAGTATGCGCTGGCCAGCGAGAGATAAGGTTCGGGCGAGGCCGGTTGAACTTCAATGCCTTTCTTGTAGTATGTCTCTGCGGAGGCAAAATCGCCCTGCCCCAGCGCAATGTCGCCCCTGGTGATGTACAGCGAGGACGAGCTGGGCGCTACGGCGAGGCCCTGGTCCAGCATGCGCTGGGCATCGGCAATGCGGTTGGTGGAGATGTACAGCTTGGCAAGGCCCAAATAGGCATCCGGCGACGACGCGTCCACTTGTTGAGCCGACTGCAACACCTGCTCGGCAGTGGCGAACTGCGCCTGGAACTGATACGTTTGCGCCAGACCAAAGAGCGCCTGAAAGAGGAAATTGGTTTGGGCCAGGCGGGTGTAGCTGCCGAGGAAGCCGGGGTCAATTTCAACGCCCTTCTGCAGCGCGTTGATGGCATCCGCCGGGCGGTTGCGGGTGAGATAGAAGTTGCCAAGGGCAGCCAGCGCCTGGCCGGAACCGGGGGTGGCCTCCACGCCGAGCTGGTATTGCTTTTCCGCTTCGTCGAATTGGGCCTGGGCTTGCAGCAACTGCCCAAGGTTGATGTAGCCCGACGGGTCGGAGGCGTTGGCGGCAATGGCCGCCCGGAACATGGCCTCGGCGTTGGCAGGGTCGCCCAGCGTGCGATACAAGCTGCCCATGTCAATGTACGAGGGCAAGTAGCCCGGATCAACCGCCACCGATTGCCGAAAATTCTTGAAGGCATTGGTAACGTCGGACAACTGAAGATAGTAGTTGCCCAGCCCTTCCCACCCCAACCCGGACTGAGGGGCCACGTCCACGGCCTTTTGGAACTGCGCCCGGGCCTCGTCGAGTTTCAGTTGGCCCTGATACAACTGCCCCAACGCCAGGTAAGCCCCGGGGTCATCGAGCCGCGCTTGAATGGCCTGTTGGTAGGTGGCAATGGCGCCGGCAAGGTCGTTGTGTTGCAGTTGCACACTGGCAATGTTCAGCAAGCCGTCATTGCGAGTCTGGTCCAGTTGAGCAGCCGTCGAAAAGAAGTTGATCGCCACGTCGAAGTCGGCCTGCGTCTCATAGACTATTCCCAGCCCGATGAAAGGATCGGGCTGGCTGGGCGAGAGGGCCACAGCTTTGTTGTAGGCGGCGATGGCGTTCGGTTTGTCGGCCCGGCCCCGGTAGGTGTCGCCCATGGCCAGCCACGGCTCCGGCGCCGAGGGCTGCACGACGCCGGCCTGCCGGTAAAGTTCGAGGGCATCCTGCCACCGGCCGCGCGAGCGCAGGTAGTCGCCCTTGGCAATATAGCCCTGCGTCGATCCTGGCTGCGCGGCAATGGCCGCGTCGTAAATAGCCTGCACTTCGGAGGCGCGGCCCATCAGTGTCAGCAGGTCGGCGAGTCCGGCGTAGTTATCCAGGTAGTTGGGGTCTACCAGCATGGCCCGCCGATAGCTGGCCTCGGCCAAAGCAAACTGGCCGTGATAGGTTTGGAAGTCGCCCGTAGAGTGCAAAGCCGAACCGTTGAACGGCTCCACTTGATTGGCGCTTTGGTACAAAGCCTCAGCCTCAGCCAAGTGGCCCCATTGGGCTTGCGCCGTGGCGAAGAAAACAAGCGCGGTGGCCGAGCCGGGGGCCACCTCCACCGATTGTTGGAAATTGGCTAAGGCAAGATCGTTTTTGCCCCGAAGCAGGTAGAAGTTGGCGAGGGCCGTATACAGTTGAGCGTTGCCGTCGGTGGCTTTGATGCCGGTTTGCAGCACAGCCTCAGCCTCATTGAAGCGGCCTTCGGTGCTCAACAGTTGCCCAAGGCTGAGGTGCCCCGCGGGGTCGGCGGCGTTGACGGCAATGGCGGCGCGGAAGGTCTTTTCGGCCTCAGTCTTCAGGCCTTGTTGCCATTGCATGTTGCCCAGGCCGGCATAGGCTTGCATGTAGGCGGGTTCGACGGCGATGGCCTTTTCGAATGAGGCGCGCGCGTTGTTCAACTGGCCCTGAGCCAGTTGGGCGCTGCCGAGCGATTGCCACGCCAGCCCGGACGCCGGAGCTATTGTGACCGCCTGCTGGAAGTTCTTGAGAGCTTCAATGGGTTGCGCCTGCGAAAGGCGCAAGTTGCCCAGCGACACATAGGGCTCGGGCGCGGTGGGGTGAATGGCAATGGCGCGCGTATAAGCCGACACTGCCGCGTCCACGTTGTTGCGTTTCACCTCCAGCGCCCCCAGTGCCATCAGCCCCTCGGTGCGAGTCCGATCCCAATCGGCGGCCTGGGCAAAGGCGGCAGCGGCTTCGTCGTAGCGGGCCATGGTTTCATACATTTGCCCGAGGCCAAGTTGAGCATCCACGTTGCTCGGTTCGGCGGCGACGGCTTTTTGATAGGCGGGGAGGGCCTCGGCAAACTTGCCCTGCGCACGGTAAGTATCGCCAATAGACACGGGCGGGTCGGACGAGCCGGGCGCCAGCCTGGCAGCCCGGTTGTAGGCGGCAAGGGCATCAGCCCAGTGGCCGCCGCCCCGCAGGTAATCACCGTATGCCACGTAAGCATCCGAAGAGCCGGGCAACACCTTGAGCATGGTTTGGTAGGTCAGGGCGGCCTGGTCTGTTTGCCCGGCGCTGTTGAAGGCCTGAGCCAGAGCGGTATAGGCCGGCAAATAGGTGGGATAGCTGGATAGCGCCTGGCGGGCCTCGTCAATAGCCTGCGCCGAATGGCCTTCGGTGAGAGATAGCGACGACAACGATGTGTAAGCGTTAGCCTGATCGGCTGCCGGCAACAACGGGGTCACCTGGTAGTAAAGGCGTCGGGCGTCATCGTGCCGCCCCTGAATGGTGTACATCTGCGCCAGCGAGAGCATCCAACTGAGATCGACCGTGCCGGCCTGGCGGTAATAAAGTTCGGCCAACCGGTAGTCGCCCTGTGTTTCGGCCAATTGCGCCAGCGCGCCCTGAGCTGCGGCTGCTTCGCGCGGGTCCAGGCTGGTTGCAGCCTGATACTGCTTGCGGGCGTCATCAGTCTGCCCCAGCGTTTCCAGCGAGTTGCCGAGGTTCACGTAGCCGTTGGACTTCCACGGGAGCTGCTTTATGGCCTGCTCGAAGGCGTCGGTGGCTTGCTGGCGCTGGGCGCGGGACAAATAGAAACTCCCCAGGCTGTCGTAGGCGTTGATATAGCCGGGGTCTTTCTGCGCCGCCAGGAGCAGGGTCTTCACCGCATCGTCGAGGCGGCCCGCCTGCCGGTAAACGTTGCCCAACGACACCAGCGAGTCCCCGTCAAAGGGGCTAAGCGCCACCGCTTTTTCGTAGTAGGCAATGGCGCTCTGCAAATCGCCGGAAGCCAGGGCCAGGTTGCCCAGGCCCACGTAGGAGAGGTTGCTCTGCGTCTCAAGTCGGGAAGCGGCTTCGTAGGCGGCCTGCGCTCCAGCCGCCGGGTCCGAGGCATAATCATAAGGCGTAAGGGCCGGCGGCGGCACTTTGACCGACGCCAACTTGCACGAGCCGCACACCACGGCAGCCGTGGGGATATTCAGCGCGGCGAGGTGCTCCGGCGATTGTCCCATGCTGAGGTAGAGCTTGCCCGCGGCCAGATAAGGCCCCGGATCGGTGGGCGCCACCACGGAGGCGCGCCGGAAGGTGAGCAGGGCCGTGGCGGAGTCGCCTTCGCCGGCGTACAGGTTGCCCAGCGCAGTCACTGCGGTGCTGTCGTAGGGGCTGGCGGTCATGCCGCTCCAGGCCCAACCCTCGGCCACGCCCCAATTGCCTCGGGCCTGCGCCACTGCGCTGCGGCCCATGTAGGCCTGTGCGTTGTACGGATATAACCGGATGGCTTCGCTGTAGTAGTGCTCGGCCTGATCGTCGTGACCCAGCATGTGTTCGGTGTTGCCCAAAAACACGCCGGCGGGCGAGTTCGTCAAATCCCACTGAAACGACTGCTCGCCTAACTTGAGCGCGGTGATGACGTCGCCGGTGGCGAGTTCGGCCTGCGCCGCGGCGAGGTTGGCCACCGAGAAGCCCAACCGGTAGCCAACCAGTTTCTGAGCCATGCCCAATGCGGCTTCGTTTCCCTGGCTGTAGGCCAGTGTGGCAATCAAGCTCGTCAGGCCGGACGATTGCGGGTCGCGGAAGACGGCCTTCTTGAGATGGCTGATGGCCTGATCGCTTTTGCCCTCGCGCACATCCACCGCCCCGAGGGCCACGTAAGGCACGTCGTCCCAGATTTCCACTCGCTGGCCGTTGTTGCCGGCTTGCCGGGCTTCGACTAACTTATTTTCCTGGATGTAGGCCTGCGCCAGGTAATAGTAGGCATAGGTGGTTTCGCGGATCTTGTTGGACTTTTGGAAAGTGGCAATGGCATCGTCGACCATGTTGGCCGAGAGATAGGTGGTGCCAAGAGTGCGGTAATAGTTAACCGTCCCGAAGGCAAAGTCGACACTGGAGAAGCGAATAAAGGCGTCGCGAGCATCGTCGTCGCGGCCCAACAAGTGGTACAGCACACCCAGCCGTTGCAGCGCCACCGGATTCCGATTTGCCAGCTGCACGGCGGCTTCGTTGGCCGCAACCGACAGGGCGTAGTCGCCTTTGAGCCAGTAGGCGTTGCCCAGCAGGATTTGCGCCCCTACGTCGTTGGGCATCATTTTCGCCGCGGCCTGGTAAACGGCAATGGCCTCATCCAACCGGCCCGACGATTGCAGAGCACGCGCCTCGCCGATGAGCGCCAAATAACGGGTATTCGTATCGGCGCCCGGCGCGGTTTCCAGTGCGCGGTAGGTGTCAATGGCTTGCTGCCACTTCGCGTCGGTCCATAGCGAGTTGGCGTCTATCACAGGATCGTCGCCGGCCCAACTGACTTGTTTCCAGCGCGCTCTGGGCGGCAGGCCGGGCTGGATGTCCACTCCGATGCCGGGGCGCACGCGGTAGAAGCTGTAGCGGCTCTCTTCCCATTGCAACTCGAACAAGCCCGGCAGGTGCCGGAGTTGGGAAGCGAGCGGGCTATCCTGACGCAAAAGAATAAAGCCCACATTCCAGCGCGTCAGAATATCCATGAAGTCGCGATCCACCACTTGTGCTTTGGTGAAATCGAAATCGTCGTAGAAGCGCTGTTCGCCCTCGGTGATGCGGCTTTTCGGAAAACGGTTGATGGTGGACGACAGGCCGAATTCGACCGGGTAGGCGTTGCCCACGGCGGCAGGCAGGCAAAGATCGAGGTCGGGCGTGGCGATGATCGTAGCGCCGGAGCCGATCGAAGTTTTGACTTTGCCGAATACGGGCTGGAGCGTGCGGCAACGGCTGAGCGCCGGATCGATGCGAATTTCGTGCAGATAAGTAAGGCCGGTGCGAATGTCGGGCGACAGAACAAGCACGGCGACGATGAACGCCGCCGCCGGGAGCGCCTGACGCGCCGCCGGCCACGAGACTCGCGCCGAGATGAATTCAAGCGCCACCCATGCCGCCCAGCCCAACACAACAGGCCCCAGCAGCGACAGGCCCCACGCAAAGCGATACAGCAGCCACGGTGAGGAGTGCGAGCCGATGTATTGGATGAGGGGCGGAGTGAGCAGGGCAATGGGGTTGAGAATGTAAGCCCCGATGATCATCTCGGTCGCCGCGCGCTTGCGGGCTTTCCACCACATGAGGGGAAAGAACAAGACGGCCAACAGGATGATCGAGGAGAGGAATACGCGCGGGTGGACGACATATGCGCCCTCGCCAAAAGCGTTGTTGATGAGCAAGCGGTAGTTGTTCACCGCCAGACTCACGCGAAAAAACAGAGAGGGGTCGCGCGTGTCAACGAGCGAATAAGCCACCACGGGCGCATCGGGCGAGGCTTGCGCTGCCAACGGCAGCACCAGCGTAGCCAGCGGGAAGATGGCGAGCAGGACGAACGGCTGAAGCATGGGCCGGTTCAGCGCGAGCAGTTCCCACCCGCGCCGCCAGAGGGCCGCGGGCGCGCCCCGCACCCCCACGCGCTTAGATGCATCCCAGGCGGCGCGAACTGCGGCCCGCCAGCGCGGCGGCCACAGCAAGGCCCAGTCAATGCCTTTGGCATGGTTGATGATGTGCAACAGGCCGAGGCCGCCGAGCGGGAAGGCCAGGAGCACCGGCCCCACCGGGTGGGTGCATCCCTGCCCGTATATGATGACGCCCGCGAGCCAGTACACGGAGCGCCTGGGCTGGCCCAGGTAGGCCAGCGACCAGGCCAATGCCACCGGCAGCAGGGCGTAACGCACCACGTACTTGTCTTGCGCGGTGCGGGCGAACATGCCGAAGCCCACGCCGTCGAGGTCGGTGGTGAAGATGACGGCGATGAGGCAGTAAATGAGCGTGGCCAGGATGGCGTGATTGCGCTTGCCGAAGAAGCGCAAGTTAAGCGTATAGAAACCCAGCACGTTGATGATCACCAGCACCGTCCGCAAAATCCAGAACGATTGCTGGGCGGCCAGGCCGCTGAAAAAGGCGAACAGCGCGAGGTTGACGGGCCACGTGGTGAGGCTGCCGCGCGTATTGGGGTGAATGTCAATGCCGAAGATCGGCTCGAACTCGTTGATGTGCCGCGCGACAAGGTTGTCTTGCGTGTACATGAGTTGCAAGTTGTCGTCGTTGGACACGGGGGCATTCAACGATACCCACGTCATCACACCCAGCGCCGCCAGCCCCAACACTGCCAGCCCAATGTTCAACGGCCGGCCCCAGTCGGCGCGGCCTTCTGCCGCCGCGTTCTCCTCGGCAGTGGGGCCGGCCGGCGAACGGTATTCGCGAACGAACGCCGCCAGCGCAAGGAGGCCGGTAAGGATCAGGCCGCTATAAACGAGCGTGGTGAGGGGGAAGCGGGCCGTGGCGGCCACGACCAGCCCGGGGATGGACCACAAGCCGGTGGCCGCCGCAAACGCCGTGGGAATGCGCGTGAGCCAACTGCCGCCGACCCGCGCCCAGCGCAGGAACATGAAGCCCGATAGCAGATAGACAAGAAAAGCGGTGAGCAGCGCAAACACCTGGTAGGCGTTGATGGTCCAGCCCACCAGATTGATGACGTCTGCCGGCACAAATGGGCGGCTGGCGTAGAACGAAGCTGCGACGGCGAGCGTAAGCCACAGCTCGGGCAGGGCGCGAGCCGTGCGAATGAAGCGGGTTAGAAACGATGACATTACGATTAAGAGTAACGAACGACCGACCCAAGACGACACCGAGCATCGTCAGGAGCCGGTCGTCCGTAGGTATTTATAGGTATCCGAGGTCGGCCAGCCGCCCGAGCACTTCAGTTTCGTCTTTATCAGAATACCCGCTTTCGGGCGCGGCTGAAATAGCACCCACGGCCTCTCCGACCTGAACAGGATGGGCATTGAGAAAATCGAGGGAAAGCGCGTTATCCATCACCCGCCCGTCCATATCGGGGGGAACGGGGTAGCCCAGAAGGTGCAGCACCGTGGGGGCCACGTCGATGATCTGCCGGGTGGCGAGGGAGCCGGGGCGAATGCCGCGCCCGGTCAGCGAAATCATGCCGTCCATGCGGTGGTGCGCATTAAACAGGGCCGAGGTTGCCATGAGCACGTTGCTGGCGAACTCGTGTCCGCCAAAGCCCACGTAGGCTTCATCCACGGAAGTGAAGATCACATCGGGGGCACGGTCGGCATAAGGGCCGGCGTGAATCTCTTCTCGCCGATACACGCGATCGGCAATGGGTTGCCCGGTATCGGGATCGCGCCACTGGCGCAGACGGTCGGCCAGCCGATCGCGCAGCCCTTCGTATTCTGCGCCGGGGGTCACACAGCCCTGCGGCTCGCGCCCGCGCAGGTTCACGTACACGCCGGTATAGTTGCCGCCGAGGGTGTAGGCCACGGTGCGCGACCAGTCCACATCATCCCACGAGAGGAACACGCGCTGGGCGAGGGTGACGCGCTCCTTCTGCGCCATTTCGCTTTTGATTTTGTTCGTCGCCGTGTCCACCAGCCCCAGCCGCAGCGCGGTGATCAGGTCTATCATATTGGCCGGGGTGAAGCCCAGTTGAAAAGCGGCGTGCTTGAGGCGGGCCAATGCCGAAGGCTTGAAGTGCATGAAGCCCTCGCGCACCAGCCAGTTGTTGAGGTGCAGAAATTTATTCAACGGCCCTGCGCCGTGATCCGACATGATGATCACCGTGGTGTCGTCGTCCAATGCGTTGAGCCACGGGCCGAGGGCCTCGTCGATGCACGAGTAAACACCGGGGATGGTGTCGGCGTATCGGCCGCGGTCGGCGGCGTTGGCGGCATATTCCGGGTGCGCCGCATCCATATACTTCCAGCACTTGTGCTGGATCACGTCCGTTTCCATGAAAACCAAGGTCATGAAATCGGGCCGATGCGATTCCCACAAATACTGTCCGGCGCGCACCCGCATGGGAATGGTTTCGTGCATCCCGGCGATGGAGCGGTCCAGATTCTCTTTGGAGCGCAGGCCAAACACCTTGTAGCCGCCCACGGCCGATTGAAGCTCGGCTTTCAGTTCAGCCGGGTAGGCGAAGTCGGCGTCGTCCGAGGGCGTGTCCATGCCGGAGATGAGGAAGCCGTTGACTTTCATGGGCGGGTATGTTTCGGGGACGTTGATGATGCCCACCGAGCCGCCGTATTCCGAAATGATCTGCCACACCGGCTTGCCGCCGCGCATTTTGGAATTGGCCGGGGCGAGTTGGTAGCTGCCGGGCCGCCGGTAAATGTGGTCGAACACGCCGTGCTTGCCGGGCAACAGCCCTGTGGCAAACGATGACCACGCCGCCGGGCTGAGCGGCGGATTCACCGTGCGCAAAATGCCGGTGGCCCCGCGATCCATCAGCCGCTTGAGGTTGGGGATGCGGCCCTCAGCCGCCCACTTTTGCACCCACGCCAGCGGCGCAGAGTCCAGGCCAATCACAAGCACGCGATTAGCCATGCAGTTGCTCCAGAGCCGGGCGCAGCGAGGCGGGGACGGCCTTGTTTTCCAACGCGGGGCGACTCATCAATTGCTTGAAAAACCAGAAAGGCGGCCGGCGGCGATTCTTCAGCGAGATGCGCCGCTTGTCGGCAAACCGGGGGAACCAGCCGAACACGGCCGTGAGGAAGCCGAGCCAGACGAACGCTTCGAGGCCAAGGCTGTAGGCGATGCGCTGAACAATGGAGAAGCGCTCGCCGTACACCAACGGCTTGAGCGCCCCGCCGAAGAGGTACAGCGGCAGGCAGGCGAGGAATTCCAGCGTGTGCATATTTTTGTAAAAGCATAGCGCCTTATTCCGCTGCAAGCGGCGCAGGCGGCGGATGAGCGGCCGCGAGAAAGTCATCTTGGTGTTGAACGGATTGCGATGGTAATAGGCCGCGGCGGGCACGGCCAGCACTTTGTAGCCCAGGCTGTTCACCCGGAAGCCGAAATCCACTTCGTCACAATCGAGAAAGAAGTCGTTATCGAGCATGTAGCCGCCCAACTCCGGCAGAATGGAAGTGTCGAAGGCGGCGCTGGCCCCGGCCACGTGCAGGGTGGGAACGGGCGCGGCAGTCGTAGGCACCCAGTGCGGCTCAATCAGGCTCAGGCGCGACATCTCGTGATAAGCCGCATGCGACGGGGTGGCTCGCGCTTTCAAATTCTCCTCGTAGTTCGGGTCGCCGGGGATGACCATGGCCGCGTGCGTCACCTTCACCGTGGGGTCTTCGTCCATGGGGCGCATGAGCGCGGCCAGCCACGTGCGCGGCACGCAGGTGTCGCAAGCCAGCATGACCACACGCGGCGCTTGCGCGTGCTTAAGGCCCTCATTCATCCCGGCCGGCAGGCCCAGGTTGCCCGAGGCCGGCGCCAGCTTCACCGAGGGAAACTCGTCGCGGACGATCTGCGGCGTGCGGTCTTTGGAAGCGTTGTCCACCACGATGACTTCATAGTCCTGGCGCGGAAAGTCCTGATCCAAAACGGACGACACGCAATCGCGAATGAAACGCTCCTCATTGAAGCTGACGATGATGACTGAAACACGCAACGGCATTTTTGAAATCCTTAACTCACATACCCCAGATCACGGAGCATCTCCGTCAGGGCGGCTTCCTCTTCGGCGGTGTACACGTCGTCGGGCTTGGCTCCGGCGCCGCCTTCGCCGCCCTGTTCGTGCACCACGGGCCGGGCGGCCAGTTCGTCGGTAAAAGCCTCGGCGAGCACCTGGCCGTCCAGATCGGCGGGAAGGGGCACGCCAAGGAGCTGATAAATGGTGGGGGCCAGATCCACCAGCCCGGCGCGCGAAATTTCCGTGTCCGGCTTAATGCCCGGCCCGGAGAGCATGAAAACGCCGTGCATGTGGTGATGAGCGCGCGTGCCGTAGAGATCCTCGAATACTTCGTTCGACCCGAAATCGCTCAGCCCCATGGCTTTGTATTTCATGTCGCGGGTGAAGAAGAACAGGTCGGGCGCGCGGTCGTCGTAGCGGCCTTTCCATATTTCCGGGCCGCGCCAGATTTTGGCCACCACCGGCTCGCCGGTTTTGGGATCGCGCATGGCGCGCAGGGCGGTTTCGAGCTGGTTGAGCACGCGCTGAAACTCCGGCCCCGGCTCCACGCAGCCTTGCGGTTCGCGGCCTTTCACGTTCACAAACATCTGGCCGAAGTTGCCCACCGAATACACCGTCGAGCGCTTCCAATCCACATCGTCGAGCGAGAGGAACACTTTGCGCTGGACGTTTTCTTGCTGGCCGCGCCCCAGCCGGATCACCAGCCGCACGATGCCGGTGCGCGACCCGATCTCCCACGCCAGCCGGTAGTTGTAGCCCAACCGGAAGGCCAGGTAGCGCAACTGCGACATGAACGAGCGCTTGATCTTGAGGAAGCCGTTGTGCAGCAGCCAGGTATTGAAGTTGATGTATTGCCGCAGCGGGCCGAAGCCGTGATCCGACATCACCACCACGTAGGCGTTTTCGGACAGGCGGCCCAGCAGTTCAGGCAACCGCGCGTCCACCCGTTTGAAGAAGTCGCGGATCACGTTGCCGTACTTGTCGGCGTCGGCCTGCTTGTATTGCGGGTGGGTGGGATCGATGTAGTGCCAGAAGCCGTGCTGCAGCACGTCGCAGCCCAGAATGTGGAACATGAAGAAATCCCACGGTTTGCTGTCCATCAAGTAGATGGCGGCGTCGAACTTGTTCTCGAGGATGGCAAATTCCTCGTCGGCCAGGCGCATGGGGTCGTCCTGCACATACTTCTCGGTGTGCTGAAGCATGTAGCGGCCCAGTTTGTCTTTCAGCTCCGCGCCCAGTTCCGGCGGCGAGGTGAACACCACGTCGTCCTGCCGGGGGGTGAGCAGCCCGGTCACAATGAAGCCATTCACCGCTTCCGGGGGCCAAGTGAGCGGCACGCTAAGCACGCCCACTTTTTTGCCCGCGTCCGACAGTACCCGCCAAATGCTGCGCCCGTCAATATCGTGGCGGCTATTAAGCACCTGGGTGTACGACTTGGGATCGCGGCGGAAAAATTCCAGCAGCCCGTGGCTGGCCGGGCCTTTGCCGGTCATAAACGTGGCCCAGGCCGGGCCGGTGAGGGGCGGGTAGGTCGATTCGAGCGGGGCGTGCGCGCCCGCTTCGTAAAGCTTTTTCAGGTTAGGCAGGTGGCCCTGCGCCATCCACGGGCCGAGCAGGTCGTAAGTTGCCCCGTCCAGTGCAAGCACAAACAGGCGGGGGGAAGAAGGCTGAGACATGGACGTTCCAAATAACAAATGACAAACGGCGAACGACGAATGACCGTTTTCGCTTTTGTCATTCGTCGCCGCCCCTACGCCATTTCACTACAGGGTTACTGCCAACCGCTTCGCTTGATCACCATCATGCTGATGAAGAACGATGAGAAGACGGTTTGCGCGCCCAGCACCGACAGCGTGAGCGCGAGAATGGAGAGCCGGATAGAGTGGGTAACATCCAGTTTGTGCTGGGCCCACGTGCCCAGCACAAACAGGAACGTGACGATGCCGATGCTGAAGAGCACCAGTCCGATGAAGAGGCCGCTTTCCATGCGGAAGTGCCTGGTGAAAAAGGTAACCGCCCCATCGCGCGTCACGTCAATGTGACTGCTGAGCGAATACATGCGCGCAAAAAAGCCAAGGTTGATCAACTGGAACCCGAGCAGCGCCAGCAGGCTGCCCACAAACATCCAGTGAATGCCAAACGTGAGGCCGAACGCCTTCACCGGCCCGGCAGCCAGCCCCAGCAGTGCAGCCAGCCCGACCAGCATCATGGCCGTGCCCGGCCACAGGTAAAGGTGCGTGGGGCTGTAGAGCAGCATGAACCGCAGGTGCCGCCAGCCGTCGCGGAACGAGTTGAGCTTGGACTCGCCGAGGCGCGGGTAATAGGTGATCGGCACTTCGGTCATCTTCAACCCCGCCTTGGCTGAGTTGATCACCATCTCCGACGCGAACTCCATGCCGCCGGTTTGCAGGTGCATGCGCTTGTAGGCCTCGCGGCTGAATGCGCGCATGCCGCAGTGGGCGTCGCCCACGCCGGATTTGAAGAACAAGTTGAGCAGGCCTGAGAGCGCCGGGTTGCCGATGTAGCGGTGCGACCACGGCATAGCCCCCGGCAGAATGTTGCCGGTGAAGCGGTTGCCCATCACCACGTCGTACCCGTCGCGCAGCAGCGCCAGAAACTGTGGCAGATCGTTAAAGTCGTAGGTGTTGTCCGAATCGGCCATGAGGATGAAGCGGCCTTCGGCGGAATCGAACCCCTTGATGTAGGCATTGCCGTATCCGCGCAACGGCTGGTGCACCACCCGCGCCCCGGCGGCCAGCGCCGCCTCCACCGATCCGTCCGTCGAGCCGTTATCCGAAACGACCACTTCGCCGCGATAGCCGTGCGTCGCAATGACCGCTTTGGCTTTTCGGACGCAAGCGACGATCGTTTCGATCTCATTGAGGCAAGGCATGACGATCGAGATTTCGACGTCCGTGCCGGGCGCGCTGGGCGCCGTCGAGCCAATCACGCTCACCGTTTGTTCGACCCGCTTTTCGGCCAGCATGGATTTCGTCATTTGTAGAGCGGCATTTGCGTTCATGTAGTTGTCCTCCTGCCTCACTTGCCCCCCTGCCCTCCTCCGACGGAAGAGAAACAGCAGGAAAATATCGTCTCAGTCAAACAGCTCGGCCCATACGCGCATCGCCCGGCGCAGCTTGATCCAGTATTCGCCTTCCAACTCCATTTTGTCCGTCACTTCCTTATAACAGGCGCCAAAGGTGGATCCGGTCAATACAACGCCATCTACCGCCTGCCAAAAGGTTTCGTTAACTTCCAGTCCGGGGGCCTCTTTACGCAGGTTGGCCCACACATTGGAGGCGCGTTGATGAGCCACTGCCGGGTCGCCGCTGCGCACCGCTTTGCCCAAATGGTCGCAAATTTTCTTGACCAGCACCCCTGCCCAGATGTCGCCAAAGCGGTCGTAAGCGTAATCGCGGCCCATGAGCATGAAGTAAAACGCCGGGATAGCTTCGGGCCGCAAGGCCACGTTCATGCCGCACATGGGAAAATACATCCCCACCGGGATAGTCTGGTTGGTAAAGCGGAACTCACCCGGTTGGCGCGACTGCAAAAGCTGGGTGGGCGCATCGTAATCGGGGATGCGATTCCACAGGCCATGGTTCAGCACCACCGGCCGCTGCCGCGCGCGGTTGTAGTAGGGCACGCCGCGGGTTACCACGCCTTCGCCGGTCTCGCGCCACGCCTCGGCGCTCCCGTTGCCCTGCAAACACTCCCAGTGCCGGCTCAGGAACCCTTTGCCTCCCGGCTCCATGGGGTAACAATCGTCATCCAGCGTTACCAGCATATCGGGCCGCGTCTGGTAGGCTTTGTAATACCCATACGAGCGCACACAATCGGTGCGCCGGGGAATGATCCAACTGCTCTCGCCCAATTCGCGGTCGATATCCTCCCACGAGTAATGGGCGATGTTCGAGTGGCCCTTCAAGTCGAAAGTCCGCGATGGATTGTCCTCTACAATTATAATCTCGGCCATGGCAAATTCATCCTGCCATGCATCCAAAAACTCCTGGATATTCTTTTCGCGGATGGTGGGTACGACGATAGTAACCTTCACTCGTGTTGTTCCTGAAGTACCGCCCGCCCTGTTCGGGGCGAGCCGTTAACCTGTAAACCGAAGCATTTCACCGCCCGATACGCCACCACCACCGTAACCATGAGAATCCCCCGGTAGCCGTCGGGCTGGGCGTAGAGAACATTGGCGTGGACGTGATCGTAGGGCTGGGCGTGAGGCTGGGCGTGGGGCTTGCCGTGCCGGTCGGCTCGTCGGTGCCCGTCTCGGTGGCAGTGGCCGTGGGGGTATCCGTGTCGACCATTGCCTCGGGCGTTTCAGTGGCATTCGGGTCTAGTGTAGCCTCCTCGGTCGAAGTTTCATCTAATAAACCCGTTTCAGTGGCGGCCGGCTCGATAGTATCTTCCGGCGTGACCTCTGTCGCCTGGGGCACCTCAGTGCTGGTATCCTCGACGGGCACCGGGGTATCTTCCGGCGGTAGAGCAGTCGCCGTCGGAGGAGGCGCAGGCGGAGGCGGGGCCTGAGTGGGCGGCTCGATCGTCGGAACGGCCGTCGGCGAATTCTGGTTCATGATCACCAGGTTGTTTGGCCCCGGCGGAGCCAACTGAGCCGATTGCCCCGCGCCGACGCTGATCATTTGTCGCATCGATGACACGGTGACCCGCCCTTCGTTCACTTTAATTTCCACCGCACCGTTGTCCATCACTTCCACGCCAAAGAACGTATCGCTGGCATCCACTTCGCCGACCGCGGTCAGCAAGCGATAATTCGCCGCGCTGAGTTCCACGCGGGTTTCGGTGCGGCCCTTGGTTTGAGCCACCACAATATCCCAGCTGCCGTTAGTTTGGCTCAACACCGCCAGCCGCACAGCCGTTTGACCGGCCAGATGAGTCCACGACCCGCCGGGGTACATGATGCTGGCTGAGCCACCCTCCCCCGTGCGCACCTCAGATCCCGGCACAAGCGCCTGCCCCAGCCGGGCCAAGTGCCACGGCGCATCGGGCCGGTCGCGAACTTCCACCAAACCGACCATCTCGGCCAGCGAAGCGGCGTGAACCGTTTGCGGCGCGCGCAGAGCCATGATGACCATGACCAAAGCCACCGCGATGAGCGCCACCGCCGCCGGGCGCCATACCACCGAGGTGGCGCGCCCACGCCGGCGGCGGGCGGCGAACGGGCGAAACGACTGCACGGCCCGAATGTGCGCGCGCGCCGGAGGCGCGGTCCAAGATTCTGCTTGCATGGCGCGCGTCATGCGGCGCAACAAGGCTACTTCTGCGGCGCACACCGGGCAGCCGGAAGCAAGGTGAGATTCGACAGCGCTGCGAGCTTCGACTGCAATGCGCCCGCCTGCATAATCTGCAAGTTGCTCAAAGGAGAAATGCTGAATATCTGTCACCGAAATGCCAATTTACCGATGCAAAGTCGCCACGCGCCTACCAGCCCATCTGCCGGAGGATCGTCTTGAGCTTTTCCAAACACCGGGCGCGCGTAGGCCCAATGCTGTTCGCGGCCAGATTCAGCCGCCGCGCAATGTCTTCATAAGATGGGCGCTCCGGATCAAAGTACAACATCCAAAGCAACCGCCGGCAGGGTTCTGCCAATTGCCCCAACGCCTGTTTCACCGCCCGGCCGTCAGCCGCTTGCGCCGCCAGTGCTTCGGGCAGTTCCTCGGGCGGCGCTTCGATCTTTAACAACTCGTCGTCATCGGCTTCCGTCTCGCGCCGGCGCTTCCAGCACGCCCAGGTTTCGCGGCGGGTCACAGTAACCAGCCAGGCACCCAACCGCTCGGGGTCGCGCAACCGCCCCAATCCCTCCAGCCAGATCAGGCAGACCGCCTGAAAAACATCGGCAGCCTCGCCCCCCGCGGCCCCGGCCCGCAAAGCCGTGTGGTAAATCAGCCGCTCGTACCGCGAGAGCAATTCCTCCCACGCCGTGGCCTGGCCGTCGAGGCATTGCCGGACTAACTCGGCGTCAGTTGCTAAGGACAGTCCCTTGCCGCTTAATAGAGGCATATGAACATGTTTTCGTACACACCCAATTCAATTGATCCGGCGGCAACCCCAATTCTGGCGGGCAACGACCTGGCCGACAAGCATTGTACCGTGACTTCTTGGGGGCAACACCCACACTCGCTCGTCGGACTGGCGCCTAACACGCCGACAGACCCATGGGTGTTGCGTGCGGAGTATCCCGAGTTGCAGGGCAAAACGAGAGGCAAATTCCTTTGCGGGACCGGCCACTGGCAGGCAGGGACGCCGTGGAGACGCCCCTGCCTGGACAATGGCCAAATCATGGCTTAGCTCTGCGCGACGGCCTGCGGTTCCGAAACGCCGCGCCCGTTGAGGGGATGCAGCCACCCGCCCGCTTCCAGAAAATTCAAGATGCGGGTGGCGCTGGCCTCCGGTGTTTCACGGTCGGTGTAGCACACCACTTCGGGGTTCAGCGGCGCTTCATAAGGATCCGACACGCCGGTGAAGTTTTTGAGTTCCCCGGCGAGCGCTTTCTTGTAAAGGCCTTTCACGTCGCGCTCGGCCAACACGTCGATGGGGCACTGCACGTACACTTCCACAAAGCGGCCAATTCGCGCCCGCGCTTCGTCGCGGATGTCGCGGTAGGGCGATATGGCGGCGGCAATGGCAATTACGTCGTTGCGCGTGAGCACCTCGCACACCCAGCCGATGCGGCGGATGTTGGTGTCGCGATCCTCTTTGCTGAACCCGAGGCCTTTGGAAAGGTGGGTGCGAACCACGTCCCCGTCCAGTATTTCAAATTTCAGGCCGCGCTCATGGAACTTCCGCTCCAACACGGATGAAATGGTGCTCTTGCCCGCGCCCGAAAGCCCGGTAAACCAAATCGTAAACCCTGTCTGACTCATTTTGACTCCAGAATGCTCCGGCCCTGCATATCCGCCGGGGCCGGGATGTTGAACAATTGCAGCACAGTCGGCGCAAAGTCCATAAGTTGATGTTCGGGCAATTGCCGCCCGTTGTTCTTCTGCCGCGGGTCGTGCATGATGAAGATGCCCTTCTCGGCGTGGTTGGCATCGTCCGGCCCGGTGTCGTTTTCAAAGGTGTAAATATCGGGGTGGCCAAAGCTGCCCACCGCCCGCCAATGCAGGTCGCCAAAGTATGTGATTAGGTCCGGCGCAAAGTTGTTGACGCGCTTGTAAACGTCCCTGGGCTTGTAAGAGATGTTGCCCATGGGCTTGCCGTCGGGGCCGGGGATGGCTGCCAGCCGCTCGATCAACGAGTCGCGCTCGCGCTCGTAATCGGCTTGCGGGATGACCCCCTGCGGCTCGCGCCCCTGCACGTTCATGAATATGCGGGCATAGTAGCCGCCCGAACTCCACACTTTGGTCTTCGGCCAATCCACCTGGGCCTTTTCAAACGTCGTCAGCGTGCCCACCGGGGGATCTTCCTTGAGCGCCAGCAGAGCTTCGCGGCGCAGCCACTCGTTGATGCACAGGCCGCCATCCATCCGCTTGGCCCCGTGATCCGACACCACAATCACCACCGTGTCTTCGGGCAGCAGGGCCAGCATCTCGCCAATCCCGCGATCCACGTAATGGTAATACTCGCGGATGCTTTGCAGATACTTGTTGCCCGGCTCGTGCTTGGGGTGCAGCGGATCGTGATATTTCCAGAAGGCGTGGTGAATGCGGTCCGTGCCCATCTCCACGAACATGAAGAAGTCCCAGGGCTTCTCTTTGAGCATATGCTTCACCACGGTGAAGCGGCGCTCGGTCATGTCGTAGATTTGCTTGAGCAGAAAGTCTTTATCGTCGGTGCGGAACTGCGGCACGTCCACCATGTAATCTGCGCCGTTCAGCCAGCCCCGGATTTCATCGCCCAGCGAGGCCGGGTGGGTGTATTGCTTTTGGATGGTGGGCGTGAGGAAGCAGCTCACCAGATTGCCGTTTACCGGGCGCGGCGGGTATGTTTGCGGCACGCCCACCACCGCGACCTGCTTGCCGTGCTCGCCCAAAATGTCCCACACACGCGGCTCTTTCACCGAAGCGCCGGTGGCGATGGTCATCTTCTCGTACGAATAATCCGCCCGGTTGCGGAAGCCGTAAAAGCCCAGCGTGCCCGGGTCTTTGCTCGAAGTCATGGAGGCCCAGGCCGGCACGGTGATGCACGGAATGGCGGAGCGCAGCTCGCCCCACACCCCCTGCGACATCAGCCGGTTGAGGTTGGGCAATTCGTTGCGCCACTGATCAAAGATAAACTCCGGCGGAGCGCAATCCAGACCGATGACGAAAACTTTGCGATCTCTTGGTTTGCGGAGAAGGTTGAACACTGAAATTCCTCTTGGGCTGATTGTAAACCGATCTTACGGCAGACAACCGGCCAACTATGCTTTGGCCTTCAGCTTGGCTTGCATGCCATCCACCAGCACCTTAGAAACTTCCGGGCGGGTGAACTCGGTGGGCAGGGCCTCGCCGCGCTCCAGCATTTGCCGCACTTGCGTGCCCGAAAGCACCACGTGCTCCGAGCGGTCGTGCGGGCACGTCTTAATGGAAACGATGCCGCCGCACTTGCGGCAGTAGAAAGTGTGATCAAAGAACAACAGCGTCAGGCCGATCTCCTCCGGGCGGAAGTTGTCGAAAATGCGTTGGGCGTCGTAAGTGCCATAGTAGTTGCCCACCCCGGCGTGATCGCGTCCCACGATGAAATGGGTGACGCCATAATTCTTGCGGGCAATGGCATGAAACACCGCCTCGCGCGGCCCGGCATAGCGCATGGCCGCCGGGAACACACCCAGCATCACTCGATCCGCGGGATAATAGCTGCTCAGCAAAGTCTGGTACGACATCATGCGCACATCGGCCGGAATGTCGTCGCCTTTGGTTTCGCCCACCAGCGGGTGCAGCATCAGCCCGTCCACCAGCTCCATCGCCACTTTTTGAATATACTCGTGCGCGCGGTGAATGGGGTTGCGAGTCTGAAAGCCCACAATCCTCTTCCAGCCGCGGCCGGCAAATGCGCGCCGTGTGTCGGCGGGCGCAAAGCGGAAATCGGGGAACTCCGTCGTGGCTGCCGAGGGCCAGTCCACCAGCCAGATGTCGCCGCCGAGCAGCACCTCGCCCTGCCCATACAGCCGGGCCACGCCCGGATGTTGTTCTTCGGTCGTGCGATAGACCTCTTGCGCTTCTAACTGCTTGTCGTACTCGAACTTCTCGCGCACTTCCATCACCGCCAGCACCCGGTCGCCCTCACACAACGCCACTTCCTGCCCTTCGGCCAGCGTGGTCGCCAACTCGCGCGATACGGGCAGCACCACCGGGATCGTCCAAACCAGGTTCGAGGCTAGCCGCATCTCGCGGACGACTTTTTCGTAATCCACCTGCCCCATAAAGCCGGTCAACGGGCTGAGCGCTCCCGTGGCAATCAACTCCAAATCCGACATGCGGGTAGAGTCCAGGGCAATACGGGGCAGTGATTGGGCGCGTTCGGCCACGGCTTTCCCCACCTCGCCGCGCAGCACGCGATTCACCAGCGTGCCGCCATGCGGCAAAATTCCAGTCACAGATTTCACAATTAGCCTCCAGAAAAACGGATCGTTGATGTTTACAAATGACCTGCCCGTCGAGCCATTAGGTCAGCCGGACGGGCAGCCAGCTATTGCTGGAAATACAAAAACGAGAAAACCTTGACAGGCTACCAGCAGTCCGTCAAGGTTGATGACAGGGCGTTCAGCCAGTTGAGTTAGTCTGCCGGGGTAAAGCGCTATTTCCCAGAAGCCGCCTATTGCCGTCTGAACGGATAGCGCGCTTTGCTTAAGGCGGGCAAACTATAAACTACACCCGCCCCAATTGTCAAGCACACATAGGTATTATCGGCCGCCATGAACGCCGCCGCGCCGCTTGCCTAACGCGTGATGGCAGAACAATACTACAGAACGGTGAGCGAATCATGATAGAGTGAGCATGACATGAAAACCGCGCTCCGATTGGCCTTCATCGTCGTGGGCGGCAACTCCGCCGGGTATGCCGCATTCCGTTGGGCGGCGTGGGCGGCCCCGCGCTGGTGGGCTGCCGCCGGCCACCCTTTACCTTTCGGCCTCATGCTGGCGCTCATGGCCGCCACTGCCATCGCCTTTGCCGCCCCGCCTGTGCTGATCGGCGCACTGGCGGCCCGGCTCGCCGCCGCGCACGAACCGTTTGTGGGGCTGGCCGCTGCCCTGTGGAGCATTAGCGCCCGGCAGTGGTGGCCCCGTGTGCCGCTGCTCCCCGCCGAAAGCTGGATCGTGCCCATGACTCTCATCCTGCTCTCCGGGTTGGTGGGCGGATGGCTGGTGGGCCGGGGCTGGCAGCCGTCCGTCAAAGTCCCCCCGCCGTGAAACGCGCCCGCGCGTTCCTTCACAATTCACGCCTCTTCTGGTAAGATGGCGGCCCGGCAATCAGGGCGTTGTACCCTTCGCCCGCAACCTCCTCATCTAAAAAGCACGAAAGGGCTTGATACCATGAAGGTTCTTCTACTAAAAGACGTCTATAAACTGGGGCACGCCGGCGATGTCAAAAAAGTCGCCGACGGCTATGGCCGCAACTACCTCATCCCGCGCGGCCTCGCCGCGCTGGCCACCAAAAGCGTGCTGGCACAATCGGAGGCGGTGCGCACTGCCGCCGACAAACAGCGCACCACGTTGAACGCCGAAATGAGCGGGCTGGCCGAAAAAATAAACGGCCTCACCCTGCGTTTCCCGGCCAAAGCGGGCGACACCGGCAAACTGTACGGCTCCATCACCACCCAGCATCTTGCCGAAGCCATCGAGCGCGCCATCGGCGAAAAGATCGACCGCCGCAACATCGGCCACCAACCGCTGCGCGAACTGGGCACCTTCAAAGTGCAAGTGCGCCTCACCGCCGATTTGCTGCCGCAGGTCAACGTCCTCGTTTACCGCGAAGGGCAGGCTATTGAGGCCGCCGCCCCTGCTCCCGCCCCGGCGGCTGAGGCTGTTGAGGCTGTTGAGGCTGAAGCAACTGCCGCTGAGGCAACTGTCGCTGAAGCTGCTGCGGCTGAAGTAACTGCGTCGGAATAAACGAGCGCCTTCAACCGTGATGCGTGACTCGCGATCCAATGGCAATCACCGGATCACGCGTCACGCATCATTCTTTTCCCCGCTTGTGCATCCGGCCAAACAGGCTTAATCTATCCACATGCTTGAAGCACTCGGCGCAACCCTGCGCGCGGCCCGCGAGGCCCGTGGCTGGACACTCGACGAAGTTGAACGAGTGGTCCGCATTCGGGCCAAATACCTCGCCGCCCTCGAAGCGGGCGACCTCGACGCCCTGCCCTCGCCCCTCCAGGCCCGCGGCTTCTTGCGCAATTACGCCCAGCATTTGGGATTGGACCCCGCCCAGGCCCTCTCGCAACTGAACGAAGCCCTGCAACCTGCCCGACCCGGACGCGGCCTGGCCCGGCTGCGCCCCCGCGCCAAAACCGAAAAGGGCGCATCATCGCCAGTGGCGGCAGCAGCAGCCACGCCCGCCCCCTCGGCGGCTTCCACCCCCTTTGGCGCATTGCGCCGCGTCCGCCGCCTCTTCACCCCCGATGTCATCATCGCCCTCATCGTGCTGGCCATCATCGCCGGCTTTTTCATCTGGGGCGGCTCGCGGCTGGCCTCCACCGTATTCGGCCAGAGCCAACTCACCCAGACCCCCGAACTCATCGGCCCCACCGCCACACCGTCGCCCACCATCATCGCCAACATCACCGCCACCTTCACCCAACCCCCGCCAGACGTGCAGTTCTCCAACGTGCAACTCGCGCTGATCATCGAGCAACGGACGTTTGTGCGTGTGACCGTGGATGGCGCGGTGAAATTCGACGGCCTGCTGATGCCGCAAGACCGCCAGGACTATGTGGGTCAGAACTTAATTGAAGTCACCACCGGGAATGGCGCGGGTGTGCGCGTGATGCTCAACCAGCGCGATCTAGGCCCGATGGGCGACACCGCCGAAGTGGTCACCCGCCAATACTTGCCCGGCGGCATGATCACCGTGACGCCCACCATCACCTTCACCCCCTCCAACACCGCCCCGCCCACCGACACCCCCTCGCCCACGGCTACCCTCACCGTCACCCCGACCGTAAAACCGACGCAGACGAAGAAGCCGTAACAATACAAAATACCCAATACTCAATACCCAATATGTGGGTGCATGCCATATTGGGTATTGAGTATTCTGTATCGGGTATTAATTGCTCGGCAGCACAAAGTCTGCGCCGATGATGACGCGCACGTCGGCGGGGCTATTGGGGTCGTTGCCCGAGAGGATGCTGGACGACGACACGTGGAACGTATCGGCCAGCCAGCGGGTGGTATAGGGGCGGCTCTTGAAGTCGTAAATCACCGTCGAACCATAGTCGTTGCGGTCGGCGTTGCCCACACTCACTACGTTGATCCCCTTGCCGCGCAGGTAATCTGCGGCGGCAGCGGCAATGCCGGCCTGGGCCGAGCCGTTGAGCACCTCCACCGTGGCGCCCTCGCCGGCTAGCAGCTCGGCCGCATTGGGCACGACGAGGTTCGGCGGTTCGGGGGTGTAGAAAATCTTGTCGCGCAGTTCGCGGAATTTCTCGATATTGAGGATGAGCACCTGCTGGTTGTCGGCAGTGGTGTATTCGGAGGCGATGTAATCCTGATCGATCACCGCCGAGGCGATTTTGTCGCGCGGGATGTCCTTAGCCAGCAGCGCCAGGCTCACAATCTGGTCGAGTGAAAGGTTGGTGGTGTAGCTGCCGCTGAGGGTGGATAGAATCTGCGGCGCGCGGCTGATGAGCATGGGCAGCATGTCGGTGCTGGTAAGCTTGTCGCGCACGGCCAGCACCACCATTTGCTGGCGGACGGCGCGGCCAAAGTCGTCGCCGGTCACGTGCCGGGTGCGGGCAAATTTCAGCGCGGTGCGCCCGTCGAGATGCTGCGGCCCGGCCGCCAAATAGAACGGGTCGTAGCCAAAGCAGCAGTCCGGATACTCCGGGTCGGCAATGGCCTCCGGGTTGTTCACGTCAATGCCGTTGATCTGATCGATGAACGTTTCGAAGGCGGTGAAGTTGATGCGGATGTAATAATCCACGCGGATGCCGAGGTTGGCCTCCACGGTGTCCATGGCCAGTTGCGCCCCGCCGCCCGGCAGGTGATAGGCGTCACCTTTGAAGTTGGCGGTAGTGATTTTGTCTCGATCCGCGAAGCCGGGTATGGTGACGTACAAATCGCGGGGGATGGAAAGCATACCCGCCGTGCGCGCCACCGGGTCCACGGTGAGCAACATCATCGAGTCAGTGCGATAGGCGGTATCGGTTTCGCCGCCGCGCTGGTCAATGCCCATAAACAGCACCGTCACCCGGTCGGTGCCCTTCCACGGCAAAAAGGAAATTGCGGGCGAGGCGCTGCCCGCCGTGGGCTGCGGCGTATGCGGCCCGGCAGTGGGGGCCGCACTGCCGCTGCCGCCCCCCACCACGCTGCGCGGAGTGGCCGGCGCAGCCATCGAAGCCACAATGTCGCGCACGGTCGCATAAACCAAATACGCCGAGATGGCCGTTGCCAGCAAAAACAGCGCGGCCAATGCGGCGTAGGCCCAGCCAGGCAGCGAGGCCCGGCGGCGCGGGGTGGCGCGCGCGCGGGTTACAGAGGGAGTGCGACGGGTATCCATGGGCGGCGGAAAATTATAGCACGGGCATGCGGTGGATCAGCCGACGGGTTGCAGCATCCGTTCCCACTCCAACAGGCGAGTGGCCAGATCGCCTTCCACCTGGGCATATTCCTCACTGAGCATCTTCGCCTGCGCCGCGTTGGAACCGGCAGCCTCCAGTTCTGCAGCCAATTCGGTCAGCCGCTTTTCAAGCGAGGCAATCAGCAGTTCCATTTCCTCCACGCGCTGGGCGCGGCGGCGCTCGTCGGCGGTGGAGCGGCGCTTGGCGGCTGGTTGCTGGTTGTTAGCTGTTGGTGACTGGCGGTTGGCCGTTCGCTGTCCTCTCGCCTCCCGCCGCAGTTCAGGCGTCCCACCTCTAACCTCCGACTTCTGACCTCTGACTTCTGTCTTCTGACTTCTAACATCCACAAACTCCCGGTAGCTTCCTTTGAACACTTCCAGCCGCCTGGCCTCCAACGACCAGATTTGTGTAGCTAGCGCGTCGATCAAATAGCGGTCGTGCGAGACCAGCAAAATCGTTCCGTCAAAATCCGACAGCACGGCTTCGAGAATTTCCTGCGAGGGGATGTCGAGGTGGTTGGTGGGTTCGTCGAGCAGCAAGAAATTTGCACCCTGCATCGCCAGCTTGGCCAGCGCCACGCGCCCGCGCTCGCCGCCCGAAAGCACCTGCACCTTTTTGAATACGTCGTCGCCGGTGAAAAGGAACCTGGCGAGGTAGTCGCGCACCGCGCCCACGGGCATCTCGCGCACCGACTGGATTTCCTCGATGGCCGTGCGCTCCGGATGCAAGCCTTCGTGCGCTTGCGCAAAGTAGCCGATCTTCAGGCTGGTGCCCAGCTTCACGCGGCCTTTCAGCGGCGGCAGTTGTCCCAGCAGGGTTTTGAGAAAGGTGCTTTTGCCCGTGCCGTTGGGACCGATGAGCGCGGCCACCTCGCCGCGCCACAGCAGCAGGTCGGGCGCGGCAAACAGCGGCTTGCCGTCGTCGGCGTAGCCCACGACGAGATCGCGGCTTTCCACCACCCGGTCGCCCGAACGGAGCCCGGTGTCCAGCGAAAGCTTCAACGAGTCGGCATCGCGCGGGCGCTCGACGATAGCCCCGGGCGTTTCCTTCAATCGTTCCAGCCGCCGCCGCCGCCCTTTGGCCTGCGCCGTGTTCTGCCCGGCAATGTTGCGCCGGATGTAATCTTCCTCTTTGGCAATTTGGGCCTGCTGGGCTTCGTACTCAAACGACTGCCGGTCGCGGCGCTCGGCCCGCTGGCGCAGGTAGGCGCTGTAGTTGCCGGTGTATTCCTCGATGCGCGCCGGCGTCATCTCCCAGATTTTGTTGGTCGCCTCGTCCAAAAAGTAGCGGTCGTGCGAAACGATGAGCGCCGACCCGGCCCACTCGCTCAGAAATTTTTCCAGCCACTCGATAGCCGCGATGTCGAGGTGGTTCGTCGGCTCGTCGAGGATCAGCAGGTCGGGGGCTTCGAGCAGCAGCCGGGCCAGCAGGGCGCGCGTTTTTTGCCCGCCCGAAAGCAGCCGCAGCGAGCGGGCGTATTCGCCGGCGTCAAAGCCCAGGCCGTTGAGCGTCTGTTTGATCTGCGACTCGTAGACGTAGCCGCCCTCGTGCTCGAACTGCTCCTGCAAATGCCCGTACCGCAGCGACGCCGTCTCGAATTGCGCCGGGTCGGCCATGGCCGCTTCCAACTGCCGCAGCTCGGCCTCGTGCGCCTGCACTTCGGCAAACGCGGTGAGCATCTCCTCCCACACCGTGCGCTCGGTGGCGGCGTCCACCGCCTCTTGCGGCAGGTAGCCCACGCGCAGCCCGCGCGCCCGGTGCACTGCGCCGCCGGAGGGGTCCTCCAGCCCGGCAAACATGCGCAGCAGGGTGGTCTTGCCGATGCCGTTGGGGCCGACGAGGCCGATGCGGCTGGCGCGCGGCACCGCCCCGCTCAGATCGCGGAAGATGTCGTGCGGGCCGAATGATTTGGATAGAGAAGAGAAGGTGATGAGGGACACGAGCGAATGATGAAGGATGAAGGATGAAGGATGAATGCGGAATAAACAACGCTGCGACCACGGGAAGAAAAAAGGTTCAGTCTTCGACAAAGGCGTCGCCGTTTTTCTTTTCCGGCGGCTCTAGTTCTCGCTTGAGACGAGCAAGCAATCCCGACAGCGCATCCCTGTATTCCGGCAGGCGATCAAAGATTTCTTCCGCGACTATTCGATTGTAAGCGTGGCTGGTGCGATTGCGATCATTGAGCATTGTCAGCCATAACTCGTTGTCGTCTATCCAATCGGCTTTGAACGCCACTTTGATTACCTGACGAGGCGATGCGCCGCTCTCAAGCCCCGATGCTTGCTCCACCCGCATCGTCGTCTTCCATGCCAATTCAAACGTGAACTCAAATCGCTGAATCGCCGCGTCTCTGATCAACTCCGTTTCGGCTTCGGCTAACGCTTCGCCTAATCGCGCCAAAGCCGACTCGAATGCGGTCAGATCAACTTGTGTGTTGGCAGGCATGATCATCTCCTTCGCAAACGTGTCAAGGGCGACAGAGGGCAGAATCTTTTTCGCTCCCCGCACGGCCGTCTCGCGGAAATACTCCGGCACGGTCGTCAAATCCACCACGTCGAAAGAATGCAGCGTCGGCAATTCATCCAATTCATCAAGGATGGTTTGCACCACTTCGCCGCCCAACGGAGTCGGGCCAAGCACGCCAATATCCCAATCCGAACCCGGCCGGGCGCGGCCAGAGGCGCGTGAGCCAAACAGCACCGCGCCGTATTCGACCGGCAGATGACGTTTCAAGATTCGAGAGATGTCTTCGATCTTTGGAGTGGTTGCCATTTTCGTCAAGCAAGTATAATACCACCGATGATCAAACCTCCTGCCCCGGTTGAACGTCGTTGGGGACTCACCCTCGCCTCCATCATTCTGGCCCTCGCCGGTTGGGGCGGGCTGATCTGGGTCGCCAACTTCACCCTGCCCACCGTAGGCCCGCGCTGGCTCTTCTTCGCCTTGTGGTTCATGGCCCTCACCGGCACGGCCGTCCCCTTTGCCGGCTACCTCAACCGCCGCTTTGCCCGCGCCCTACCCCCCGACTCGGTGCTGCTGCGGCAATCCATTTGGGTGGGGTTGTTTGGCGCCACGTGCGCCTGGCTGCAACTGGGCCGCGCCCTCAACTGGACCACGGGCATACTGCTGGCCGCCGCGCTGGCCGCCATCGAAATCTTCATCTCCCTGCGCGCCCGCAGCAAATGGACTCCCGATGACACTCCGCCAACTGCCAAGCGTTGAGGCTCTGCTCCGGCAGTCGGATGATCTCATCGCCGCCTATGGCCGCCCGTTGGTGGTGGATGCCCTGCGGGAAGCCGTAGAGGCCGCCCGCGCCACCATCCGCAATGGCGGCCCCATCCCCACCCCGGCCCAACTGACAGACGCCGCCCGCGTCCGCCTCGGCCATCGTTTGGCCCCCACCCTGGCGCCCGTCATCAACGCCACCGGCGTGATCATCCACACCAACCTGGGCCGCGCGCCGCTCTCGCCCGAGGCCGTGGCCGCGCTGGCCGAGGCTGCGCAACACTATTCCACCCTCGAATACGATTTGGCCAGAGGCATGCGCGGCAGCCGCGCCGCACACGCCGAAGGCCTGCTCACCCAACTCACCGGGGCCGAGGCCGCGCTGGTGGTGAACAACGCCGCCGCCGGTGTGCTGCTGGCCCTCACCGCCATTGCCAAAAGCAAAGAAGTGATTGTCTCACGCGGACAACTGGTGGAGATCGGCGGCGGCTTTCGCGTGCCGGATGTAATGAAGCAATCGGGCGCAAAGCTGGTGGAGGTGGGCACCACCAACAGCACTCACCCGCGCGACTACGCCGAAGCCGTCACACCCAAGACCGCCGCCCTGCTCCGGGCGCATCATTCCAATTTCAGAATCGTCGGCTTCACCACCGAACCGACGCTGGACGAACTGGCCGCCATTGCCCGTGAACACGACCTGCCGCTAGTTGACGACGTGGGCAGCGGCGCGCTGCTCGACACCGCCGCCTTTGGCCTGGCCCACGAACCCGCCGTGCAAGAGAGCGTGCAGGCCGGCGCGGGGCTGGTCATCTTTAGCGGCGACAAACTGCTGGGCGGGCCGCAGGCGGGCATCGTCGTCGGCGAGCGTTCGCTGATCGACAAACTGAAAAAGCATCCGCTGGCCCGCGCTGTGCGCGCCGACAAGCTCTGCCTCGCCGCGCTCACGGCCACTCTGCTGCATTACCTCAAGGATGAAGCCCCGCGCAAAATCCCGGTGTGGCGCATGATCGCCATGCCCTTGCCTGAGATCGAGGCCCGGGCCAATCGCTGGGCGCAGGCGTGGGGCGGCGAGGTCGTGGACGGCCAATCCACTGTGGGAGGCGGCAGCCTCCCCGGCGAAACCCTGCCGACCAAACTCGTCGCTCTCTCGGTGCGTTCCCCAAACAAATTCCTCGCCAAACTCCGCGCCGCCCCAACGCCGGTGATCGCCCGTGTGGAAGGCGACCGGGTGGTTTTCGATCCCCGAACGGTGAGCGAGACAGAAGAAGCAGAACTGAGCAAAGCCGTGATCGCCGCCGGCCGGTGATCAATACCCCGGAATGGAGACGACCTCGCCATGAAATCGGACCTCGACCGCCTTATGAGCGAACGCAATATCGATGCGCTGATGGTTACCGGATCGGCGCACGCCAACCCGGCCATGTACTACATGGTCAACGGCGCCAAATTGGGCGAAGTGACCGTGGTGATCAAGAAGCGCGGCGAGGCCCCGGTGATCATCGCCAACTCGATGGAGCGCGACGAGGCGGCCAAAAGCGGCCTGCGCGTGATCGACCGCAACCAATTCGACGGCGCCAAGCTGCTCAATGAGGAGAAGGGCAATGCCCTGCGCGCGCGCGCGCGGTTGATGGCTGCCATGCTGGACGAGTTGAGCATCACCGGCCGCGTGGCCGTGTATGGCCGCGAAGAGCAGGGCGCGGCCTTTGCCCTGTGGAGCGAGTTGATGACCATGCGACCCGACCTCCAGATCGTGGGCGAATACAACAACTCCATTTTTGAGCGCGCGTGGTACACCAAAGATGCCGACGAAGTCGCGCGTATCCGCGCCGTGGGCGAGAAGACCATGATCGTGGTGGGGGACACGTGGGACTTCCTCGCCGGCCACCGCGCCCAGGACGGCGTGCTGGTGAAACCCGATGGCTCCCCGCTTACCGTGGGCGACGTGAAGCGCGAAATCCGCCGCTGGAGCATGGACTTGAACATCGAGCATCCCGACGACTTTATCTTTGCCATTGGCCGCGACGCCGGGGTGCCGCACTCCCACGGCGAAGACTCCGACCCCATTGCGCTGGGCCAGACGATTGTGTACGACATCTTTCCGACGGAAGCGGGCGGGGGCTACTTCTTCGACTTCACGCGCACGTGGTGCGTGGGCTACGCCCCGCCGGAAGTGGAAAAGGCTTACCACGAGGTCATGGAAATCTTCAACATCGCCACCGACTCGATGCAGGCCGGCGCGTCGTGCGCGCAGTATCAGAAGATGACCAACGACTATTTTGAAGCCCACGGCCACCCCACCACACGCACTAACCCCAAAACCATCGAGGGCTACGTGCACAGCCTCGGCCACGGCGTAGGGCTGAACATCCACGAAAGCCCGAGGCTGTCCGAATTCGAGGGCAACCTCGACACGCTCGAACCGGGCGTAGCCATCACCGTGGAGCCGGGGCTATATTATCCCGACCGAGGCTTTGGCGTGCGCGTCGAAGATTTTCTGTGGCTCAACCCGGCGACGAAGACGCTGGAAACGATCGGGGAGTTTAAGAAGGACCTGGTGATCCCGTTGAAGGCGATGTAACTGCTGAGATATAAAACGCGCGGAGCCAGGATCATGATTTGCGCCCGCGATACAGGATGGTCAGATACAACGCCAGGCCAAAATTGAGATAGCTGGTGGCGCGCAGATCGAAGACCCAGTGCACGCCCAGGCCGCCCCCTTGCAGCAGTTGCGCCAGCACCGGCCCCAGGCGCGGGATCCCCACCCGGTCATAGCCGCCGATGAGCAGCGCGCCCAGCACCGCCCCGGCCACACTGCCATTGCCGCCCAGGATCGTCATCGCCAATATCATCGCCGAGACGTGAAACGCCACCATCTCCGGCGACACATACGCAAACGTGCTGGCATACAGCGCGCCCGCCATACCCGCCATCGCCGACCCGGCGGCCAGCGCAATGGTGCGGCCAGCCGTGGTGTTGAGTCCGATGCTGGCCGCAGCCAGCGGGTCAGCCGCAATAGCCGCCCACCCTCGACCCAGCCGCGAGCCGATCAATCGCCGGCTGGCCCAGACTAACGCCAGCACCAGCGCCAGCGCCAGATAATACTGCTCCACCGGACGCGGAAGGCTGTAGCCCAACAGGCGCGGCGCGGGCAACGCCGCCACCCCGCCCACCCCGCCGGTGAAATCGCTGAGGTTGAGGATGACCTGCCCCATGATAAACCCCAGCGCCAGGCTGGCCACCGCCAGATCGTCGGCGCGCAGGCGACGGGTCAGCTCACCCTTTAGCGCGCCAAACGCGCCCGCCAGCAGCGCGCCCAGCGCCAGCAACACCACAAAGTCCAGCGGCTGCGATAGCGGCCCGCCCGGCCCCCAGTGCGGCGCCAGCAACGCCACCACATAGCCTCCCAGCCCGTAACTGACTGCAAAGCCCAGGTCAAGAATCCCGGCGATGCCCAGCACCAGGTTGAGGCCCAACGCCAGCATCACCAGCGCCGCCAGCCCGGTAACGATCACCAACAGTTGCAGGCCTAACGCCCGATCCAGCACGGGGTATAGCAGCGCCAGTCCCAGCGCGGCCAGCCACCAGCGACGGTCGCGGCGCGCCGCCGGGCCGCCGGTGGTCAACACCTCACGGCTGGGAACCGCCAACGCGTCATCCTCGCCGGCCCCCGAACGGGCGATCAACAGCGCGATCAACAGCAGTTGCAATAGAACCGGCGTCCACTGTGCGGCAAAGAAGAAGTCGCTGTACGCGGTGAACACCCCCAGCCCCACGCCGCTGACCAATGCGCCCAGCGGATTGCCCACCCCTCCCAGAATGGCCGCCGCAAATGCCAGCAGGCCGCTCTGAGCGCCGTGCTGGCCGAAGGGCCGCGCGTAATACAAGGCAAAGACGAAACCCGCCGCCCCGGCCAATGCCCCACCAAAGGCAAAGGCCCAGCGAATGGTCCCGTCCAGATCCACGCCACACAGTTGCGCCATCTCGGGGTTCTGGGCGCAAGCGCGAATAGCCCGCCCGGTGCGCGTGCGCTGGAGAAACCATAAACACCCCAGCGTACACAGCGCCGAGACCACGATCACAAACAGGTCGCTGGCGCGAAAGGTGACATGCAGAGGCAAGCCCAGGGCCTTGATCAGATTCAGATTGGGCAGCAGGTCGGGGATGCCGTCGGTGGGCACTTCGGGCAGGCCGGGCACACTGCGATGGTCGCCGGGGATCCAACTGCGCAGGGTGGTGCGCCAGAACAACGCGCCCTGATACAATACAAAGGATAATCCCAGCGTGGCAATCAGCGGGGCCAGGCGCGAACGCCCGCGAAACGGCTTGAAGGCGGCCTGCTCGATGCCCACGCTGAGCAGCGCGCCAAAGGCCAGGGCGGCGGCGAAGATCAACACGAGCGATCCCAACAGCCACAACGGCGGCCAGTTGGGCTGCAAACCCAGCCCGTTCACCAGCGAGGTGGTCAGCGCCGAGGACAGCGCGAACACGTCTCCGTGCGCCAGGTTCAGCGTGCGCACGGTGCCGTACACCACCGTGACCCCCACGGCCATCAGCGCCAGCGCCGCGCCGTTGGACAGGCCATAGATTAGAATCTGAAGCAGAATTTCTGCACAACCGGTTTGCGCGCCGCAATGCATGACGGTAAGCTCCTGCCGGAATTAATGAGGGCGTATGATACCGCAGAACTGCATGGCTTATGACGACACTCCTTGGCATTGAAACGTCCTGCGACGAAACCTCCGCCGCAGTGGTGCAAGATGGGCGGACGATCCTCTCGCTGGTGATCGCCTCGCAAGCGGACTTTCACGCCCGGTACGGCGGCGTGTTCCCCGAAATGGCCTCGCGCATGCACATCGAGGCCATCCATCCGGTGATCACGCAAGCGCTGGAGCAGGCGCATGGGTCACTGGATGAGATCGATGTCATTGCCGTGACGCGCGGGCCGGGGCTGGCCGGGTCGCTCGTGGTGGGGATGAATGCGGCCAAAGGGCTGGCGCTGGGGCGCGGCTTGCCGCTCATCGGCGTGAGCCATCTCGAAGGGCATCTCTATTCACTCTGGCTTGTCGAGGGCGCAGAGCAAACTCAATTCCCCGTGATGTGCCTCATCGTGTCGGGCGGGCACACCGAACTGGTGCTGATGACTGATCACCTGCACTACCGGCGGCTGGGGGGAACCATTGACGACGCGGCTGGGGAAGCATTCGATAAAGTGGGGCGCATGTTGGGCCTGCCCTACCCCGGCGGCCCCTACATTGAGAAAGCGGCCCGCGAGGGCAACCCGGCAGCGTTTGCTTTTCCGCGCGCGTGGCTCGAAGGCGCGCACGACTTTTCTTTCAGCGGACTCAAAACCGCCGTGCTGCGCGAACTCAAGCGGCAAGCGCCGGATTCGCATCCCGGCGAAGCCGCGCCGCCGCCCAATACTCCGATTGCCGATCTCGCCGCCAGCTTTCAGGCCGCGGCGGTGGAAGTGCTGGCCGTGAAAACCGTGGCCGCCGCCCGGGTGCACGGGGCCACGGCCATCTTCATGGCCGGAGGGGTGTCGGCCAACAAGGCCCTGCGCGCCGAAATGGAAAAACGCGCCGGCGATTTGCCGGTGCGCTTTCCGCCGCTCATCCTCTGCGCCGACAACGCGGCCATGATCGCCGCCGCCGGGCATTGGCGTTTTCTGGCGGGCCACCGCGATTCACTCGCTATGGACGTGAAGCCAAATTGGAAGTTGACGTGAAACATGGAAACCATTACCTACACCGCTACTCAAAGTGCAAAGACATTCAACGCCCTCTTCGGCGGATTCTTTGCCGCTATAGGCAGTTTGTTCCTCTGTTGTGGACTTGGAGTCGGCATACTGGCGCTGGCGTCGTTTTCCAACACTACTCAAGGACAAAGTGCCGAGAGCTTCGCCGTGATGCCGCTTCTGGCGTGCGGCTTTGTAGCGCTGGGTGGCCTATTGGTGGCCGTTGGTATTTGGGCGGCCATTTTCGCCGCTCGCAGCCAACAGTTGCGTTTGACCCCCGACGCGCTCATTGAAAAAGATGGTGGGCGCTCGACAACTCTACGGTTGGCCGACATCATCCGCCTGAGCGGGGATCAAGGGTGGCAGACGACACGGTCCGGCGCGCCGGGTGTGCCTTACTGGTACGTTCGGGTTGAAACGGCCAGCGGCGAGCGGATTCAGTTGGAGATCACTCAGGGCAATTACACTGGCACATTCGACGTGCAGAAGGTAATGCGTGATCTCTTGCCGCGGCTGCCGGCCACGACAGAGGTGGACCCGCGCATCCACAATTATCTTGCCACCGGCAAGATGGCCTGATCCGCTTCCTGTACTTCGTAGATCGAAAATCTACCCCAAGCTCCTGAATGCCACCTCAGGAAACTTCTGCAAACAATAGTCCAGATCGAATTGCGAGTGGAAGAGCGCCACCAACTGCCCGTGCGTGTCGCGCACTTTTTGCAGCCCGTGGCCCCACGGCAGTTGGTCAATGACCTCCGGCGGCCCGTCCACCCAGCGCGAGAAGCGGTAGCCCAGCGGCTCAAGGATGGTAACCACGGAGTATTCGCTCTCCAGCCGCGCCCGCACCACGTCGAATTGCAATTGCCCCACCACCGCCAAAATGGGGTTGCGCTGGTGGGCGTCCACGTCGTACAGTACTTGCATGGCCCCTTCGGTTTCCAACTGCAGCATGCCTTTCTGAAACTGCTTCTGCTTACTCACGTCCGTGTTGCGCAATAGCGCAAAATGCTCCGGCTGAAAGCGCGGCATGGGGGCAATGGCGAACCGCTCGCCCGCGCACAGCGTGTCGCCAATGGCAAACTCGCCATTGCTGGGCAGGCCGATGATGTCGCCCGGATAGGCTTCCTCCAGCAACTCGCGCTCGTTGGCGAAAAACTTGTACGGCCTCGGCAGGCGCAGCGACTTGCCGCTCCGGGTGTGCACCACGCTCATATCGCGCTGGAAGCGGCCCGAGCACACGCGCAAAAACACCACGCTGTCGCGGTGGTTCGGATTCATGTTGGCCTGTATTTTGAAAACGAAGCCCGAAAAATCCAGCCGCGCCGGGTCAATCAGCCCGATGTCGCTCAGGTAGGAGCGAGGCGGCGGGGCGTGATCCACAAATGCATCCAAAAAGAACTGCACGCCAAAGTTGGTGAGCGCGCTGCCGAAGTACACCGGCGTTTGCGCCCCGGCCAGCAGCAGTTCCGGATCGAACTCAAAGCCCAGCCCGTCCATCAGCGACAGGTCGGCCTTCAGTTTGTCAATTTCCGAGTCGCTCAGCGCCTCGCGCAGTTCCGGCGAATCGAGCGGGATGACGGTTTCGGGCGCAACGGTCTGGTGGTGGGCCGTGCGGTCAAACAGATGCACCGTGCGGGTCACGCGGTCGCACACGCCCTTAAAGCCCGGGCCATCGCCGACGGGCCAGTTCATGGGAACGGGTTGCATGCCGAGCACAGTTTCAATCTCGTCCAGCAGTTCCAGCGGGTCGCGGGCGGGCCGATCCATTTTGTTGATGAAGGTGAAGATGGGGATGCCGCGCCGGCGGCACACCTCGAACAACTTGCGGGTTTGGGCCTCAATGCCTTTGGCCGCATCCAGCACCATCACCGCGCTGTCGGTGGCGGCCAGGGTGCGATAGGTGTCTTCAGAGAAATCCTCGTGGCCGGGGGTATCGAGCAAATTGATGACCCGGCTGCGATAAGGGAATTGCAGCACGGTGGAGGTGACGGAGATGCCGCGCTCGCGCTCGATCGCCATCCAGTCGGAGCGCGAGTGGCGCTGGTTGCGGCGGGCGCGCACGCTGCCCGCGAGATGAATGGCGTTGCCGTAGAGCAGCAACTTTTCGGTCAGCGTGGTCTTGCCCGCATCCGGGTGCGAGATGATGGCAAACGTGCGCCGGGCGGCGATCTGGTCTGCCAGCGAATCAGTGAATGTAGCTTCGATCAAAGTCATGGCTTGCTATACCCCAAACAAAACGGCCACGTCAGCTGCCCGTGACCGTTCGGAAGTCAGTGGCGCAATTCTAGCACACTACGGCGTGGTTGTCAGGCCGGGTTTAATTGGGGCAGGGGTTCCGGTGCCGGCTCCGGGTGTGGGCGTGCCCGTGCCGGGCGCAGGCGTGGCCCCGCCGCCCAGTGCCGCCGCCGTGGCCGTGCCTTCGGCAATAACGCAAATGTTTTCGTTTTCCTGCACAATGCCGGCCACCACCGGGTCGTTGCCCGCAAACGCAAGGATTTCCTGAAACAGGGGCCGCGCCCGGTTGCAATAGGGATGCGTGGGCGTGGACAGGGCGGCCAGTACCGAGCTGTAGGTGTAATGGATTTCCAGCGACGACCGGTCATTCAGCGGCAGCGGTTCAATCGTCAGCACCGGCGCGCCCGATTTGTCGTCGATGGTGTCTTTGTCGGTGGTGCAGCCGTCCACCGCGCAACTCAGCTCGATAATGGCGCTCTCGTAGTTCAACGCTTTGAAATACACCAGCCCCAGCCGCCCGTGCACATTGGCATTAGCCGAGTCGATGGTCAGCGCCGCCTCCAAATACTGCGACGACCGCCCGTACTCGCCCGTCTGAAAATACGTCTTGCTGATCTGCAGCAGCGGATTGATGTCGTCCGAGTTGATGGAACTGGCGCGCCGGAAATATTCGATGGCCGTGTCGTATTGCTGCAAAATGCGGAAGTTCACCCCGGCCTGCATAAACAGAAACGGCAGGTTCGGGTTGATCTTGATGGCCGACTGATACGCCTGAATGGCTTCCTCGTAGTTGGCCGTGCTTTCGAGATAGTAGCCATACACCCGATAAGCGTCCATGCTGTTGGGGTCCAATTGCAGCGCCTGTTTGGCCTCGTCGCGCGCCTGGGCGTAACGCTGCAAATCCACCAGCACCTCGGCATAATAGGCATGGGCCAGCGCGTTGTTCGGATCCAACTGAATCGCGCGCACCGCCGCGTCGCCGGCATCGGAATAGCCCTTGCTTTTGTCTTCCTCTTTGGCAGCCTGGCTGGCAGCCCAATCCAGCGCCAGCGCGTGCACCGCGTGCGCCGTGCTGTTTTCGGGCGCGATCAGAACGGCCCTCGAGGCGCTCTCCAGCCCGTCCGCGGGATGATCGGCATACACCTGAATCCGCGCCAGTTGAATCCAATAATCCACTCGCGTCGGGTCCAGCTCAATCGCATTCTGGTAGGCGGCAATGGCCTCTTTCAGCCGCCCCGCCGAAAACTGCGCCTGCGCCTCCTCGCTGTACGAGGCCGGGCTGCGCGTGGCCGTGGCCGTGGGCAAAAAAGGTTTGTCGATCTTGCCCTGCCGATCCAAATTGAGCACGTACAACCCGGCCATGATCAGAACAATATAAAGCGCCACCCGGTTCATGTTGTTGCGCCGTGTGCGGCGCAAATTGAAATCGCCTCGATTTAGATACATGCCGACTCACCACTCCGTGGAGGACTATATCATAACGAATCGAACCGGCGCCGTGACGTTTCTTAGCTGCTATTCATCTTCCCCGGCGTTCCGGGTTGGACATCCCCCCTCCCGCCCGTTATAATTCACCGGCTTAAGGATATTGCCGTGGACACTGACCCGAACGAGGAGACCGCGCCCGTCTCCGTGCCGCCCCCCGACTCGCCGCGCCCTGCTTCACCGCTTGGCCGCTTTTTGCGTTCCGTCCCCGGCGCGCTGCTGGTCGTCGCCCTGTTCCTCGCCGTCATCATTACCGCGGCCATAGGCAGCGGCTATCAGGCCGGCGTTGCCCGCCGCAGCGCCGCCGCCGCCACGGCCCAGGTGCTGGAACTCAAGCGGCAGTTCGACCTCGGCGTGGAAGACCTGGCCGCCGGGCGGTCCGCGCTCGCCGCCCAACGGTTCGAATACATCCTGACCATGGACCCCAACTACCCCGGCGCCGCCGCGCACTTGGCCGAAGCTCGCAACGTGCGGCTCCCCACCCCGTTGCCCACGGCCACCCCGGGGCCTTCTCCCACCCCCGATCCCGACATCGCCAAAAAACTCCTCGTCGAGGCCCAAACCGCCTTCGCCGCCAAAGACTGGAGCGCCGCCATCACCAAAGCCAACGCCGTGCGCGTGGCCGACCCCGGTTACGAACCCGGGCAAGTCAACAGCATCCTCTTCAACTCGTATCGCAATCGCGGCATCGACTCCATCAAATCCGGCGTGCTGGAACTTGGCCTGGCCGACCTCGATCAGGCTTCCAAACTCGGCGCGCTCGACGCCGAAGCACTTCAATACCAACAGTGGGCCAACCTCTACGTCTCCGGCGTTTCGTATTGGGGCCTCAACTGGGCGCGCACCGTTGACACCTTCTCCGTGCTCTACCAGATTGCGCCGTACTTCCGCGACACCGGCGCACGCCTGCACGACGCGCACATCGGTTACGCCGACGCCCTCATGGCCGGGGGCGATCCATGCCATGCCGCCGACGAGTACGCCGCGGCGCTAGTCCTCAGTTCGGATCAGGCCACCGAGGATAAACAAACGGCTGCCGCCACCGAGTGCGCGGTGGGGACTTCGACTCCCACGGCCACCTCCGAAACCGGCGCGACGCTCACCCTCACCCCCGACGCCGCAGCCACAATGACGCCGACGCCCACGGCCACCCAGCCTACGGCCAACACCGCCGCCCCGGCGGTTACCCACACGCCCACCCCTTCACCCACCGGCACCGACGCCGCCACCGCAACCGAAACCGCCACAGCCACGAGCGTTCCGACGAACACTCTCACGCCGAACCCATAAGTCAACTCTTAATGCCCAAACCTCGAACGCAAACTCAAACGTATTATCTGCTCAGCCTGGGCTGCTCAAAGAACACCGTAGACTCTGAAAGCATGGCTCAACTGCTCGGCGGCTCCGGCTATCGCGGCGTCGAGGAGCCGGCCAGGGCCGGCGTGCTCATCGTCAACACCTGCGGCTTCATCGGCCCGGCCAAGCAAGAATCGGTCAACGCCCTGCGCGAACTGGCCGACGCCAAAAAACCGGGGCAATTGCTCATCGCCGCCGGATGCCTCTCGCAGCGTTACGGCATCGAACTCACCAAACAAGTGCCCGGCCTTGATGGCATCATCGGCACCCGTCGCTGGATGGACATCGTCGATCTCGTGCAACGCCTGCGCGCCCGCCCCTACCCCGAACCCATTTACCACCTGCCCGAGAGCGCCGCCGTAGGCGCCGATGAGCACGGCGTCAGCCGCACGGCGGTGCAAGGCGCGAGCGCCTACCTAAAAATCGCCGACGGCTGCCGCCGCCCGTGCGCCTTCTGCGCCATCCCGCTCATCAAGGGCACTGCCGTCAGCCGCCCCATCAAAGCCGTTGTGTCCGAAGCCAAACGCCTCGAAGCGCGCGGCCTCAAAGAGCTGGTGCTCATCGCGCAAGACACCACCGACTACGGCCACGACCTCGGCCTCAAAGAGGGCCTCTCGGAACTGCTCGAGCGCCTCACCGCCGAGGCTCCCGGCATCCCGTGGATTCGAATCATGTATGCTTTCCCCGGCTATGTGACCGACCGGCAGATCGAGACTATGGCCCGGCACCCGCAAGTGCTGCATTATCTCGACATGCCGCTGCAGCACGGCCACCCCGCCACCCTGCGGCGCATGCGCCGCCCGGCCAACATCGATTGGGTGCACAACACCATCGGCAAAATGCGCTCGGCCATGCCCGACCTGGCGATCCGTTCCACATTCATCGTTGGCTACCCCGGTGAAACGGAAGAGGAATTCCAGACCCTGCTCGACTTCACCGCCGAACTCAAATTCGACCGGCTGGGCGCGTTCACCTTTTCGTTTGAACCCGGCACCCCCAGCGAACCCCTGGGCGATCCCGTGTCCCCCGAAGTGAAAGACGAACGGCTGGCGCGGCTGATGGAACAACAACAACGGCTCTCGCTGGCGAAAAATCAACTGCAAATCGGCAAGACGCTCAACGTGCTGGTGGAGGGCAAAGGCGACGGCCTGAGCCTGGGCCGCTCGTACCGCGACGCGCCGGAAATTGACGGCATGGTCATCGTGGAAGGCGACCTGCCCGTCGGCGAAATTGTGCCCGTGCGCATCACAGGGGCCATGGCTTACGACCTCACGGGCGCGGTGGATGCGGCCCCCGCCCGGGTGGTCAGCCGACCCATCACCCTCGCCGCCTGACAACAAAAAAGAGCGCAGGGCAGTTCCCCCGCGCTCTCTCACTTCAACGCACATACCGCAAAGGGCAGCCCCGCGCCCTTCGTTTATTCCGCCGACTCGGGCGGCTCCGGCGCATCGGTAAACGTGCCGTCGATGACAATCGTCTCCGGTTTGTGTTCCGGCTCCGGCGCAGTGTCGCCGCGAGGCTCCACTTTCCAGTCGGCGGGACTCTTCAGCGATTGCAAATGCTCGTCCACCACGTCGGCCGGGCACAGGCTGATGAAGGTGCTGAAGCCAAGCAACACTACCGCCAGATCGTCCAATTGCCCGAGGATGGGAAACGCGTCGGGCATCACGTCGAGCGGCATAACCAGATAGGCCAGCGCCCCCACCGGCAGGGCCTTAAGCCAGAGCGGCACTCGCGGGTCGCGAAACAGCAGCCATGCCAGTCGCGCCTGCAAAATAAGGTTGCGAAAGAAATTCAGTTTCTCGTCGTAAAGGGCGGGTCGTTTATCCTGCGGCATATCTCACCTCGCGCCTAATTATACGATATGCGGGGGCGCGTTAGCCAGGCCGGTGCACCAGCGCCGACCAGCCCCACAGCACCAGCAGCCCGGTCACAATGGTGAGCAGGGTGTTGCGCGTGCGCCAGGCCACCAGCGCTGCCACCACCCCGGCCACCCACCGCGCGTTGAAGGGCGAAGCATCCAGCGGCCCTCCGCCGGGGCGCAGCAGTTCGGGCAGGATGATGGCCGACAGCACCGCCGTAGGCACATACTTCAGCGCCAGCCGCACCGCCCGTGGCAATTCAAATTTGCCCCACGCCAGAATGAACGACAGGCGGGTGAGAAACGTCACCGCGCCCATGGCGATCACCGTAAGCCACATTTGCGGGGCAGTCATGATCGGGCAGCCTCCGACTTCAGCAGTTCGGCCCACAGCCCGGTGGCAATGCCCGCCAACGCGGCCGCCATCAGCCCCAACTTGTAGGGCCAGCCGTACGCCGCCACCGCCACCGCCCCGGCCACCACCGCCGAGAGCACCGAGGGCCGATCCTTGAGCGCCGGGACGACCAATGCGATGAAGGTGATGGGCAAGGCAAAGTCCAGCCCCCAGCTCGCCGGAACCTGCGCGCCAAGGAAGATGCCCACGGCGGTGGATGCCTGCCACGTGGCCCACAGCGCCAGCGCCGTACCGAGATAGTAATAGTGAGGGCTTGCTCCGTGCCCACCAGCCACCGGCTCACTGCTCGCGGCCCGGTAACGCAAAATGGCCACGGCATAGGCCTCGTCGGTGAGCAGGTAGGCCACGGCCAACTTCCAGCGCAGCGGCAATGCCGACACATAGGGGGCCACCGACGCCGAATACAGCGCGTGCCGCAGGTTGACCACAAACGTGGTGAGCAGGATGACCACAAACGGCGCGCCGGCGGCGAACAGGTTGGTGGCAATAAACTGGCTGGAGCCGGCAAACACCACCGCCGACATGGCCTGCGCCAGTGAGGTGGGCAACCCGGCGCTAATCGCCAGCACGCCGTAGATCATGCCGAACGGAGTGACTCCCAGCAAAATGGGCACTTGCGCCCGGACACCGGCAATAAATTCGGAACGGTTGGACATGGCCAAAGATAAACTCTCCTGGTATCGTCTCAATAAATGGGCGGGCAAATTGTATCCGATCTCAGGGCCTATGTTATACTTTTTGTCATGGCCTCCATACTCGTCGTCGAAGATGATCAGGCAATTGCCCAGATGATCAAGTTGATCCTCGGCCGCCACGGGCATCTGCTGCGGCATGCGAACAACGGCGACGAGGCCCTGGGGTTCATCGACGAAGCGCCGCCCGATTTGATCATCTCCGACGTGACGATGCCCGGCCTCGACGGCTTTACCATGGCCGAGCGGCTGCAGCGCGATGAGCGCACCAGCCCCATCCCCATCGTTTTCGTCACCGCCCTCTCGCAGATTGAGCACGTGAGCCACGGCCTGAACCTGGGCGCGGTGGACTACCTGACCAAGCCGTTCAAAGGGCTGGAGCTGGAGGCGCGGGTGAACAACGCCCTGCGGCTCAAGTTTGCGCAAGACGACCTGCGGCGGGCCAACGCCCAATTGACCGAGCTGGCGCTGGTGGACAGCCTCACCGGCCTGAAGAACCCGCGCTACCTCAACGAGTACCTGGGGCAGGCCCTGCCGCATTCGGCCCGCTATGGCGAGCCGCTGACGGCCATGCTCATTGACCTCGATCACTTCAAGCGCGTCAACGACACCTACGGCCATTTGACCGGCAACGAGGTGCTCAAGGAACTGGCAACCATCCTGCGCAATCAGGCGCGGCTGGCCGATTCGGCGTGCCGCTACGGCGGGGAGGAATTTCTGGTCGTGTGCCCCAACACCTCGCTCTCCGCCGCCGCAACATTGGCCGAACGCATCCGGCTGGCGGTGCAGGGACACCACTTTGAAGGCGTTGTCGAACCGCTCACCGTGAGCCTCGGCGTCGCCTGCTACGATCCCAAACGGGATCGCGATCAGAACACCTTTATTGCCCGCGTAGACACGGCATTGTACCTGGCCAAGAATGAAGGCCGCAATACCGTGCGCGAAGCGCCATAAGCGCGCCCACGTTTATGACACCCGCCGAATTGGAACAAAACCTGAAGGCCGGTATCGACGCAGTGAAGCGCGGCCAAAAACAGGCGGGCCGCGATCTGCTGCTCAAGGTGGTGTCGGCCAACGAATTGAGTGAAGAGGGCTGGTTCTGGTTGAGCATCGCGGTGGATGATCCGGCGGACAAGATCACCGCGCTGGAAAACGTGTTGCTGATCAACCCGGCCAACCGCAACGCGCAAGCCAACCTCACCTGGCTGCGCGGCCGCCCGACGAGCGCTTCCCCCGGCTCGGCGGCGCCCACGCCGACCCCGGCGCCTCCCGCGCCGGCGGCCACAGCCTCGGGACGTGGGGCGGCCTCCCCGCCCTCGCCTTCACCCTCATCGTACGCCCCAGAGTCCACCCCCGAGCAAGTCGAGGCAATTGACGATCCCCATCAATGCGTGTATTGCGGCGCGCCGGCGCGGCAGGAACTGCGCCGCTGCCCGGAGTGCAAGCGCAGCCTGACCATCAAACGGACGCGCAACAAAAGCATATCGTATACGTTGAACACGGCGATATACATGATCGGGATACAAATCGGGCTGGGGATTGCAGAAAGCGTGGTGGTGGCGTCAATTTTGTCCGAGGGGCGCAATTCGTTTGTCTTCTACATTTTTGACTCGCTGAAGCTGGATCGATTGTTCGGCAATTACCTGACGTGGCCTCCCGCGTGGGCGCCCATTTTGCTGTGGGCCTCGGTGGCGCGCGTGGCCGTTTTTATGCTGCTGCTCATCGGGCTGCGGGTGCGGTTCAGCCCGACGTATTACGCCGCCATTGGGGCGATGCTGGCCGATATCGGCTGGGCGGTGTTCGAGTGGCTGCGCAACTTTATCGGCCCTCTGGCCGCCCTTGTGAATATCTTTCTGGCGCTGGCATCGCTGGCGTTCATCTTCGGTTCGGATCGCGATTTTGAAGTGAACGACGAGCGGATGTTGTGCGCGCCCGACCGGCGGGTGAAGGGCGGCATTGAATTGAACCGGCGGGGACACGGGTACAGCCGCGATGGCCGGCGGGCGCTGGCGGTGGCCCATTACCGGGCGGCGGTGGCCGCCATGCCCAACCGGGCGGAGTTTTACAAAGACCTGGCAATAGGGTATGCTCAGTTAGGGTATTATGAACGCGCGCTGAGTGCGCTGGCCGAGGCCAAACGTCAATCGCCGATTGAGACGGACCTCGACCCCCTGCAGGCCGCCATTGAACAAAAACGGTCTGCAGACCCTCGGCCCCGAGGGTGATGGTTGGGCAGCGCGCCGCCGAGGGAGGCGGGGTATGCAATTCGTCGATCTGTTGTGGTCCACATTGATCAATCCAAACGTGGCCTATTTGCTGTTGGTGGCCGGGCTGTGGGCGCTGGCGCTGGCCGTGGTCAGCCCCGGCACGGGCGTGCCCGAATCGGGCGCGGTGGCGCTGCTGGGGCTGGCGTTGTTGAGCTTCACGCGCCTGCCGGTGAACGCCTTTGGGCTGGCGCTCATTCTGCTTTCGACGGTGCTGTTTGTGCTGGAGCTCAAGTGGCCCACCCACGGCGCGTTTGTGGCCGCCGGCGTGCTGACGCTGGCCGGGGGGTCGTTCTTCCTCTTCCGCGCCGATGATGCCTCGGCCCGAATCTCGCTGTGGGTGATTGCCGGCACGGTGCTGGCTACGACGGCGTTCTTTGTGTTTGCCGTCAGCAAAGCATTGGCCGTGCGCTTGCGCCCGCCGGTGCAAAACCCGGATGCGGTGATTGGCGCGCAGGGCGAAGCCAGGACCGACATCTCGAACGAAGGTACGGTGCAAGTGGGCAACGAGTTGTGGACGGCGCAAGCCGACGAGTTAATCCCAGCCGGAACCAAAGTGCAAGTCGTACAACGCACAGGACTCCGGCTCAAAGTCGTTCGTATTGGAACAGGCGCTCACGCCTGAAATATCAATTTCACAAGCCTTTAGGAGGCCAATAAAATGGATGCTATTCTAGCAGGTCTCGTTCCGATTCTGTGCGTTGGGTTGATCATATTGGCGGTTGTTGCCGTCGTCGCCGGCAACGCCATTCGCATCATGCCGGAGTATCAGCGGCTGGTGGTGTTCCGGCTGGGCCGGGCCATTGGAACCAAAGGGCCTGGCATTGTCCTGCTCATTCCGTTCGTCGACTCGGCGGTGAAGGTGGATTTGCGGGAGCAAGTGCGCGAAGTGCCGCACCAGACTTCGATCACCAAAGACAACGCGCCGATCTCGATTGACTTCCTGTGGTATTACAAAGTCGTCGATCCGGCGGGGACGGTGATTCAGGTGGGCAATTTCGAGGCGGCGGCGCAAGGCATCGCCACCACCACCCTGCGTTCGGTCATCGGCGGCATTCTGCTCGACGACGTGCTCTCGCAACGCGAACACATCAACCAGACTCTGCGCGTGAAGCTGGACGAGATCACCGAACGGTGGGGCGTGAAAGTGACCAACGTGGAAATCCGCGAGATTCAGCCGCCGCGTGATGTGCAGGACGCGATGAACCGGCAGTTGTCGGCAGAGCGCACGCGCCGGGCGCTGGTCACCGAGTCCACGGGCGACAAGGAAGCGGCCATCAACCGGGCCGAGGGCACCAAGCAGGCGGCCATTCTGCAGGCCGAAGGCGAGCGGCAGTCCAACATTTTGCGCGCCGAGGGCGACAAGCAGGCGCAGTTATTGCGCGCCGAAGGCTTTTCGTCGGCGCTCGATCAAATCTTCAAAGTGGCGCAGACGGTGGACAGCAAGACCATGAGCCTGCAATATCTGGAAACGCTCAAGGCCATCGGCGCGAGTCCTTCGACGAAGTACATCTTCCCGATGGAGTTTACGAGTTTGGTGAGCGGGTTTTTGAAGAAGGAATAGCAGACGACAAACGACGATCCTCAAACCCGAAGGGTCTTCGCGCTATTTGCGACCCTTCGGGTTTCGTCGACTCTGGCGGCTGGCGGCTGGTGGCTGGTCGCTGGCGGATGGCGTTCCAACTTCTAACTCCTGACTACACACCTTCAGCGGCCCCGCATCGGCGGTTCAGCCGCGTGGCGCTCGCCGCCAACACGTGAGGCGATGAGTACTTCCAATTGTTGGCTGAATACGGATACCGATTGAATCACTGCGTCCAGCGGCGGCTCGTCTTTCTTTTCCGGTTCCACGCCAGTTTACGTTGGCCGAGGTAGCAAGGGCCTGATGCTTTTCTCAAGAGTACAAGCCTATGGTGAAGGCGTGGGATTCAAGTTCTCGCTCATCTTCTGGTCAATCGCTTCCACCACCTGCTGAAGCTCGGAGATTGTGATAACAGTCGAGCCATCGATTTCGGCTTTGGCGAAGAATTCCACTAAGACGCCGTCCTCCGTCAGGGCCCAGTTGGTGGGCAGAGCGCCTTCGCTAATCAGCAAATCTGCATCTGCGAACTCTCTCACAGGCGCCGATCGACAGGCTGAGAGCAGGCTTCCGCAGAGCACAACGATCCATCCAAAGAAAAGTCTCGTCCGCATAGTGTTTTTTTCTCCCCCACCTAAACCCTTGCGGCCCGCCGAGCCCGTGGACGCACGCCTCAGTGCCTTCAGTCCGATTCAGCGCTTCAGTGGTTCAGCGGCCCGCATCATGGTAACATCTGCCCGGTCATCGTCAAGCAGCACAAATCGGTTCCTCGCCTTTTCAGAAGACCCATGCCGCCTGTGTTATCATGGAATGCGTGTGCTTCATCCTTTTTGCGACGGTTCCACAAAGCCCACCGCATCCCACACCGCCACGGCGCTTCCCCGGAACGCGGCCAGAGCCTGCTTGAACTGGCTCTCATCCTGCCCGTTCT
>JACRBQ010000133.1 GCA_016213135.1 Chloroflexota bacterium | reverse complement strand
TTTGACTGCTTCGATGGCTGGAAGAAAGTAAACCATGTCGGGGTAGTCGGGCTTGCCGGCGCTGAAGCCGCCCACGGAGGCCTTGAGGCCCAATGCCTGCATTTGGCAGGCGCGCTCGGCTTCAAAGGCGGCATACCATTGCCAGTGGGCCGGGCTGCTCGGCGGAAATTCGTTCCAGCCTTCCCAGTAGTCCACTCCGGGGTTGGCGCGATATTGATCGATGAAGGTGTTGATGAAGTCGCGGGCGAAGTCGGCGGGGTTGGGGTATTGCGACGGGTCTTTGTTGTCGAGTATGTCACGGTTGGGAACCTGCGTGAATCGGCCAATGGTCACCGTTTGCGGCGAGGCCAGTTTAGCGTCGGCCAGCCAGCCGAGGTTGTCAACGGCTTTGACCACGCGCGGCTTCACCCGGCGGATGAATTCCATGATGCGCGGGTCGTCGTTCAGCAAGACGTGAATGCCGATTTTGCTGCCGCCCGGCTGGGCCAACGCCGGGGGCCACGGGTCGACAGTGGGCGCCGGGGTCGGCGGCTCGGCCGTTGGAGGCTCCACCGTGGGCGGCTCGGTGCTGGAGGGCGGGGGCGCGGCGGTGTCGGTTGGCGGCTCGGGCGACAGCGGGGTGGAGGTGTCCACCGGCGAGGCGGTGGCCGGTGGCACGGGCGACGGAGTCAGGGTCGCCAAATAGGGTGTGGGCGTGGCGTCGAGTCCGCATCCAGAAACAATGACCAGTAGCAAGCCGGTAATGGCAAGTGTGCGATACATCTATCCCCTCAAAAAAAGCGGTGGGGAGGGCGCTCTGACTGCTGCCCTCCCCACCGGTGCTTTACCTTTCCATCCCTCTCGTGCTACATGAGTTTAGCCAGGTCCTCGGCGGCGCGCCTCATATCGAGGAGCACCATGCCAAGCCTGGCTTGCTCGCGGCAAAGGACGGTGAGCACGGCTTCGTCGCCGACGGCGAACACGAAGACGTGGCCCTGATCGCCGTGGATGTAAACCTGCTCGAGCGTGTTGCGCCCCAACTCCGAGGCGATGCGCTCACCGAGCGAGAGCATGGCGGCGGACATGGCCGAGACGCGATCTTCTTCGACATTCGGCGGCAGGGCCGAGGCGATGGTGAGGCCGTCAACACTGACCACCGCGGCCGCTTCGATATCGGGCGTGCTGATTTGCATTTCGCGAAGGCGGGCGACCATTTGATCGGAACGCGATTTTGGGTTGGCTTTTTGGGTGGCGGCCATACGGTGTCCTTTCGCCTGACGTGACGACGCGAGGACTATACCATAGGAAAAGGGGAGGCGCAAACAAGCTGGAACACGCCCTTCCGCATTCCCCATTCCCCATTCCGCATTCATCATTTATCATTCCCCCATGCCCTTCCACATCCAAACATCCCGCCTCCTCGACTCCACCTTCATCCGTATCGGCCTGCAATCCCCCTTGCCCGAGTACCGCTCGCTGGCAGTCACTCACCACGGAGAACACGGAGAGCACAGAGCGAACAAGCCCGCAAAGGAATTCTCCGTGGACTCTGCGCTCTCAGTGGTGAAACACAAATTCACCCTCTCCACCCGCGATGAATTCCTCGTCGCCCGCCACCATCTCACCCCCGGCGACCACGTTTACGGCCTCGGCGAAAAGACCGGCTGGCTCGACAAACGCCCGCGCCGCTACGCCATGCGCAACGCCGACGTGTGGATGGAGCACCCCGGCGGCATCGGCAACACCACCGACCCGCTCTACGCCAGTTTCCCGGTGTTCATCGTCCACAACGCCAAAGGCAGCTACGGCGTCTTCGTGGACAATCCTGAATTCACCGAGTTCGACTTCACCGCCGCCGACGCCTACGAATTCGCCGCCCCTGCTGACGCGCTCAACTTCTACATCCTGCCCGGCCCCACCCTGCCCGACGTGCTGCGCCAGTACACCGGCCTCACCGGGCGCATGACCCTGCCCGCGCTGTGGACACTTGGCTACCACCAGTGCCGCTGGGGCTACGCCACCGAAGCCGACATCCGCCGCGTGGCCGCCGAACTGCGCGGGCGAAACATCCCTGCCGACGCCGTGTGGTTCGACATTGATTACATGCGCGGCTTCCGCGTGTTCACGTGGGACGACAAACAGTTTCCGCGCCCGGCCGCACTCATCGCCGACCTCGCCGCCGACAGCCTCCGTGCCGTCACCATCGTAGACCCCGGCGTAAAAGTGGACCCCGGCTACGACGTGTATGCCGAGGGCCGCGCGGGCGATCACTTTGTCAAACACAGCGATGGCCGCGAATACAACGGCAGCGTGTGGCCGGGCCGCAGCGCCTTCCCCGACTTCCACCACCCCGCCGCCCGGCAGTGGTGGGCCGGGCGCGTGCGCCGCTGGCTGGGCGATCACGGCATCGGCGGCCTGTGGATCGACATGAACGAACCCGCCGCCACCGATCTCACCGGCCCCATCGCCGACGCCCGGCACGATGGCGGCGCGCTGCCCCACGCCGCCGCCCGTAACACCTACGGCCTGCAAATGGCCCGCGCCACCTTCGACGGCATGTCCGCCCACAACCCGGACTCGCGCCCGTTCATCCTCACCCGCGCCGCCTACAGCGGCGCGCAAACCGTCACTGCCCTGTGGGGCGGCGACAACAGCGCGCAGTGGGAGCACCTCGCCGCCAGCCTGCCCTTGCTCATGAACCTCGGCCTCTCCGGCATGCCTTTCGTCGGCGTGGACATCGGCGGCTTCGGCGGCGACACCCACGGCGAACTGCTCGCCCGCTGGACTCAGGCCGGAGCCTTCTACCCCTTCTGCCGCAACCACGCCCACACGGGAACCAACGCCCACGAACCCTGGGCCTTCGGCCCGCAAATCGAAGCCATCTGCCGCCGCTACATCGGCCTGCGCTATCAGTTACTGCCCACCCTCTACAACCTCTTTCACCAAGCCTCGCAAACCGGCGCGCCTATCATGCGCCCGCTCGTGTGGCACTACCCCCACGACCCGCGCACCTTCAACCTCAACGACCAATTCATGCTCGGCCCCGATCTCCTCGTCGCGCCCGTCCTCGCCCCCGGCCTCACCGCCCGCGCCGTCTACCTCCCCAAAGGCCGCTGGTATCGGTGGCGCCCCACCGGCACCCCGAGCGCAACCCAACCCGCGGTCGAAGGGCCAACGCACATCATCGCCGACGCGCCCCTGCACGAGCTGCCGCTCTTCGCCCGCGCCGGAGCCATCATCCCCATGTGGCCCCTCGCCCAGCACACCGCCGCCATCCGCCGCGCCGACGTGCGCCTGCACATTTGGCCCGGCAATGGGCAACTTGATTTTTATGAAGATGACGGGGAAACGCGCGCCTACCAGCGTGGTGAATACCGCGCCACCGGTTGGCGCCTGACTCTGCATGGGGACCGTTTGCGCCTCGTCACCCGCCCCAGCGGCGGCCTGCCATCCGGCCCCTCGCCAGTGACGCTGGTATTCCACCACCTTCCCGATGGCCCTGTCACCCTGGACGCTGCTCCCGTTCACCACCGTCGCCTGCGTGACACGACTGTAGTGAAGCTTATTACTGACGGCAACCGGCACATCGTCGAACTCCCCACAGAAAATACATAAGTTCTTACAGCAGATTTCTCTTCGACGTACGGGCGAAGCATTCGCCTCCGGCACCCAAAGCCACAAAAATCCGCGCGGCGAATGCTTCGCCCCAACCTCGCGCCATCAATTAATTGAATCGGCTCTAATGGCCCGCTCACCAAACTCCGGTATCGTGGTGCAATCTTAACTGCAAAAAGGATTGCCCAACCATGATTCGGAAACTTGCATTGGCCCTCGTCGCTGCCGCCCTCGCCGTCACCGGCTGTGGATCGCCCACTGCCCCGGCGACCGCGCCGGGCCTCGCGCCCCAACCCGACGCCACGCGGCCCGCCTCCGGCGACGACGTTCGCACGTTCACCATCCAGTCCGACCAGTCCACCGCCTCCTATGCCGTGGTCGAGATCCTCTTCAACCGGGGCAACAAATTCAACCTGGCCATTGGAGTCACAGACGCCATCAACGGGCAGGTGTTCCTCAATTTCACCCACCCCGAGCAATCCACGGTGGGCACCATCACCGTCAATGTCAACACTCTCACATCCGACAGCAGCCGACGCGACTCGATGATCCGTCGCAATTGGCTCGAGTCGCAAAAATATCCCATCGTCACCTTCGCGCCCACCGCCGTCAACGGCTTGCCCTCGGCCTACGCCGATGGAACGGAAATTGCCTTTGAGATCGTCGGGGATATGACCGTCCGCGACACCACCCAACCGGTCACCTTCAGCGTCACAGCCAAGCTGCAAAGAGGCGCCCTCAGCGGTACGGCCACCAGCAGCATCAAAATGAGCGACTTCAACTTTCAAGCGCCCGACATAGCGGGCATACTCAAAGCCGAAGACGAAGCCAAACTCGAATTCAAATTCGTCGCCACCTCTGGGTAGAGGGTCGAGAGACACGAAGGCCCGAAGACAGAAAGGCACAATGGTACCCGCCATCGGGATGGCCTACGCCGGCTCATTGCCGCCCCCGCCACAGGCCGCCAGGCGAGGTCACCGGGCCGCGTCGGCCCAGCGACCATCCAAATCCAGCGCCCCGGCGGCGCCCTGCATGGCCGCCAGCACGTTGCCGGCGTGAGTCCACAAATCCAACTTGCCGTCGAAGCAGGCGCGGCTGAAGTCGCCGGTCGCCGCTTCAACGTGCGCCCGATCCACCCCGGCGGCAAATGCGGGAGTTTTCCATTTCTTTTTGATCGAACTCACTTCGACATCGGCGATGTTTTTGCTGGGACGCACCAACGCCGTCGCCACCACCAGTCCCGTGATTTCGTCGCAGGCCAGCAGCGCAAAATCGATGGGCTGCTCGCGCTCGACCCCGGTGCCTTCGGTGGCGTGCGAAAAGATGGTGCGGATGATGCCCTCGTCCACGCCGCGCTGCCGCAGAATGGCCGCGCCCGCCATGGGGTGCCGAGTCAGGTCGGGGTGAATCTCCCAATCGAAATCGTGAATGAGGCCCACAAAACCCCAACGCTCCTCATCCTGCCCCAACTGCCGTGCATACCAGCGCATGGCCGCCTCCACCGACAGCATGTGCCGCCGCAGGCCGGGGTCTTGCACGTGCTCAGTCACAAGTTGCCAACCCAAATCCCGATTCATAGCCACTCCTCCAGCCTTGCCTTCACCCCCGGCCATTCGTCGTCCGTGATGCTGTAGAACACCGACGACCGCTGATAACCGTCGGGCATGATGGTGTATTTGCGGAACACCGCCTCGCGCGCCGCGCCCAACCGCTCGATGGCCTGTTGCGAGCGTTCGTTGCGCAGGTCGGTGCGCAACTGCACGCGCAGCGCGCCGAGGGTTTCAAAAGCGTGCCGCAGCAGCAGGTATTTGCTTTCGGTGTTGGCGGCGCTGCGGCGGTAGTCTCTGTGCAACCACGAGCCGCCAATTTCCAGCGAACGGTTGGGGTGGTCAATGGTGAGGTAGCGCGTCGCGCCAATGGCCCGCCCGGTGGCGAGGTGAATGATGGCGAAGGGCAGGTCTGTTCCTTTGGTTTGCAGGCGCAGCCTGCCTTCGATCCACCCGCGCATCTTCTCCGGCGAGTCGACGTTGCCATAGGGCATGTATCGCCAGATGTCCGGCTCGTTTCCGGCGGCGGCCAGTTCGGCAGTGTGGTCGAGCGACAGCGGCACGAGCCGCACGTAGCGGCCCGTGAGAATGATTGGGTGAATGTCCACAGAGCAACAACGTATCCTCTCAAAATGGTGGGGGCGAACCTGTGTGTTCGCCCAGGGCAGACACACAGGTCTGCCCCCACCCCCATTTATTGAGATGATGCGCAACAAGCGCCCTACCAGTCGCCTGCGTAGCCGGGGGCGTACGGAGCAAACTGTGTCAGGCTGTAGGCTCGTTTGAGTTCGACCAGTTGCCGCATGTGTAGCACGTCGTGCGCCGCCCACGACACGAGCAAGTCGCCCGCAGTGAGGCCGGCCAGCGGCTCGTGGCGATAGCTCACCTGCCAGTCGGCTGCGCCAAGCGTTCTCAACCACTCCAGCGAACGCTGCCGCTCGCGAAGAAACCCGGCCAGCGACTCGCCGAAGTCGCGTTGGTTGTATGCCCGATCCACCGCCCATTGCCCGGGCGCAATGGGCGGCCAAGTGCCGGCAGCGCCGGAGAACAAGTGCCGCAACCGCGCGGGGAAGTCTTCGCGCTCCTCGTCCAGCAAATGGTTGAGCACTTCCAGCGCCGACCAATCTTCCGGCGAGGGCTTCCATCGGGCTTGCTCGGCACTTACGCCCGCCACCAGCCGCTCGATGGCGGAGAGGTTGAAGGTGAGTTGGTTGAGACAATAGTCAAAGTTCATTTGAGTCTCCTCTCGCAACTTCTTCATCGCCGTCTCGTAGCAATCTTAGTCCCGCCGGCTGAAGCAAACAAAAACAACCTGATCGACGGCAGCGTGCGCGCCGAGAAACCGCGTCACTTCGGATAGGGCGATGCGCGCCGCGCGCTCGATGGGGAAGCCATAGACTCCCGTGCTGATGGCTGGAAAGGCGATGATGCGAACGCCGTGCTGCCCGGCCAGCGCCAGCGAGTTGCGGTAGCACGCGGCCAACAACTCGTCCTCACCGTGGCCGCCCCCGCGCCACACCGGGCCAACGGTGTGAATGACGTGCCGCGCGGGCAGATTGTATCCGTGCGTAATCTGGGTCTCGCTTCTATTTGGAATACCTGTGCTTGGCCAAACACGATCCGTGCTTTTGGAAAGCCTACACTAGCAATACAGGCTACTCAATCAACGTATGGCGTAACAACTTTCGTTGGCTCGGCCCTGTCAAACTCATCAAGGAAATTGGAGCGTATAGACTTCCAGTGACCAATAACGCGCTTTCGAGCCAAAGCGCGTATATTTTCGCCCGTCTCCTTGTAGCCGAGTTCGCTTATTGCTTTGTGAATGCCCTTGATTGGTTCGTAGGGATAAAGGCCAATTTTGCCGTGACGCTCTCCAATGTTCTTATACACGCCCCGCAACTCGTCTATGGCTATACTCAATGCTTTAAGAACTTCGCCGTATTGCTCACGCGTTGGCTTGTCATTGTAAGTGTACTGTATTGCGTTATTGACTGCTTGAACCAACTGTGACCAGAGAAAGCGCAATGATTGGAGATAACTGCCCCGTTGCTGAAAACAGTATCCGAGATAAGCGGCAGGTATCGCCAGAATAAACGGCGTGAGGTCTTTGAAGGTTTCATAGTATGGCGTGGGGGTAGGAGGGCCGACGATTCGTAGTACGAGGCCGACGACTACCGCCAAAGAGTATATGCCCATGACAATAAAAGTGACTCGCCGTAACTGCCTTTGGGTCATTTCAAGAATCTCCTTGATGACAAGGATACGCCGCGCCCGCTTGCACTCTTCAAATTACAACAAGCGGCCCAGCAGAGTATTGTTGGCGGCGTTCACAATGGCATCCACGGTTTGGCGAGTGATGTCGCCCAGGGCGAGAGTGATTCGATTTTTGTTCATTGTCACGGCGCTTGCACGCGAATGAACGTCAACTCAATGTGATCGCCGATCTCGTGGCCGTCGGCGGCCAGCACACTCAACCGGTCGAGGCCGTTGTCGCGGCGCGTCAAGCCGAATTCTATCGTATATTGCCCCAGCGGGGTATCGGGCGCGAGGGTGAGGCTGCGCGTCTCCGATTGCACCGCGCCGCGCGGCCAGCCGGTGACGGGCGGCGTGATGACCGAATCGGCGATGGCCCAAATGCGGCCGTCGGCCCCCACGAGGTGCGCGTACGCCCAATAATCGGAGTCGGGATCCACGGCCAGCCAATGGGTAGTGAGCCGCACCGTGTCGCCCGGAGCGGGGGTTCGCGAATCGAGATCGTATCCCACCAGAGTCATGCGGTTCGAAAAATTGATCGAGACCGGGTTGGGCTGCGCGCCCTGCCCCGGCAAAAGTTCCAGCGCGCCAAGGGTGAGCGCATCGGCGTCGCGGGTGAGCAGCGGGCGGTTGGCGGCGGGGTCCCACAGCCCCACCCGCACGGTGAGCCGCTGCGGGGCGTACGCGGTGGGGGGCACGAACACGCGATAGGTATCGGCAAACGTGACCCCCGGTCGCCACCAACGCGTCACGGCATTCCCAAGTCCGGGGTACGTATCACGCTGCGCTGAAATGATTCCGTCTTCATCCACAAAATGAACGAACACTTGCAGCGGCGCGGCGGTCTGCGCCAGCGGCTTCCAGTAAATGGTGACGTCCACTTGATCGCCGGGGCGGGCCGATTGGGCCGTGAGACGATAGCCGACGATTTCGGCGAGGCCCTCAAAATTGGCCCCGACGGGCGCATGGGTGGCCGTGGGCGGCAGGGCGGCCACGGCAGGCGGATAGGCAAACGCGGGCGCGAGGTAGCCGAGCAGGGCGACGAGCGAAAAGCACAACGCGAGGCCGCCCACTGCCAACGCGAGCAACATCGACTCGCGGTGACGCTTCGGCAGCAGCCCGCGCCAGCCCAACACCAGCAGCAGGCCGAGGGCAGGGAAGATTTGAAAGACGAGCCGCGCGTTGGCCGTGGCCGGGATGGTGATCATGAGCGCGCCCCACCCGGCGAGCGAAACGAGGGCCGACAGCACGGCGATGCCCACGCCCGCCGAGCGCAGACGGTGGCGCGTGCGCAGCAGGCCGGGCACGGCGAGCGCGCACAACACGGCCCAAGCTTCGTACACCCAGGCGGGCAACACGATTTGCCCGTAGTCGAACCGCGCCCAAAAGGTCGTCCACGCATACGGCAGGCCGGAGAGTGCGTCGCGGATGAGGCGCGCGCGGTCGGCCTGCCCCACCCACGCCGATTGATAATCGCGCAGGCCCATCGCGTCGCCCGTTTGCAGATAGTTGCGCGCGAACCACCAGCCGCTGACGCCCAATGCCACCAACGCGGCGAGGGCAAACGCGCCCCACGCGGCGGGCCGCTTTCTTTCGGCCCCGGCCAGTCGCACGGCAAACGCGGCGGCGGCCACGGCGGCCAACGGCAGCACAGAAGCTTTGGACAGGATGCCGAGGCCGAGGGCCACGCCGAGGGCCGCGGCGCGGCGCAGGCCCGTGCCGCGTTCGGCAATGGCCGCCGATTCGGCAATGGCCCACGCGCCGAAAAACGCGGCGGCGGTATCGTTGTTCACCGAGACCGAGCCGTGCAGCAGCATGGGGTTGAAAGCCACAAATGCCATTGCGCCGAGGGCAATGGACGAATGGCCGGGAAATAGATCGCGCCCCATGCGGTAGGTCATCAGCACCGTGCCGAGGCCAAACAGCAGCGAGAGCGCCCGCGCCAGATAGACGATGAGCGTGACGCCGCTGAACTGCGAGCGCTGGTCGGGCGGGTGCAGGTATTGGGCTTTGTTGTCTATCGAGGGTTCAATATAGCGGAAGCCCCAAAAGGGATTCGCCGGCGCGGAGTAGTCGGCCCCGGCGAACGAGGGCACGGGCGCGGTGATGAGCGCGGCCAGCGCGTAATATAGCGGCGGATGGTGCGCCTGCATCTCGCGCGAAGTTTCCGCCGACACGGGCGGCAGGGCGTGGTTGAGCGTGAGGTAGCGGACGTAGCGGAAGTGCCGGATTTCGTCGGTGGCCTCGAAGGGCGGGTTGGCGAAGTTGTAGGCCACACCCAGCGCAAGGAAGGCGATGCAGACGAGGGCGGCCCAGCGGTGAGGCAAAAGGCGGCGGACGACTGACGATTTGTCTTCCATCCTTCGTCCCGCGACGCGGTCCTCCGTCAACTGACTCGCAACCAATTTCATCCGCCCAACGGTGTTCGCCAACCGCTCGCGTGGAGCGAAGCAGAACGCGAGTCGGCTGGTAGGGTCAAGGGATGACGCCTGGATTTAGGTGTGGCAGACCCGTTGCTCTCCATTTCTTCTGAGAGTGCCTCAATACCATCACCATGTCTGGTTTTCATCCCCTGCCACCTCGAACCGGACATGAGGTTTTCCCTCATCCGGCTCTCCGACAACCTTCTTCCTGTGGCTTTCAAGGCTTAACCGCACATACTCCGGGCAGGTAGAAGTATTCCAATCCGTGTTGAGCCATCAAATCCCGAAAGGCACGTTCGTTCCAATGCCCGCGAGACCCCTGTTTAGACCGAACCCATTGTTCCAGTCGGTTGCGTACATAGCGGTCAAGTTGCTGGAATTTCAAGGTGCAGTTTCCACTACGAAAGTAGTTCCGCCATCCCCGAATTGCTCGATTGAGGAATTTTATCACTTCAGTTAGCGAGTTGCTCAAACGCTTCCTTTCCGTGATGAAATGGATTTTGCTGCGGACTGCTTTCATGGCCTTTGGAGCAGGCCAGTTGTAGGGTAAGAGTTTGCCACTCTTCTTTGATTTCTTCTTGTGGAAATGAAAGCCAAGAAAATCGAACCCCTCTTGCCCCATATCCACGACACGGGTTTTGGTGGGGTGGAGTGTCAGTTTCAGGATAGCCATGATTTGCTTGACTGTCTGCAAGGCAGTTTCGGCATTCTGCCGAGTACGACAGATGATGACGTAGTCATCCGCGTATCGGATGAGTTTCCCCAATGAAGAGTACCGTTCTGCCCAGTACATATCCAGCACATGCAGGTAGATGTTTGCCAGCAGGGGACTGATGACGCCACCCTGTGGAGAACCTATCTCGGTGGCATTACGTACCCCATCTTCCAGCACGCCCGCTTCGAGCCATTGCCGAAGGAGTTTCAAAACTCGTCGGTCGCTAATCCGCCGCTTGAGCAACGACATCAACATTGAGTGGTCTATCGTATCGAAGTAACTCTGAATATCGGCGTCTACCACCCACCAGCCAGTTATCAGAGCCTTCTTCACCTCAGCCACCGCTTGTTGTGCGCTACGCTTTGGGCGAAACCCATACGAGTTTTCACGGAAGTTGGCTTCAAAGATAGGTTCAATCACCAGTTTGCACGCCTGTTGTACCACCCGGTCGCGCACCGTCGGGATACCCAACGGCCTCTGTCTGCCATCCGCTTTCGGAATGTAGACCCGCAACACCGGTTTGGGACGGTATGTGCCTGCTTTCAAGTCTTGCTCAATCTGACCCAGAAACCGTTCAACGCCCTCCCGTACCACCTCCTCGATGGTTACGCCATCTTGCCCGGCGCCGCCACCGTTTCGGCGGACTTCTTCCCAAGCCTGTCTCAGAATGTCAGGCCGGAATATGCGGTCATAGAGCGCATGGAACCGACGGTTCCTGCTCCTCTTGGCCTCCAGGTATAGTTTGCGCTGGAGTTCTCGTGATTTGTCTTGTGGTGTGATTGGCCTTTCGGCATGCACCGTCACTTACTTCCTCGCTAAACCTGGTTGAAGTAGAGACCCTTCCCTCCGAGTGAGTTGTGTTGTCTCACCCATCGTTGGGCTTGCGCCCCATCGGTACTATGGCCTCCTCCGACTTCTCATCCGACATCCTTCAGGATTTCACCTTGCGGCTTATACCTTCTGTTACGATGGTTCTGTGCCACCGATTGGATGAGACCTCTCCTGTTCCATCGTCTACTTTCGCAACATCCCGCACTCCCTACACCGGAGAGTTCCTCACGGCTGTTTTCAGGTTCTTCGCCGCTTCTGTGGCCTTCGCCATGCGTGACAGGCTCGGCTCTCTCTTGCTCCCCTTGCGGGGCTAACATGTCGGTGCTGCAAGTTTCACTTTATGTTACGGGCTATTGCTTCGCGTCCCTTTCTCAGGGAGTTACAACGCTTCGACATAGCCAGTCACCCGGCTACATCGGTTGCCTGCTACCTGGCGGCCTGACCCTTACCAGGACTGGTCTTTCACCAGCAAGCAGACGATGTCTTTTCAGGACACACCACGCGGGGTTAGGCGCGGCATTGCTCTGAATTCCGGGTTTGTTTCATGAAGCCGGTAATGGCTCAAGCCTTAGCTTGGGATGATCATCGTTCCTGTCGCCCCAAGCATTGAAGACGGCCATTTCCACATCCCTTGCTCGCCATTCAACGCTTGTAAAAGTTGAGAGCTTCTGAGCTGTGTATTTGCACCACTTGACCCAGCTCTGAGTGAACAAGAAATCACTCATCGTCAGCGCAGTTTGACCGTTCTCTGGGTAATTGGATGTGACTAGCTGTGGCCCCGATGGATCAGCTAAGTTATGCTCCATAAGACTATACCTGACCCATTTGGCAACACGTGTATCAACCATAGGAAATAAATCCGGTCGGAGAAATGCTGGATAGGTGGCCGGGACAGCTACTACCGGCGTACGCATACCAAGGGTCTCACGCATCAGATTGAAACGATTACTACTTAGGTCTCTTGTGTAATTCAAGCAGGCTTCCAACAGCGTTTCGGGTATGATCCGCTTCTCGACCCAGTATGCAGCCATTTGTCGGGGCAGGTTATCTCGCCATGCAGGTTGGCTATAGAGCTTCCAAAACGCGACTTCGAGCCACGGCTCTATGTGGTTTGCTGCATTGGCTCGGAAGTAGCTCTCAAATTCTGATGTGCCGTGACGGTCACCATTTGAAAGATCGCGACTGAACCAGCCAGGATACAGACCGGCATCTGCGAAGTCTCGCAGCCGCACAGCATATCTGTAGGTCTCCAACGCCTGAGTCCAACCACTTGACAACTTGACGCTCATTCTTCTTGGTCTTTCGACGACGCGCCTAACTTAGCATGCGCCGCCATAAAGCGCTCCACCCGCTTGGGGTCCACGGCGTTGGCCCAATAGCCGTCCACTTTGAAGTACGAGCCTACGATGAACCCGTCGGCGTTGGGATAGTATCCGGCCAGATTGTCGGCGGTGACGCCGGAGCCGAGCAGCACCGGCAAATGGCAATGCTGTTTCACTTCGGCAATGTCGGCGGGCTGGGGCGGGTCACCCGTCACCGAGCCGGTGACGATGACCGCGTCGCCGCGCATGAACTCCACCGTTTCGGCGGTGGCCCCAATGCCGATGTCGGCCGTGATGGCGTGCGAACTGTGTTTCTTTTTCACGTCAGCCCACACCTGCACCCGCTCTGCGCCGATTTGCTTGCGGTAGCGCAGCAGCGTCGCCGCCGACGATTGGATGAGGCCCTCGTCGGCCACGTGGGCAAACACAAACCCCTCGGCGCGGATGAAGTCCAGCCCGACCGCGTGGGCCACGGCCATGGCCTCGTTGTTGGCCCCGGCCAGAATCTGAATGCCGCACGGCAGGCCGCTGGCTTCCTTGACCGCCCGCGACACCAGCGCCATCCCGGCCACAATCTCCGGTCCCACCCCTCCGCGCAGATACGGCAGGTCGTGCATGTTTTCAAGTCCAATGGCGTGCGCCCCGGCGGTGCGATAAATCGCTGCTTCGGCCAGCGCCTGGGCTTCGATCTCGCGCAAGCTCAGGTGGCTGGCGGGCGTGCCGGGCAACGCCTCAACGTGGATCATGGCAATGATGGGTTTCCTGGAAGTGAACATACGCGCGATTATATCAGACGCGATTGGGTAGCTTTGTGTATAATCGTCCCCATGAAGATGTGGGGGTACGCCGATTACAGAGAATTGATCGAGGGCTTCATTGCCCAGGTCGAAGGCGCAGAGAAGGACAATCTAATCTCGGTCGTCTTGTACGGTTCTGTCGCGCGCGGAACTGCGCGTGGCGACAGCGATATCGATCTGTTGCTCGTTCTCAACACAGCGCCGGCGGACTATGTCCAACGCCTTAAACCCTTCCTTGGCATTCTACAACAAATGCGCGGCGGTTCCATCTGGCGAAGCTTTCGCGACAAGGGCATGGAGCCGTTTTTGAGCCTGTTGATCCTTTCAAGTGAAGAGGCCGGCAAGAACCAATATATTTTTCTGGATATGATTGACGATGCCATCTTTCTAAGGGACAAAGACGGCTTTTTTAAGAACAGACTCAGAGTATTGCAGCGGCGACTCAAGAAGCTTGGGTCGAAAAAAATCCGGATGCCTGATGGCAGTTGGTATTGGGACTTGAAACCCGATCTTCGGCCCGGCGAGGTGGTGGTGCTTTGAACGCGCAAGAGCACGGCAAGAAACTGATCGCCGAGGCCCGGAACATATACCACCGGGACGTGAAGAACGCAGTGGACTACCCCAAAGTCCATGATGTAGGGCCAACGTTTGTGCAGCAAGTTCGGAAAAAAAAGCCCGCCGTCCTCTCTGACGAGTCCCTACGGCGGGTCGAAGCAATCTCCCTGCAACTGAGTCAGATCAGAACCCTTTCTTTCTACTTCGAGCACGGATACAGCAAGGAAGAGGCTGAGACTGCCTCCGCCGAGGCGGAATTCGTGTTGGCCGAAATTCAGAAATTACTGGACGAATAGAGTCAAGTCGTCACTCTCCGTGCGCCGCTCATCCCAACTCATCATCCTCATCGCCCTCGCCTTCGCCCTGCGCGTGCACTGGCTGGGCATGCAGGAGTTGCGCGGCGACGAAGCCTTTAGCTGGAATTACGCCCGCACCTCGCCCGCCGAAATCCTCGCCCGCATCGTGCGCGAGGGCGACCCGCAGCCGCCGCTGCACTACTGGCTGCTGTGGGGCTGGATGAAACTCACCGGCGATTCGGAATTTGCCATGCGCGCCGAATCGGCCTTCCTCAGCTTGCTGCTCGTGCCACTCGTGTATGCCACGGGCCGCCGACTGTGGTCCGCAGAAGTCGGCCTCACAGCGGCGGCGCTCACCGCCGTTCACCCGCAGCAAATCTGGCTGGCGCAAGACGTGCGCAACATGTACCAGCTTGCTCTCGTCGCGCTGCTGGCCGCCACCGTGCTGCTACCCCGATTGGGTCACAAAGGCTGGCGCGCGTGGGCAGGCTACGCGGCCTGTGGCGCGCTGGCGATGTACAGCCACTACTATTCGCTTTTCATTTTGATCGCGCACGGCGCGTACCTCTTCGGCCTCGGGAAGGATCGCAGGCCCGCGCTGGCGCACTGGATCGTCGCGGGGGGCGCTATCGCGGCCATCACGATTCCCTGGGCGGTTACCATCATGCCCGTGTACGCCGGAGGGCAACTGGCCGACCCCGGCTCGTTGTCTCTCCCTCACTACGCCGCCGCCGTGCTGGGCGACGTTGCCGCCGGGCCGGTGTTCCCCGACCCGCAACGGTTGATCATCGCCGCCTGTGTCGGCGCATTGTGTCTCGCAGGGCTGTGGGCCGCTCCGCGCCGAGTTCGCGCCCTGTTGCTAGCCATCATCGCCGTGCCGTTCGCCGGCATCTATGCCATCGTCGCGCTGCGCTCCACCTTCAACGCCTTCTATTTTGTGTTCGCCTTTCCGGCAGCCGTGCTGCCGGCGGCGGGCGGTTGGGTTGCGATGCGGCGCGCACGCCCGGCGATGGGATGGGCCGTGCTGGCCGTGGCGGTACTCACCCTGGGCGCGGGCTTGCGAAACTACTACACCGATCCGCAATACAGCAAAACGCGCGGCATGAGGCAGGTAGCCGCACGGCTGGCCGAAGCCGCCCAACCCGGCGACGTGTACCTCGCCAACTTCCCCGACCCGGCACAGGTTTACTACATTCGCAACTTGAAATTGAGCTACGCCATGCAGCCGCCGGCAGCCCATTTCGACCCGGCCGCGGTGAGCGCCGTACTCGACCGGCTGTTGGCAAACCGCACGTGGTTCGTGCCGGTGATCGCCGTGCAGTTGGATGCCGAGGGTTACGTGCAAAGCCGGTTGCTCGATACCGCCCTGCTGGCCGAGGACGACCGTTTCGACAAAATGCGGCTCATGCTCTTCCTGCCGCCTTCGGCGGCGCACCCGCTCAACATTCAATTCGACGCGGGCATTTCACTCGTGGGCTACACGCTCACGTCCGACCGCCTCACATTGGTATGGGCCACCGAATCGCCCGTGGCTGCCGATTACACCGTGTTCGTCCACGCCCTCGCGCCCGATGGCTACCGGGTGACCGGGCACGATGCCCCCACGCGCCCACCCACTTCCCAGTGGAAACCGGGGCAACTGATCATCGACGTGCACACGTTCGACATCCCCGCCGATCAGCCCATCACCCTCGTGGCCGGAATGTACCTGCCTGCCACCGGCAATCGCCTCGGAATCGAAAGCGCCGCCTTCGGCGAGCCGGAGGCGGCGCTGGTGGCCATGCTGCCGTAGCCACCTACTCAACAGTGACGCTTTTGGCGAGGTTCCTTGGCTGATCCACGTCGCAGCCGCGCAGCACGGCAATGTGATAGGCCAGCAATTGCAGCGGCAACACCGTAAGCACCGGGCTGAGCAGCCATGGGCATTGCGGAACATACAGCACGTAGTCGGCTTTGGTCACCATGAGCGTGTCGCCGTCGGTGGCGATGGCTATCACCACCCCGCCCCGCGCTTTGGCCTGCTCCACCTGACTCAGCATTTTCTCGTACCAGTGATCCTGCGTGGCAATCACCAGCACCGGCATATCTTTGTCCACCAGCGCAATGGGGCCGTGTTTCATCTCGCCCGCCGGGTAGCCCTCGGCGTGGATGTACGAAATTTCTTTGAGCTTGAGCGCGCCTTCGTAAGCAATGGGCATATTGATCCCGCGCCCCAGGTACAGGCAGTGACTGACATCGCGCAACCGCTGAGCCACCGCCTCCACTGCCGTTTCGCGGTCGAGCGTGCGGCCCACCAGATCGGGCAGCCGGGCCAGATCGGCAGCCAGCATTTTCAGCCGGGCCGCATCCAACGTTCCGCGCAACTCCCCCAGCTTCATCGCCAGTAGATACAAATCCACCAGCGGGGCGGTGAAGGCTTTGGTCGAAGCGACGCCGATCTCCGGCCCGGATTGCATGGTGATGTACCCGTTCGCCACCCGCATGGCCTGCGAGCCGATGACGTTGACAATGCTCCACAGCGTGGCCCCTTTCACGCGCCCTTCTTCCATCGCCGCCAGCGTGTCGGCGGTTTCGCCCGATTGGCTGATGGCCAGCACCACCGTGCCCCCGTCCACCAGCGGATCGCGGTAGCGGAACTCGGAGGCAATGTCCACTTCGACGGGGATGCGCGCCAGCGACTCGATGAGTACTTTGCCCACCATGCCGGCGTGGGCGGCCGTGCCGCAAGCCACGATCACGATGCGCTTGATCTTGCGCGCCAGTTCGGGCGTAAGATTCAGGTCGGGCACGGTCACCTGCCCGGTGGCGAAATCAATGCGCCCCCCGATGGTGTCCGTGATGGATCGCGCCTGCTCGTGAATTTCCTTTTGCATGAAGTGGCGGTATTCGCCTTTCTCGGCCGCCACCATATCCCACGCCACCGAATGCACTTCGGGCGTCACCGGCTGCCCGTCAAAGGTCTGCACGCGGAAGCCGTCGCGAGTCACAATGGTCATCCATTGCGGCTCAAGAAAAACGATGCGGCGGGTGTGTTCGAGGATGGCAGGCATGTCCGAGGCAATGAACATCTCGCCGTCGCCGATGCCCACCGTGACGCCGCCGGCGTTGCCCATGCGCGCCGCCACAATTTTGCCAGGCTCGCGCACCGTCATGGCCACGATCACGTTGGCGCCCTTCATCTGGTGCAGCGTCTGCCGCACCGCCTCTTCGAGCGGCACATCCGTCGCCAGATGCCGCTCGACGAGGTTAGCGATCACCTCCGTGTCGGTGTCCGAGCGGAAGGTCGCGCCCTCGGCTAGTAGCTCTTCTTTGAGGGCCACGAAGTTCTCGACGATGCCGTTGTGCACCACCACGACCTGATCCGTTTGCCCAAGGTGCGGGTGAGCGTTGCGCTGCGAGGGCGCGCCGTGCGTGGCCCACCGGGTGTGCCCAATGCCGTAATGCCCGGACACCGGGTCGCTGTTGTAGAGATTGATGAGATTTTGCAGTTTGCCAACATCGCGCCGGATGTCGATCCGGGGCGACTCGTCGCTGCCCGTCGACATCACCGCCAACCCGGCCGAGTCGTAGCCGCGATACTCCAGCCGCTTAAGCCCGCCCAGAATAATCGGCGCCGCCTCGCGGGGTCCTAAATATCCAACAATGCCACACATGGGGAATCCTCCTGATAAGATATTCACCACGGAGAACACGGAGGGCACAGAGAAAATCCTTTGCCTCTTCTCAGTGGTCTCAGTGAACTCAGTGGTTCAGTGTTCTGCCGTGCCGCTTCGCTCTATCCGCGCAGTTACCTGCGGGCGTTATCGAACGGCTTTTTTCTTTTAGGAGGGAAAGAGATCGGGGCCGGGTGGACCCGGAGGGCTTCCGCTGAACTGTCGATTTTCCGGCATATCGCGCTTGTAAAGCGCTCCTACTGTAAAGCGTGGGAGCGGTTTGTAACCGCGACTGCCGTTAGCCCCACTTCGCAGTGGGGAACCCTCATCCTCGTCATCCTGCCCCAGCCAACAGGGCAGGCTCATGCGCTATCTTTCCCGTTCGAATGTGTCGGTCATCACCTCCTTGTCTGATAAGCCGGGCCGAAATCCCGGCGCAGTCAAAAGAGTAACACGGTTACAGGCCGCCTGTCAACGGCCTACGCCTGTTGCCGCAACGAGTCGGCAAATACCTCCACCGCCCGATCCACCTGCGCCGGCGATACCCAGTAATGCAACACGGCGCGGAAACGGCGCGGGCCCACCGGCCCCACCAGCACGCCGCGCCCTTTCAACTTCTCGGCCAGTTCGCCTGCCGTATACGGCACGCTCGGCGCAAGTTCAAAATACACCATATTGGTCCGCACATTCGGCGGGGTAATCACAATGCCGTCAATGTTCGCCAGGCCTTGCGCCAGCCGCCGGGCATTTTCGTGATCGTTCTCCAGCCGTTCAATCATGGAGGCCAACGCCACAACCCCGGCAGCAGCAATGATACCCGCCTGCCGCATCGACCCGCCCAAAATTTTGCGGGCACGGCGAGCCTGAGTGATAAACTCGCGGTCGCCGCACAGCACCGACCCCACCGGCGCGCACAGCCCTTTGGAAATGCAAAACATGATCGAGTCCGCCGGGCGGGCCAACTCGGCGGCGGATACGTTGAGGGCCACCGCGGCGTTGAAGATGCGCGCCCCGTCAATGTGAAACCGCAGCCCGTGTTTCCGGGCCAGCGCGCCCACCGCTTCGGTGTACGCCGCCGACAGCGGCTGGCCACCGCAAACGTTTTGCGTGTTCTCGATGCAAACGAGCCGGGTGATCGGGTGATGCTCGTCCGATTCGCGAATGGCCGCCTCGATGGCCTCCAGCGGCAGCGTGCCATCGGGATTCTCCACAATGGGCATGGCCTGCGCCTGGCACAGGGCCGCCATCGCGCCCTGCTCGTTGAGGTACATGTGGCTGCGGCTGCCCACGATCACCTCGTCACCCCGCCGCACGTACGACATAGTGGCGGCCACGTTAGCCATGGTGCCCGAGGGCACGTACACTGCCGCCTCCTTGCCCAGCATTTCGGCGGCCATGGCTTCGAGCTTGTTCACCGTGGGGTCGTCGCCGTACACGTCGTCGCCCACTTCGGCCTCGGCCATGGCGCGGCGCATCTCCGGCGTGGGATGCGTCACCGTGTCGGAGCGCAGATCAATGAAGCCTTTGTATTCGGAGTCGTGGGTGGAAAGGTTAGCATTCATGGATGGGTCAGTGATTTGAACCAGATCGCCAGGCCAACGCCGACAAGCCCGCCGACCATGAGGACGAACACCACCCCGGCCAGCCCTTCGATGATCCACGCCAGGCAGCCGAGTCGCCGGCCCCAACGGGCTTGCCCCGTGGCCGCCGGGTCACGGTCGGCGCAGGCGCGTTTTTCGCCAACCCAGCCGCTCGCCATGGCGCACAGGCCCAGCGGCCACGACAGCAGCGACACTGCGGGGATGAACGGCGCCCAGGCAATGAGCGAGAAGAGCAAGCTGGTCACGCCCAACACCAGGCTGGCAAACGACCACAAGTTGCCAAAGCGAGGGGCTGTCGAAGTTCCGGCCACAGTGGACTAATACTTGCGGACGATTGCCTTGTAGGTGTCCGGCTCGCGGTTTTGCAGGGTTTGGAATTCCTCGCGGTTGCGGCGCACATCGGACAGGTCCACCCGGGCCAGAGCGTAGCCTTCGGCGGGGTCGCCCGTTTTGGGGTCAGTCTCACCGGCTAGCGAGGCAAAAACCTGCCCGCGCGGGCCGACGATCATGCTGTCGCCGATGAACGAATACGTCACGTCTTCGCCCACGCGGTTGGCGGCGGCAATGAAGCACGAGTTTTCGTAAGCGCGGGCCAGCACGTAAGTGCGCCACTCGTCGTTGCGCGGCTTCTCCCAGTTGGCGCATACCACCACCAAATCCGCGCCGTCCAATGCCAGGCTGCGAGCCGCTTCCGGGAAGGCGATGTCGTAGCCCAGCAGCAGGCCCACGTTGCCGAACTTCGTTTCAAACACCGGGTACTTGAACCCGGCGCGGAAGGTCATGCGCTCTTCGCCCTTGAGGTGCACCTTGCGGTATTCGCCAATCAACTCGCCGTCAGGGCCGATGAGCACCGCCGTGTCGAAGAGAATGGATTCGACCTTTTCTTTCGACGGCATGCCAAAGGCCACGTGCACGCCGAACTCGGCGGCGCGCTGGGAGATGACGTTCACCGACGACCCCGGCACACGCTGAGCCAAATCCACAAACCGCACGCCGCACTCGTAGCCGGTGGTGATCAATTCGGGGAAAACGATGAGGTCAACTTTCTGGCTGCCGCAAATCTTGGCAATGTACTCGGACATCTTGACGAGGTTGTCTTCCATCTCGTGCAAGGTGGGGCGCATCTGTACGGTGGCAATGGTAACTTCACGCATACCGTTGGTCTCCTAGAATTCGGTGGATATATCAGTCCGCAGGCGGGTGATACCCCGCGCTCGACCAAATGCGCCGTGCAGAGATGACAAGAGGATGATTCATAGCCAGTGCGCTAACAGTCGCCCGCCCTATTTCAGTCAGCCCAAGTATCGACAAGCCGTCCTCGCTCCAAACAAAATGCTCGGCCCAAACACCCTGGCGAGGATTGAAAAGCGGCGATATGCCGCCAGTTATAGGATCCAACGCTTGAGTCCGGCCGCCCTTGCGCCGATTGCAGGACGGACAAGCCAGAGCAAGATTTTCCGGGACCGTCTGCCCGTCTGCCGACAGAGGTATCACGTGATCAATTTCAAATGGAACGCCGCACAGTCTTTCGTCAGATCGGCAATATTCGCAGCGCGAATCTGCCCGCGACACGACTTCGGCCTGCAATGCCGGCAAGACGCGGGCCGATGTCATGCGCGATCCAATTCGAGAGGTGGTTGATCGAGCGGCAGAGCAAATCCACGCATTTTTAGAACTGCCAGCGCCCTTGCGCGGCGCACTGTTGAAAAGTGATATTTCTCCAGCAAGGCGTCCGCCTCCTTCTGCTCCGCGTCGGTGAGTTCGCGTTCGCCCGCTGAATAGTTCAATTCACGCAATCGTTTCTGTTCATTCGGGGAAAACAACGGTTCTGCCGCTTGCCGTAGTTTCTCATCATTGAAGTAAAGCATCTCTTCCAATTCGGCCTGCCAATCCACAGGCAATTCGGGCGGGATCGATAGATCGAGACTCTGGATGATGTACTCATCCACAGGGCGGTGCAATCGTTTGGCAGCTCGCTCCAATCGCTCAAACAGCCGTTTGGGAAGTTGAACGGTCATCATCTCCATAGCGCACCTACCTTTCGTCGGCGAATTATATCCCATCAGAGAGCTTGTTATCTCAATTGGGTCAGCACCTCATGCAAGTCGTCCGGCAGTGCGGACTCGAATGTCCGTATAGGGCCGGAGGGAAGTTGCAACGTGAGGCGCGCGGCGTGCAGGAATTGCCGCGCCAGCCCGGGCGCTTTGACGCCCACGCTGGCCCGGGTGGCATACACCGCGTCACCGGCCAATGGGCAGCCCAGAAAGGCAAAGTGCACCCGAATCTGATGCGTGCGCCCGGTTTTCGGCTCGGCCTCCAGCAGGGTGAACAGCCGGAAAGTTTCGCGGGTGCGATACTCAGTCACCGCGTCACGGGCGTTGGCGCGGGAATCGGTGATGACGGCCATGCGCTGGCGGTTTTTGGGATCGCGCCCCAGGGGAGCCTCGATGCGGCCCGTGGGGGTGGGCGGATGCCCGATCACCAAAGCCAGGTACATTTTTCGCGCAGCCCGATCTTTGAACTGCGCCTGCAAGTGGCGGTGCGCCCGGTCGTTCTTGGCTACCACAATCAGGCCGGACGTGTCCTTGTCCAGCCGGTGAACGATGCCGGGGCGCACTTCGTCGCCCACGCCTTCGAGATCGGGCGCGTGAGCCAGCACGGCATTGACCAGCGTGCCGCCGGGGTGCCCGGCCGAGGGGTGCACCACCATGCCCGCCGGTTTGTCGATCACGATTACGTCGCCATCCTCGTAGACCACGTTGAGGGCAATGGCTTCCGCTGCGGCCTGGGCCGGCGCAGGCGGAGGCACGCGCACCACAATGTCCTCGCCGCCCGAAAGCCGGAGGCTGGCCTTTTCCACTGCCACATGATTGACGGTGATGAAGCCGTCATCGATCAGCCGTTGAATTTGCGCGCGAGAGAGATCGGGCAGGGTGTCGGCGAGGTAGCGGTCCAGTCGCCCGCCGCCGACCTGCGCCGTAAGCCGCAGTGTGCGTTCACTCATGCGCGTTGGGGGCAGGTGCGGGGTCAAGCACGGCGGTCTGTTTAGCGGCCTGCTCGCCGGCGCTGTCGCGCCACATGAGCAGGGCCAGCAGAATCACGCCACAAGTGATGGACAGATCGGCGAGGTTGAAGATGGGCGCGTTGACGGCGCCGCGCCAGTGAAAAAAGATGAAGTCGGTCACCGTGCCAAAGCGCAGGCGGTCGATGAGGTTGCCCAGCGCCCCGCCCAACTGCAGGCCAAGCGCCGCACGGATGAGGTAGTGCCCGTCCGGGATTTGGCGGTAGTAGAGCACAATGGCCACGGCGACGACGATGGCGATGACGGTGAAGATGCCGCCGGCCGCTTTGAACATGCCAAAGGCGGCCCCGGTGTTGGTGGTGTTGATCAGCGTGAAGTAGTCGCGCAGCGCCGGAATGGGAGCCACCATTCCGAATGGCGCAAGCGCGGCGCGGATGTATGCTTTGGAGATCTGGTCGGCGACGATGACGGCAATGGCAATGACGAACAGCAGCGCATGTTGGAGGAATCGTTTCATGCAGCGATTGTACCCGATTTAGTCTTCGCCAGCGCCACCTTCAGCGTTTCGCCGTCAAAGGAATCTTCCGCTGTCGCGGCATCGGGCAGGCTGCCGGGAGCCAGGTCTACGCACAAAGTTTCCGCGCAGATGTATTCGTCAAACGCGGCCACGGCTGCGGCCAGTTTGGGTGTGGCCTCGTAGCGCACGGCGATCCGGTCGGCAATCTCCAGCCCGGCGGATTTGCGCAAGTCCTGCACGCGGCGCACAAATTCGCGCGCCAACCCTTCGGCGATGAGGGCCTCGGTCAGGTCGGTGGTGAGGGCCGCAAGGTAACCGGCCTCTTCGGCCACCACCACGCCGCTGCGGGCCGTTTGCCGCACTTCCACTTCCGAAGGCAGGATCACGAGGCTTTCCCCGTCCACGGTCATGTTGACGGCTTCGCCGGCCAGCAGGGCGCGGGCCAGCGCGGTCTGATCGCCCGCCAGCAACGCAGCTTTGATCTTGGGAAACCTGGCCCCGTACTTTTGCCCAAGTTGCCGGGGCAGCGGGTTCAGCGTGTAGCTCACCGCGTCCTCGGCATGATCCAGCACAGTGACCGATTTGACGTTGAGTTCGTCGGCAAGCAGCTCGGCATACGCGCCAATGGCGGCAGCCTCGGCGGCGGTGGGCGCAGAGAAGGAGGCGGCGGCCAAAGGCTGGCGCACTTTGCGCCCCGCTTTGGCGCGGGCGGCATGGCCCAGCGAGGCCGAGCGCATCACCACCCGCATTTCGCTCATGAGCTTCTCGTCGATCTTCCACAGTTGCGCCGTGGGCCAGTCGGCCAGATGCACGGAGGCCGGGGCGTTGGGGGCTGCCGTGGCGACCAAATTGCGGTATAAGGCATCGGCGAGGAACGGCATGGCCGGGGCCAGCAGTTTGGAAACCGTAACGAGGCACTCGTACAGGGTGGCGTAGGCGGCGCGGTCGGAATCGGTTTCCGACTTCCAGAAGCGGCGGCGCGAGCGGCGCAGATACCAGTTGGAGAGATCGGAAACGAACTTCTCGATGGGCCGCGTGGCGGCGGTCACGTCGTAGGTGTCGTAAGCTTCGGTCACGTCGCGCACCAGCGTGTGCAGTTCCGAAAGGATCCACTTGTCCAACGGGCTGAAGGCATCGGAGGGCACGTCGGCGCCGGGCCTCCAAGCGGCCAGGTTGGCATAGGTGACGAAGAAGGAGTAGGTATTCCACAACATGAGCATGAAGTTGCGGACCACTTCGCCCACGAGGTCGCTGGAGAATCGGCGCGAGTTGCCGGGCGGCGTGGCGGTGTAGAGGTACCAGCGGAAGGCGTCCGCGCCGTGGGCGTTGAGCACGCTCCACGGGTCGACGATGTTGCCCTTGGATTTGGACATCTTCTGCCCTTCGCCGTCGAGGATGTGCCCGAGGCAGAGGGCGTTTTTGTAGGCCACACTGTCGAAGAGCAAAGTGGAGATGGCGTGCAGCGAATAGAACCAGCCGCGAGTCTGATCCACCGCCTCGCAGATGTAATCGGCGGGGAACTGCTCTTTGAACAGGTCGGCGTTTTCAAAGGGATAGTGCCACTGGGCCACGGGCATGGCGCCCGAATCGAACCACACGTCGATCAACTCCGGCACGCGGCGCATAGCTTTCCCGGTTTTGGGGTTGGGGAAGGTGATGTCGTCCACGTAGGGGCGGTGCAAATCCAGTTCAGAAAGGTCGCGCCCGGCGAGTTGGCTCAGTTCGGCCACCGAGCCGACGCACAGTTGATCGCCGTCATCGTCCACCCAGACGGGCAAGGGCGTGCCCCAGTAACGCTCGCGGCCCAGCGCCCAATCCACGTTGTTTTCGAGCCAGTTGCCGAAGCGCCCGTGTTTGACGTGATCGGGAACCCAGTTGATGGTGTCGTTGAGATCGTTGAGCTGTTTCTTGTAGCGGGTGGTTTCGACGAACCACGTGGAGCGGGCGTAATAGAGCAGCGGTGTGCCGCAGCGCCAGCAAAACGGATAGGTGTGCAAGTACATCCCCGAGCTGAACAGCAAGCCCCGGTCGTCGAGGTCGCGGGTGATCATCGGATCGGCATCTTTGACCCACACGCCGCGCCACGGTTTGACGGCGTCCACGAATGCGCCGCGCTCATCCACGGTCATCAGCACGGGCAGGTCGTTGTCGTTTGCCATGCGCATATCGTCCGCGCCGAAAGCGGGGGCCTGATGCACGATGCCCGTGCCGTCGGCGATTGTGACGAAATCGCCCGGCACCACATAGTGGGCCTTGCCGTCGAAAGGCATGAACGAGTAGAGCGGATTGTAGCGCTTGCCTTTGAGTTCCTTGCCCTTGTAATCGCCGATGACTTTGTATTGGCCTTCGCCCAGCACTTTATCGGCCAGGTCTTTGGCGATGATCAGCCGCTCGGTGTCCCCGTTGTCGCCGGCCTTGCGCTCGACTTTGAGATACAGCACGTCGGGATGCACGGCCAGCGCCACGTTGGCGGGCAGCGTCCACGGCGTGGTGGTCCACACAAGAAATGATGTGCCCGGTTCATCCTTGAGGGGGAAGCGGACGAACACCGAGGGGTCTTCGGTGTCTTCCCGGTAGCCTAGGGACACCTCGTGGTCGGAAAGGGGCGTGCCGCAGCGCGGGCAGTAGGGCACTACTTTGAAGCCCTGATAGAGCAAGCCTTTGTCCCAAAACTGCCGCAGGATCCACCACACCGATTCGATGTATTCATTGTCGTAAGTGACGTAAGCGGTTTTGAGGTCCACCCAGAAGCCGATGCGCTCGGTCATCCGTTCCCAGTCCTGGATATAGTCGAAGGCCGACTTGCGGCAGCGGGCGTTGAACTCGGCCATGCCGAATTTCTCGATTTGGTCTTTGCCGCTGAAGCCCAGCTTCTTTTCGACTTCGATCTCCACCGGCAGGCCGTGCGTATCCCAGCCGCCGCGGCGCAGCACAAAGTCGCCGCGCATGGCGTGGTAGCGGGGAAACATATCTTTGAAGGCGCGGGCCAGCACGTGGTGCGAGCCGGGTTTGCCGTTGGCCGTGGGCGGGCCTTCGTAAAACACGTAGCGTTTGCCGTTCTTGCGGCTGTCCATGGATTTCTGGAAAATGCTCTCGCGCTTCCAGAAATTGAGGACCTCGGTTTCGAGTTTTTGGGTGTCGAGTTTGGACAAAACTGGTTGAAACATTCGTGCTCCTTGACAGCGATCAGCGGTCAGCGGGTGTGGCTCGGCTGAACGCCGAGAGCTGAAAGCTGATGGCTATAAACAAAAACGCCCTCATCCCAAATCAGGGACGAGGGCGCAGTGCGCTCCCGCGGTACCACCCTGCTTGCCGCGCTTCCAAAGGCTGCGCAGCCTCTCGGTCAGGTGCTATCACACCTGCGCTTTGGTAACGGGGCGCGCCCTCGGCGATTGCTACTAGTCGTTGGTTGTTAGCGGCTGGTCGCCGGCACGGCTGCCAACGACCAACGACTAACTACCAACCACTTTCACTTCGCAGCTCCGGAGTGATTTTCCGCGCGGCGCTACTGCCCGGCTTGCACCGTTCCCAGGCTCGCTGAAGAGGCTACCGGCGCGTACTCGTCTCCATCGTTGCTGTTTGTTTCGATTGTGGCGGGATTATGCCACAGGGACGGAAACGGAGTCAAGCGGTTATGGATTCCGCTGGGCGAGGAATTGCGTCACCTGCTCGAGGTGATGCGCCAGTGCGTCGAGCCGGTAACGGACGGCTACATCGAACCGCGCCGGGGCCGTGTTCGCCGCCTCGCGCAGTGATTCCACGGCGGCGCGTGTGCGAGCCATTGCCAGCCCGAGCGGCTCGTCGAGTGGAGCCGGCTGATCCGGCAGCGCAGGCGGCTTGGGCTTGGGCGTGGGGCCGGGTGGAGGCGCGGCAGAGGGTTGGGGCGCGGTGCGGTAGGGAATGTACGGGAGCGGCTCGGTGGGTGGTGCGGGGAAGGCGGCGGCCCCCGTTGGCCTGGCTCTCTTTGCCCGGGGTCGCGGCGCAGGCTCGCGATCCAACAAACGATCGGTCACATCCTTGTTTGCCGCCGAGGGCGACGCGGGCACTTTAGCGGTTTTGAGCGAGGCGCGTTTCATCAGTCGATCTCCTGTGCCAGTGCGCGGTAGCCGTGCGCGCCGGGACTGTCGCCGGCGTAGGCCAGAATGCTCTGCCCCACCAGCGGCGCTTCTTTGAGGCGCACGTTGAGGTGGATGATGGCGTCGAATACGGGGACGGTGGCGCCGAAGGTTTCGCGCGCGGCCTCGACCACCTCGCGAGCGTGCAGGGTGCGCAGGTCGGCCATGGTGAGCACGATGCCGCGCACGGCCAGGGCCGGGTTGGCGCGCTTTTGCAACTTGCCGATGGTTTTGAGGAGCAGTTCCACGCCTTTGAGGGCGAGATAGTCGGCTTGCAGCGGAATAAGCACTTCGCTCGCGGCGGCGAGGGCGTTGGCGGTAAGGATGCCCAGCGAGGGCGGGCAATCGAGCAACACGTAATCGTAGGCAACGGCGAACTGGGCCAGCGCGTCGCGCAGGGCATAGATGCCGAGCGGCTCGCGGGTAAGGTCGAATTCGGCTTGCGACAGTTCGATGTTGGCCGGAAGTAGGTCGAGGCCCGAGGCGGTGGGCTGTACGACCGGGGCCGACGCAGGCTCGTCGCCCTTCACGGTTGACATCATGGCGGAGTAGATCGTTTCCGGGAGCGAGTCGCCGTCGAGGCCGAGGGCCAGGGTGAGCGAGGCTTGCGGGTCGAGGTCCACCACCAGCACGCGCCGCCCGCGCTCGAGCAGGGCCGCGCCGAGGTTGACGGTGGTGGTGGTTTTTCCCACGCCGCCCTTTTGGTTGGCAATGGCGATGATTCGGGTCATGCCACTGAGTGTACACGGGGAGGGCGGAGGATGCAAACAGGAGCAAGGGTATAATCTCCGGCATGCCCGCCGCCGAACAAGGGGTTCACCCCGACCGCTATCAAGTCGTCCCGCGCGTGTTGTGTTTCATCACTCACGGGCGCGAGGTGCTGTTGCTCAAAGGAGCACCCACCAAACGCATTTGGGCCAACCAATACAACGGCGTAGGCGGGCACGTGGAACGCGGCGAGGATTTGGCTTCAGCGGCGCGGCGGGAGATTGAGGAAGAAACGGGGCTGGCGATTGGCGATTTGCGTTTTTGCGGCGCGGTGACGATCGACACGGCGCAAGCGGCAGGCATTGCCCTGTTTGTGTTCACCGCCGCCGCCGAGGGCCGCGAAACGCGCGCCGGCGCCGAGGGGGCGCTGGAGTGGGTTCCATTCGACGACGTTGCGAAACTCGACCTCGTCGAGGACTTGCCGGTGCTATTGCCCAAAGTGCTGGCTATGGCCGAGGGTGACGCACCCTTCTTCGGGCGCTACTGGTATAACGCCGAGGGGAAGTTGAAGATGGCGTTCGGGTAAGCTATAACGCCTCGGCGGCGCGCTTCAACTCTTCATAGCCCGAATCGCCCAGCACCAACCGCAACTCGCCTTCAAAAGTAATGTACAGCGGCATCGGCGCGCCGGCCTCGCGCTGGCAATGGCCGCCCTCGGCGTAAATCTCGTTCTCGTCGTCCAACTCCACGCTGTCGCCCTCGGTGGTGATGGGGTGTAGCGCGCAATAAAACGGCTTGAGCGTCCACGGGTGCTCACCGCGAGCAATGCTGGAAAACTGAAGAGCGCAGTAGCGATCCTCGGGGCGCAGAAAAATGCACGTGGCGCCGGCCTTGTGCGTGAGGTCGATCACCACCGCCGTCCCCTCGCCCCGGCCCGACGGAAAATCGACATCATCCTCCTGCACGCCGTCAAACCATTTCGATTCGTCGCGGCGCTCCGGCGGCAAATAAGGCTTCACCTGCGCCGCGCTCGCCAGAATCTTTCCCTTCTCGGCAAGGTCCACCCACACCCCGCCCGAGCAGCAATACGACTGGCACTCGGTCGTGAGGCAGCGTTGCGTGGGCCGCATCTCCAGCAATTTGCGCTGGACGCGCTTGCCGTTTATCAGCAGTGGTTCAACATCATCCGCCATTTTCATGTCCTCCCTGGGCGGCGATTGTAACTCTAATTGACCCCATTGACAGAAACTGCCAATGGGCTATAATCGTGTCAGATACACACTATTAGGAAACGGCAATGACCACCGGCTATTTCCCCCCCGACCGCCCCGCCCTGACTGTGGATGTGGTGATCTTCCGGCTGCGGGAAGGCCAACTCGAAACACTGCTCATCCGCCGTGCTGCCCTCCCCTATAAGGGCCGTTGGGCCATCCCCGGCGGCTTCGTCCGCGCCGACGAGTCGCTGGATGCCGCCGCCCGCCGCGAATTGCTGGAAGAGACTGGGATCAAAGATGTGTTTCTCGAACAGCTCTACACCTTTGGCGATCCCAGGCGCGACCCGCGCGGGCGCGTGGTCACTGTAGCCTATTTTGCCCTCATCACTGCCGCCCAGCCCCCGCCGCACGCCGGCGACGACGCCGCTGAAGCTCGCTGGCACACCATGCCCAGCCTGCCGGAGTTGGCCTTCGATCACAAACAAATCCTGGCCTATGCCCTGCGGCGTCTGCGCTACAAACTCGAATACACCGCCGTGGGCTTCGAGTTGCTATCCGACGAGTTCACGCTGGCTGAGTTGCAAGCCGCCTACGAAATCATCCTCGACGAACCGCTGGACAAGCGCAACTTCCGCCGCCGCCTCCTCGAGGCTAACGTCATCGAAGAAACCGGCAAATATCGCTCCGGTCAGGTGGGGCCACGCGCCCAACTCTACCGCTATCGCACCGACGCCGTGGCCGAAGTCAAAGCCCGGCGGTTGTTTCCGTGAAAGAAACCGATATGACCCAGCCTTTTATGAAGAGCGAGCTTCCCATTCCGCCGCACTTCGACGGCAGCAAAGTCGGCCAGGTTTGGCGCGTGCCGTATAAACAACGCGCGGCAGAAGCCGAGCCGTGGGCAACCGAACATCACCTCCAACCTGCCGACGCCGACACCTTCAGACTCTGCCTGCTGGCTGTAGACGTGCAGAACACGTTTTGCATCCCGGAGTTTGAGCTTTACGTGGGAAGCCGATCCGGCACGGGCGCAGTGGACGACAACCGCCGCCTGTGCGAGTTCATCTATCGCAACCTGGGCCGCATCACCACCCTTTGCCCCACCCTCGACACCCACCAGGCCATGCAAATTTTCCATGCCGTGTTTTTCGTCGATGCCGAAGGCAGGCACCCGGCCCCCTACACCCTCATCTCGTTGGAAGACGTGGAGCAAGGCCGCTGGAAGTTCAACCCGGCGCTGGCCGAGGCGCTCGGCGTCAGCACAAAATACATGCTCCGCCATTTGGAGCATTACACCGCTGCCCTCCAGCGCGGCGGCAAGTACGCCCTCACCGTGTGGCCCTATCATGCCATGCTTGGCGGCATCGGGCACGCCCTGGTGCCGGCATTTGAAGAAGCCGTGTTCTTCCACAGCCTGGCCCGCCGCAGCGAGCCGCAGTTTCAGATCAAAGGCAGCCACCCGCTCACTGAACACTATTCAGTCATCGGCCCCGAGGTGCAGATCGGCGCGCACGGCGAGCCGCTCGGGCAAAAGAACACCACCCTGCTCAACCTGCTTGCCAACTACGATGCCGTCGTCATCGCCGGGCAAGCCAAGAGCCACTGTGTGGCGTGGACGATTCAGGATTTGCTGAGCAGCCGGCCCGAACTGGCCCACAAAGTTTATCTGCTCGAAGACTGCACCTCGCCCGTGGTGGTGCCCGGCGCCATTGACTACACCGAGGATGCCAATGCGGCCTTCGAAGACTTTGCCCGCGCCGGAATGCACATCGTCCGTTCTACCGACCCCCTTGCGCAGTGGCCCGGCCTTGCCCTGCCCCAATCCGGCTAACACGGAGCATCCATGACTGTCTTCGATCGCACGCGTCTCACCGACGACACCTTCAAGCTCGACCTCGAACGGATGCGCCGCGGGTGGTATTCCGACAAGTATTTTGAAAACATCGGCGCGATGCTCGCCACGCTGGCCGGGCAGGGTTACCGCTACAGCGGCCGATCGCCGCGCCTCGCCGACGTGCCGGCGGCGCAACTGGCGGTCCTTGCCACCGGCGATCTCGAAGTGGAAATGCAATGGTTCACCCGCCGCCCCGGCAAGACCATCGTGGTGGGTGTGGATAAAGCCCTGGCGATGCTGCGCGGTTGCACCGGCTATATTGACTCGCAGGGACGATTTGTCGGCACGTGGGGCCGCCTCATCGTTGAAGCCGTGCACGACGGGGCCACTGTGTGGTACAACGGCGACCCGCTCGCCGTCCAGCCGGTCATTCGCGCCCGCGGCCGCTACCGCGACTTTGCCTTGCTGGAGACCCCCACCCTGGGCATCCTCACCCGCGCCAGCCGCGTAGCCACCAACGTATACAACACGCTCGTCGCGGCGCGCGGCAAGCCCGTGCTGTTCTTTCCGGCGCGGTTCGATCTGCACGAGGTACAGGCTGCCGACGGCTACGCCTACAACATCGCCGTGCAGCGGTTCAACCACGATTATCAGGAAACCGTGAGCCGCTTCGTGTCCACCGACGCGCAGGGCGACTGGTGGGGTGGCGCCGGCGGCGGCACGGTGGCCCATGCGGCCATTGCATGCTTTTTGGGCGACACCGCCGAGGCCATGCTCGCTTTCTCCGTCACGCGTCCCGCGCACATCCCGCGCATCGCATTGGTGGATTTCAACAATGACTCGGTGAGCGACTCGCTCGCGACGCTGGACACCATGTTTGCGCGCTTCCGCGAGTTGACCGACGCGGGAGACACCGCCGAGGCGGAAAAATATCGGCTCTACGGCGTGCGTCTCGACACCAGCGGCAGTGTGCGCGACGTGAACGTGCCGCCGCTGGGCGACCCGGCGCTGGACCTGGGCGTGAATCCCCGGCTGGTGTTCATCGTGCGCCAAGCCATTGACAACGCATGGCAACGCTGGAGCCTGCCCGCGGCATGGACCGACCGCGCGCGCGATTATTGCCACGCCGTTAAGATTGTGGTGTCGGGGGGGTTTAGCCCGGAGAAGATTACGCGCTTTGAGAAGCTGGCCGTGCCGGTGGACATTTACGCGGTGGGGTCATCGCTGTTCGACAACCACGGCCCCACCGTGTCGGACTTTACAGCCGATGTGGTGCGGGTGAAAATAGATGGCGAGTGGCGCGACCTTGCCAAGGTGGGCCGCCGCGCCTGCGACAACCCCGACCTCGAGCCGGTGCCGTAGTACCTCAACGGCCCAAGAGCCGGAGCGCCCACCACAGCACAAGGATCAGCAGCAGCGGCAGGCACAGGCCCACAGTGAGGTTTAAGAAGCGGTTGGTGTTGCGCGTGACGAGCCGCCCGACCGCTTCAAACTGGGCCAGCGAGGCGGCAATGGCGCCCAGTGCCGCGCCCCACAGCATGGCGCCGCCGGTGCCGATGGTCTGCTGCAACTCGGGCCACAGCGAGGCGGTCATCCAGCCGCCAAACAAACCCATGAAAATGCCCAGGGCCTGGTTAAGGCGAAGCTCCTTGCGGTCCATTACGACGGCATATTGAAAAGCGTCTGAAGTTTAAGGGCCAGTTGCATATCGCCGCGAACGTTGACCTTGCCCGCCATGAACAGCGCCATGGGACTGGCATCGCCGTTGATGAGCGAAAGGTAGTCGGCGGCGGCAACAGTAAGGGTCATGCTGGGGGCGGCGGCCACACCCCGGGCCACATGCAGCTTCTGATCGGCAACGGTCAAATTCCACTTGCCCCCGCCCTCGCCGGTGATATCCAACTGCAGCACGGCGTTCAGTCCGGCGGCCTGTTCCGGCATAAAGTATTGGGGCATGGAGGCGAACACTTCTTCAACAGAGGCGGCTTTGGGCATCGAAAAAAACTCCTGTCAATATGAGAGGACGGCAAAAGTATATCACAGCGACTGCGGCTGCGCGGGCGACTATGCTATACTTTTTTTCCCGGAGAGATTCTATTGTGAGAAGACGAAGCGATACATCCCTGCTTGAGTGGATCGCCATTGGCGGCGTGGTCGCCTCCATTGGCCTGCTGGTGATCCAAATTGTGGCCTACAGCAACGTGCGCGAAACCATGCCGGCGGGTATGGTAATCGCCGGCGTGCCGGTGGGACACCTCAGCCGCGAGCAAGCCCAGGCGGAACTGTCGCACGTGTATTCCGCCCCGGTGGAGTTGCATTACCGCGAGGCCGTATTTACGCTGGACCCCGCCCAGATCAGCTTCCGCCTCGACACCGAGGTGATGATGGCCCGGGCCGACACTTACCGCACCGAGTCCAGCTTTTGGGGTGGGTTCTGGAATAACCTCTGGCAGCAGCCGGGCAGATTGGTGGAAGTGGGCCTCACCGCCGAATACTCGCAGGATCAATTGAAACAGTATCTGGAAGACGTGTCGGCGCGATACGATTCGCCGCCCACCGCAGGCCAGGGCGATCCGGCCACGCTGACGTTTTCGGCCGGCCAGCCCGGCTACTCGCTGGACGCCGAGTCGTCGATGGCCGTCATCGATTTTGCCCTGCGGCAACCCACCAACCGCCGCGCCGCCCTCACCGTAGCCGAAGGGACCGCCGCCAGGCCCGCGCTCACATCCCTCACCGACGTGCTCGCCGCCTATCTAAGCTACAAGAAGTTCGACGGCATTGCCAGCATTGTGGTCGTCGATTTGAAGAGCGGCCAGGAGTTCACGCTCAACCCCGACGTCGCCTTCACGGGGATGAGCGTCATGAAAATCCCGATCATCACCCAGTTTTTCTGGAAGATGGACACTCCGCCGCCGCCCGACCAGGTGGACAATATTGAGCAGGCTCTGCTGCACTCCAGCAACTACAACGCCAACCTGCTGCTCACGGATATGGGCAACGGCAGCGCGCTGCGCGGCACGCAAACGCTCACCGACAACTTGAGGTTATTGGGCCTGCAAAACACTTTCATGGCCAAGGCCTTCGATCAGGATGCGCCCGCGCCCAAAATTACCAGCCCGGCCAACCAGCGCACCGACCTCAGCACCAACCCCGACCCGTACATCCAGTCCACCGCCAACGACATGGCGTCGTTGCTGGTCATGGTTTATCAGTGCGCCAGCACCGGCGGCGGCCCCTTTGCCGTGGTGTTCCCCGGCCAAATCACACAGAGCGAGTGCCAGTCCATCATCAGCTACATGGCCCGCAACCAGACCGGGGTGCAGATTGAAGGCGGCATCCCGGAGGGCATTCAAGTAGCCCACAAGGAAGGCCTGAGCGACAATGCGTACGGCGATGCGGCGATTGTGTTTTCGCCAAGCCGCGATTACGTGATTGTGGAATACATCTGGACGCCCGAGTATCTCAATTGGGATTATGGCTCGGCGCTGATGGCCGACATTTCGCGGTTGGTTTACAACTACTTCAACCAATAAAAAAGCGGGGTGTTTGCAGTGCAAACACCCCGCCAGATATTACTCCTGCGTTCGCCGCTTCACCAGCACCAGCCGGTTGGCGCCATCGGTGCGCGAGAACGACACTTCATCCATCATTTTCCGCATAAAATAAATGCCCAGGCCGCCTACGGTGGTCTCTTCCAGAGCTTTGTTCAACTCCGGCTCGGGTACCGCGCCCAGGTCAAACGGTTGGGCCTGATCCCGGATATCGATGGTGAGCTGGCCGGAGCCTGCGGCGCAAGCCACTTCGATGCGGCCCTTGTCCTCGCCGCCGTAACCGTGCTCGATGATGTTTGTGCAAGCCTCATCCACCGCGATCTGACAGTGGAAAATTGCCGTTTCGTCGAGGCCGGCCACTTCAGCCGCTTCAACCACAAAGGCGCATATTTGCCGAATGCGCTCATAGCGAGCCGGTACAATGAGCCGACTTTCGCTCATGTGATACGGCGAGTCAGAAACTGTCGACCGCCTCGGCTTGAGTGGGATACAGATTGAAGATGGACGTCAGCCCGGCCAGTCGCAGCACTTCGGCAACGCGGGGCGACGGCGCGCACAGCCGCAAGTCGCCATTGATGCGCTTGACCGCTTTGAGGGTGGATACCATGGCCCGCAGCCCGGCGCTCGACATATACTCCACATCATTCAAGTCCAGCACGATCTGCGCCTTTTCGCCGTCCACAAGTTGCTTCAGTGCGTTCTCGAGGTCGGGCGCGGTAGCGCTGTCCACGCGACCCTTCACCGTCATCACCATCGCGCGCTTGATCTCCTGAGTCGAAATATCCATGCATCAGCCTCCCGGAAAAAATGAGTTGAAAAAGATTATACAACGGACTCTGCAACTTCGCTCAGTCGCGTGGCCGATAACGCCAGCCCGATCATCATCCAGAAGATTGTCTGCGCCGGTTGGAAGTCGAGGTTGACGAAGTAGTGATCGCCGATGCCCACCACCAGCGCCGCCACAATGGCCGCATGTGTCCCCAGATACAACGGCTCCAGCACCGGATCGGCATGGGCCAGTTTGCGGCGATCAAATGCCCAGCCAAACACCGCCGCCAGCGCCAGCAACAGAATGGACAACCCCGCCACGCCCATTTGCTGGGCAATGGAAAGATAAGCATTGGATACGCCGAGATAGATGTCGATGTCGGGCGCGCCGGAAAATCCCACGCCGATGAGCGGGTAGCGCGAGAGCAGCGTCAGCGCGTCTTTGTACTCGCCGAAGCGCATTTGCGTAGCCAGGTCCGCGCCCTGCGCCCCCTGCACAAAGCGCAGCACATAAGCTTGCGTAAACGGCAGGACAATCACAATGACCGCTGCGATGACGATAGCCGGCAACAATTTGCGATAGCGCAGCGCGGCGATACCCAGCACCGCCACCACCAACCCGGCCATGGCCATGCGCGAATAGGTGAGGATGAGGCAGACGCCCATGACCACGAACACAACCCGCCACAGACGCCGGGCGCCGAACACCGGGCGGCGAGCCAGCAATTGCGGCGCGGCCAGCGCGCCGACAATGGCGAGCAGCCCGCCGAACGCGTTGGGGTTCACCGACGTGCCAATGGCCCGCTGCCCGAGGTCGGGGTTGCTTTCAATGTATTGCAGCACCCCGCCCGATGGATAGCCCACCACGCGCAGCGCCGAGAGCAGCCGCTCGGCCAGGGTTTCGGGGATGGCGAACAGGGCAATGCCGACGATGGCCGCGCCCGCGCCGCACAGCAAGATCACGCCCACCAGCCGCGAGAGCCTGTCGCGGCTGTTCACGAAATCCACCACCACGAACGAGAACAGAATGCTGAGGATGAACTCGGCAAAGTGGCGGGCGAGGTTGGCTGTGAGCGGCCCGTTGTTCAGCCCGGCCACAAAAGCGAACAGCGCCATGAGCACGAACGCCGCAATGGGCGCATGAGCGGGCGTGAGCGTCAGCCGCCAGCGCCGGCCCGACATCCACTGCATCACGTAAACCAACAGCACTGCACCCATAGCCAGATCGAGGAACGTGGGCGTCACCAGAATCTTCACCGGCACGGCGCCAAACGGAAGCAGGGTAATCACAGCCACCACTGCCCACAACCCGATTTCCATATCGGTGAGCGCCCACAGCGCGGCAGTCAGGCCGGTGAGCATAATCACCGTGAGCAGCAAACCGGTGAAGCCCAGCGCCGCGCCCACTGCCGCCGCGACGAGGGCCGCCGCCACGGCGATGCCGATGGCGAAAGTGTTTTCACGAGAGAAGGTTTTTAACACGGGTAGTTTATTTGCCCCAGCCGAAGCGCGGCCAGATGATTAGTGCGACGCACACGAGCAGCGCCGTAATCGAAACGGCGCCGCCGAGCAGCAACACGGGCGGGCGGTAGTCCAGTGCCACAAGCGACTCGCCCGGCCCCACCGCCACGGCGAGCAAGGCGCCATCGGCGCGAAGCACGGAGGCGGCGGCGCCGTTAACTCGCGCCTGCCATCCGGGGAAGTAGGCTTCGCTGATGACGAGCAGCCCCGGCGCGGCAGTGTTCACGCGAAGTTGCAAATGGCCGGGCGCGTCACTCTGCGCCGTCACCGACTCGCCAGGGCCGCCGGGCGCTGCCGCCACCGCTGCGGAAACGTATGCCGTGGCGAACGGGTCGAAGCCCGACTCGCTCAATCGCGCAAACACGGCGGCGTCGGAAGCAACGCGCACATCGTGAGCCACAAAGGCGCGCTTTGGATCGCCCTCTGCAGTTAGGCGGAACACTTTGGTAATGCCGGCTTTATTGGGGACTCCCGGCACGGCGGGGGATTGGGCCACTTCCTCGGCGGTGGGCCGCGAGCCATCCCCGGCAATTAACTCCTGCCGCCAAGTGACAACGAATCGCACCCCTAACAATTTCCAGCGCACCGGCTCGGCGACTTCTTCAATAAAGCGGCCATAGGTTGAGATGAGATACGGCGTGATGCCTTCCACTTGCCGGAAGCCGTAGCCGCACCCGGCATGCCCCTTGAGTTGAAAATCGTCCTGCACCCGAAAGAAGCCCGGCTCGGCCAGCACCGGTTGCAGCGCGGATGAATACGGGTAGGGCTGGTACGGCGGCGTCACGTCCGCGCCGCGATTGACGGCAAAGAGGTCGAGCACGGCAACGGTCAGCAGCAATGCGCCCATCCAGTGTCGGGCAGCGGGCCAACGCAGGCGGGCGTGCAGAGCCATGCTTCCCAGCAGTGCAAAGAGAGTCCACATGGCCGCCCGGGCAGGGAGAGTGTCGGAAGGATCGGGCAAGAGGTTGGCGCGTTGGATCAACAGGGTCGCCAGCAGAAACACGATGGCAACAGCGAAGAGCAGCAACGTTGCATTCCTCAGCACATTCAACGCGCGCCGCCCGGCGGGAGTGAGCGGGCCGAGCAGCGAGTCGGCGCCATAGGCGGCAAGCACCGACAGGGCAAACACGACGACGAACGAGAAATGCTCCTGCCCGCGAAAGAGTTTGAACAGTGGCACGAACCAGAAGACCGCGTCGTAGGCAACGGCTTTTGTGCCAAACGAGAGGATGAGGCCCGTAACGGCAACGCCGGTCCAAAAGCGGGCAGGCGGGCGGGGGTGGCGCAGTGCAGCCCACACTGCCAGCGCCAGCGGCAGAATGCCGAGATACAGCGGCTGCCAATGGCTCACGAGGCCGGTGATGAAGAACTGGGCAATGTCTTGAAATGGAAAGCCGCGTGAGGCCGCCGAGAAGGGAATGCCGGCGCGGGTGGAGAGGCTGATGAATTGCAGCGAGGGCAACAACTGGACCGCCGCCAGCCCGGCGGTAAGGAAGCCGAATCCGGCCGCCCACGCCGACAACGTACCCCACCGAATCCCGGACTGTCGCGATTGAAAGACCAGATACGCTACCGACACCATTCCCACAAAAACAAAGGTTTGCGGATGGCCGGCAAAGTAAGCCACGGCCAGCACCGCCGAGGCGAGGGCCAGATATTTGAGCCGGCGTGTGTGCGCCAACTGTCGCAGGCAGAGCAACAGCAGCGGCAGCCACGTCTCCGTTTCGAGCGTGGCCGTTTGCAGCGCGGGGAAGCCGGTGAGGTAGCCGCCGTAGGTGAACACGACTGCGCCAAACAACGCCGCCATGGGGCGCGTGAGTTCGCGGCGCAGAAAGGCGTACATGAGAATGCTGGCAAGCAAATAGTGCGCCAGCACTTCGGCGGTGAGGGCCTCGATGGGATAGTTGCCCCAGCCCATGAGCCGCAACACGCCGTAGGTGATCCATGCGGGGAAATAGAAGAGGGCCGTTTGCGGGTCGGCGTGCAGTGGGTAGCCGGAGAGCAGGCAACCGGCCCACAGCGGGAACTGCCCGGCGGCGAGAGGGCGATAGACTAGATCGCGGAAGACGCCGAACTGCTGGGTAAAATCGCCCTCGACAAAAGCCCAACGGTCGGCAGGGTTGGGCGCGGCAAAGCGCCAGAAGAACAGCGCCCACAGGCCGATGAGGACGCCAAGGTGCAGGAAGGTGCGACGAGAGGGAGAGGGCATGGGGAGAGAGAAGAGAGAAGAGGGAGGAGGGAAGAGAGAAGAGAGATGGGAGATGGTGATTGTTGCTGGTTGCTGGCTGATAGCTGATGGCTACTGGCTGGCGACTGGCGACTGACGACTGGCGACTGATAGCTGATGGCTACTGGCTGGCGACTGACGACTGGCGACTGATAGCTGATAGCTGATAGCTGATGGCTGACGGCTTTCTCAGGGTTGGACGCGGATTTTGCAGAGAAAGACAAAGTTGTCGGTGCGGCGGCCATCGGGCAGGACGAGTTGCAGACGATTGCCACTGGCATCATACAACCCAACTTCCACATCGTAAACGCCGGGGGGAGTATCGGGTTTGAGGGTGAGCGCGCGCGTCTCGGCGATGAGCGCGCCGGGAGTCCACGCGGCAGTGGGAGCCGCGCCATTCTGCGGCCACGAGTCGGCCCCGGCCCATAGGGCTTCGCCCTGCCCGCGCACGTGGGCAAACACGGAGTAGTTCGTGTGGATGGGTTTCAGCCCGCGCCAGTAAAGCGTGAGGGTGACGGCCTGCCCCGGCGCAACCGTCCGCCGATCCATGCTGTAACCCGCCAGTTGAATCTGGTTGTCGAAGTTGAGCGCCTGCGGGTTGGGCGCCTCGCCCGCGTTGGCGGCAATGGTGAGTGGGACCAGCGTAAGCGCATCCTTCCCCGACTGATCACCGGACACGATAAGCAGCCGCTCGCCTGTGGCGTAATCGTACAGGCCGATCTCAAGCCGGGCGGCGGCGGGGGCGTAGGTTGTGGCGGGAAGCGCCAGCACATAGGTGTCGGCGAGGGTATGGCCTATGGCCCACTTGCGCGCGGGCATGAGTCCCATGCCCGGATAAGTGTCGCGCTGAGCCACCACAATGCCGTTGTCGTCAACGACGTGAACGAACACGCTCCAGTCGCGATCCATTGCCACGAGCGACTGCCAGTACAGGGTGAGCCGCAGCGAGCCGCCGGGGTTCACGGCATCGGCCTCAAGCCCATAGCCCAGCAGCCGCATTTCGGCGGGGAAGGTGAGCGAGCCGAAGTCGGCGTCGGTGCGGTGGGGAATGGCGGCGATTTGCGAGTCAGTGAGGCGCGGCGGGTCGGCATATTTGGGGGCGATGATGGCGAAGGGCACGGCAAACGACACCGCGGCCATGAACAAGCCGATTGCGCCGAAGGCGACCGGGCGAGCGCGCTGCGGCGTGAGGGCGCGCAGTCCGATGACGAGCAGCACGGCAATGGCCGAGATTCCGGAGAAGACGAGGCGACCCTGCGACGACCATGTAATGGTGGCCCATTGGACAAGGCCGTAGAGGAGAAGGGCGAGTTGGGCGAGGAGAAGGAGGAATGGGAACGCGCGGATGGCCCGGGGAAGGGGTGAAGGAGCGACAGAGTCTTTGCCAGAATGGGAGACTGGGAGAAAGGGAGACAAGGAGAGGAGTCGTTGAAGGATGAATACAAGCAGTCCGATGATGGCGGTGAGGGCAATGAGATTGAGGACGGTGTAAATCCAATCGGGCATGGGCACGTTGACGCCGCCGAAGAGGCCCCAATACGACCGGGTGAAACTGGTGCGCTCGCCCCAAAGTTGGGCCAGGCTGGCCGGCGCAGCCCGCTTGCCGAGGACGGCGATGAACGCGTTCCAGCCGAGCAGGTCGCCGTAGAGGACGAGGTTGCGGACATACCACCAGCCGGAGACGAGGGCCGCGAGGCCGAAGGTGATGAGTGAATGACGAATGACGAATGACCGCTTCGCGTGACGAATGATTGATGTTCGCCCAAAGCTGACAGCTGGCAGCTGGCAGCTGACAGCTATGAACGTCAGGCCGGTAAGCGGAAAGAGCCCCAGCGCCGATTGTTTGGTGAGGGCGGCGAGGCCGAGGAGGAGGCCGAGGCCCAGGGCGTGCTTCCAGTTGAAGCGATCGGCGCGGCGGACGAAGTAGACCAGCGACCACAGGATCACAGCAGAGAGCAGCGAGGCCAGATTGTCGTTGTTGACCGCGCCGGAGATAAAGGCGAACATGGGCGTGAAGGCCACGAGGGCCGCGGCGAGGAGCGACGAAGGTTCGTCGGCGAAGAATTCGCGCGCCAGCAGGTAGGTGAACAGCACCGTGCCCACGCTCATCAGCACCGAGAGCAGCCGCGCCAGCCGCACGGCCAACACCGTGCCACGCCACGGCCAGCGCTCGGCCGCGGTGTGAACGGCAAGGTTGGTATTACCATCCGGCGTAACGATGCCGTTATCCACGTGCGGGTTCAACCGGCGCACTTGCGCCATGTCGCCGGCGTCAATCCACGCCGTGGCCCAGCCCATCAAGTAATAATACAGCGGCGGCTGGCTGGCCTCCTGCCGCCACGCACCCACGTTGGCCGGGTCTTGCACCGGCAGCGGCCCGCCGCGCGAAAGCTGCTGCACCATCGGGTAATGCCACAACTCGTCGGAGGCCTCGAACAGCGGCGTGGTCACGGCGAACACCGCGCCCAACAGCGCGAACACGGCGAGCAACACCACAACGGGTCGGGCGCGGAACAGCGTCATCGGTGAGCCGCGGTTTCAAAAAAGGCGGCGGTCTGTGCGGCAATTTTATCCCACGCAAACGAGCCGGCCAGCGCCGAAGCTCCGGCGGAGAGACGGGCGCGCAGCGCGGGATTGGCCCACACGGCGCGAATGGACTCGGCCAACGCGGCT
>JACRBQ010000135.1 GCA_016213135.1 Chloroflexota bacterium | reverse complement strand
TTGGCCAGATACAGCGGCAGCACATGGACAACCATTTCGCTGGACACGTCGGTCAGGAAGCTGGTGACCGTCACCACCCAGACATTGCGAGGAAGTTTCTTCATCGGGCATCTCCGGAATTCGGGCCATCATAATCCCTTTTGCGGGAATGCGGGGCGGCGATCCGCCTCTTGACTCGCCGCGATTCCAGGCATACAATTAGTGCAATTAGTACAATTAGTGCAATCGGAGCCAGAAACGCCATGATCGTCCGACTCGACCTCCGCAGCGGCGAACCCATCTATCTGCAAATCGCCTCGCAGATCAAGCATCTTGTTGCAGTGGGCAAACTCAAACGGGAAGAGCAACTCCCCACCGTGCGCGAACTGGCTATTGAACTTCAAGTGGACCCGAACACGGTGGGCCGGGCCTACAAGCAACTCGCAGACGAAGGCGTCATCTCCACCCGGCAGGGGCGCGGCACGTACGTGCTGGAGCAGGCGCCGCCGCTCGACCAGCGCAAGCTGCGGCGCGAGAAGCTCGTTGCTCTGGCGGACGGGTTTATCGGCGAGTTGGAGCGGCTGGGCTACACGCCGGACGAATTGGAAAAAGTGTGGGGCGACCGGGTGGGCCGGTGGCAAAAAACGCAACCCCGCAACTCATAGAGGAGATACAGCCATGAAAGTCACTCTGTCAAACAAACCGGATCCGTTTCAAACAAAGCAGATCAACCCCGTATCGCTGACCCTGTTCATTGTCTTCTTTGGAGCAGGGATTATCGCCGCTGCCGCCCTGGACGGGCGAGTGGCCGATGGAATCGTCGCCTCGGTGATGATCGTGTTCTTTGCGGTAGCCGTTTATCTGCTCTTCGCCATCAAGATCGCCAACCAATGGGAGAAGGCAGTGGTTCTGCGCTTTGGCAAGTTCAGCGGCCTGCGCGGGCCGGGGCTGTTTGCCATCGTGCCGCTGATGGATGCCGTGACCGCCTGGATTGATCAGCGCGTGATGGTCACCTCCTTCGGAGCGGAGAAGACGCTTACCAAAGACACGGTGCCGGTGGATGTCGATGCGGTTCTGTTTTGGGTGGTGTGGGATGCCCAGAAGGCCGCGCTGGAGGTGAAAGATTACCAGTCGGCCATTTCGTGGTCGGCGCAAACGGCCCTGCGCGACATCATCGGCAAAATGATGTTGGCGGATATTCTGACCGGCCGCGAGGCGATCGATCACGAATTGCAGAAGATCATCGACCAGCGCACGACGCCGTGGGGCATCACCGTTCAATCGGTGGAGATACGCGACATCATCATCCCTGCCGCGCTGGAGGACGCCATGAGCCGCCAGGCGCAGGCCGAGCGCGAACGCCAGGCCCGGGTTATACTCGGCGAGTCCGAAAAGCAAATCGCCGAGAGCTTCGCCGAGGCCTCCAAGGCTTATGTTAGCAACCCGACGGCCCTGCACCTGCGCGCCATGAACATGTTGTTCGAAGGGCTGAAGGAGAAAGGCGCGCTGGTCATCGTGCCGTCTTCGGCGGTGGATACCATGAACCTCGGCGGCATCGCCGGCCTGACGTCGCTGGCCGGTTCGCAGACCGGCGGCACACCGCAGGCCAAATGAGCGCCGCAAAGGACCGCCGTGCTATACCTTATACCCGCTAAACGTCGTCTTGATGATTGGCCTGCCGCCGGCGCTGGGGTTTGCGCTGGCGCTGGCTGGGGCTGGCGATCGGGTGGCACGCGCTGGTAGATGCGGCCGGCGTCATCGCGGCGCCAACGCTGGGGATATACTGGACGGAAGTGCTGGTCGCCGCACTGGCCGTCGCCAGTCTGATCATCTTGTTCCAATTGCGGCCCACGGCTGCGGGGGTTGAAAGCGAGTTGATCGCCGCAGGGGATGCGCCATGATCCACATTGAAAAACTCACCAAACAGTTCGGCGCGCTCACCGCCGTCGATTCGCTGTCACTGGACGTTGGCGAAGGCGAGGTGTTCGGCTTTTTGGGGCCGAACGGCGCCGGCAAGACCACCACGGTGCGCATGCTCACCAGCCTCATCGGCCCCACCGCCGGCCGGGCCACCGTCAACGGGCTGGAAATTGGCCGCGACGACCAGGCCATCCGGCAGACCGTGGGCCTGCTCACCGAAACGCCCGGCCTGTACGATCGGCTGAGCGCCGAGCACAACCTGACCATTTTTGCCCGCCTGTATGGCGTGGGCGACGTGCCGGACCAGGTGCAAAAATACCTGCGCATGCTGGGGCTGTGGGAGCGGCGGCAGGACGAGGCCGGGAGCTTCTCCAAGGGCATGCGGCAAAAGCTGGCCATTGCCCGCGCCCTGCTGCACGAGCCTGAAGTGCTGTTTTTGGACGAGCCTACCAGCGGGCTGGACCCGGAAGCCGCCAAACTGGTGCGCGATTTCATCGGCGAACTGAAGGCCGAGGGGCGCACCATCTTCCTGTGCACCCACAACCTGGACGAGGCCGACCGCCTATGCAGCCGCATCGGCATCTTCAAAACCCGGCTCATCACCGTGGACACCCCGGCCAACCTGCGGCAAAAGCTCTACGGCCGCACCGTCGTGTTTCACGTGAAACAACTGCTGCCGGACTGGGTGGGGGCCGTGCGCGCCCTGCCCTTCGTCCGCAGCGCGGAAGCGGCCGACTCGCGGCTGGTGGTGGGACTGGACGATCCGGAAACGCACAACCCGGACATCCTGCGGCAGCTGGTGGCCGCCGGGGCCGACGTGCAATTTGTCGGCGAGCTGCGCCATTCGCTGGAAGACATTTACCTGCAATTCATCGAGAAGGCAGGGCAGCCATGAACCGCGCCCCGGCGGGTAGAGACACCCCCGGCGGGGCATCTCCTGCAATTCATCGAGAAGGCAGGGCAGCCATGAACCGCATCCAGACCATCGTCGAAAAAGAGTGGGCCGAGGTCTTCAAGAACAGAATCGTGCTATTCACCGTGGCCTTCCTGCCCATCCTCTTCACCGCCCTGCCGCTGATCATCCTGTACACCACGCGCGGCGCGGCCTCCGCCGGCGACAGCGCCGACCTGCCGCCGTCGTTTGCCAAAGCCTGCGGCAGCATCACCTCCGGCGAGTGCATGCAGATCTTCCTCGTCAACCAGTTCATGATCCTGTTCATGATGATGCCGCTGATCATCCCGGTCGCCATCGCCTCCTATAGCATCGTGGGCGAAAAAGCCACCCGCAGCCTCGAGCCGCTGCTCGCCACGCCCATCACCACGCCCGAACTGCTCGCCGGAAAAAGCCTGGCCGCGGCCGTCCCCGCCATCCTCGCCACATGGGTTGGCTTTGTCGTTTTCGTCATCGGCGTCCCGTTCGTCGGCGGGGGACCTGCCCTCATCACCAGCATCCTCGGCAGCGTGTGGCTCACGGCCATCTTTGTCGTGGGGCCGCTCATGGCCGTCATGGCCGTCAACTTCGCCATCATGGTCTCGTCGCGCGTCAACGACCCGCGCGCCGCCGAGCAAATCTCGGCCGTCGTGGTCGTGCCTATCCTGGGGCTTATGTTCGGCCAGATAGCGGGCGTGATTGTGCTCAACGTGCAATTGATGATGCTCACCGCGCTGGCGCTGGCGATTATCGACGTGGGCCTGATCTATCTGGGCGCGCGACTGTTTCAGCGTGAGACGATTCTGACCAAGTGGAAATAAACCATGACCGGTAGACGCCTTCTCTACAGGGTGACGTGGCTCCTCTGGGCCGCATGGTTCGCCACGGCGGCGCCCGCCCGCGCCGACGACGGACTGACACTCACCCTCCGCCGCGACTTCGGCTACAGCAACGGCAGCCAGATCCAGGGGAACTTCAGCTTGCACGTCACCGGCCCCGCCGACCTCGCCTCGGTGACGTTTTTGATCGACGACCAGCCCATCGGCGCTTCAGCGCAAGCGCCGTTCACCCTCAGTTTCGTCACCGACGACTACGCGCCGGGCTGGCACACCCTCCGCGCCGGCGGCCGGACCGCAGCCGGCAACACGCTCACCTCGGCGACGCGGCGGTTTGAATTCGTCACCGGCGATCAGGCGTTGTCGAGCGTGAGCCAGATCTTGTTTGGCATGTTGGGGCTGTTGGGAGGCGCGTTGGTGGTCGTCATTGGGTCGCAGGTGCTCCTCGCCCGGTTGGGCCACAAGACCACCGTGCCCCTCGGCTCTCCGCGCCGATACGGCATCATGGGCGGTACCGTGTGTCCCAAGTGCCACCGGCCGTTCGCCATCCACTGGTGGGGACTCAACGCCGGCCTCCGCAAGTACGATCGGTGCGATCATTGCGGCAAGTGGAGTCTGGTGAGCCGCCTGTCGCCGCAACAACTCGCCGCCGCCGAGGCCGAGGAATTGAAGCTGGCTCAACCTGAGCCGTCCGCCACCGCCGCCGAACAACTCAAACGGCAATTAGATGACTCGCGCTATCTGGACCAATGATAGCGCTTACACGTTAGCGTGTATTAGCTCCGATAACCGCCATCGCCTCATCAACCCCCGTCACCCTACAGTTCGCGCCGCAGTTGCACTGCGGGCGCGGCGGCACGCTTCGCGAACTGCCGCCGAAACGTAAATCAAAAAGGAAACCGGCATAGAACACGAAGGGGTAGTCACCGCTTGCGCGTCAGTCATTCGGCCAAAACAGCGACTAAAGTCGCCACTACGGGGCGATTTCGTGATCTACCGATAATGAACACGGGCTGCTCTTTACCCGGGCGGCCTTTTTCTGTGGGCAGGCCGATCGGCGTGCTGCAAAACGCCGCAATTGCCCTCTCGGTTTGCTTGAATTGCCGAGGCGTCTCATAGTACAATGCGGCAGCATCGGGGTCTCACACTGCTCGTTTGGAGAAGCCATCATGAAAGTGTCTTGCCTGCAAGAAAACCTCGCCAAAGGACTAAGCATTGTCAGCCACGCCGTGGCGGCCCGCAGCACCTTGCCCGTGCTGGGTAATATCCTGTTGGCCACCGACCAATCGCGCCTGCGCCTCTCGGCCACCAATCTGGAGATGACGATCACGTGCTGGATCGGCGCAAAGATCGAGGAGGAAGGCTCCACCACGATTCCGGCCAAAACGTTCAACGACATCGTCGGCGCGCTGCCGCAGGGCCAGGTGGAAATGAGCCTCAACGTGCGCACGCAGTCGCTCAACGTGCGCGGCGGCTCGTTCAACAACGACGTCAAGTGCATCGACGCGCAGGAGTTCCCCATCATCCCGCAGGCCGATTTGACGAGCGGCATCCATCTCAACGTGACCGACCTGCGCGAGATGATTGAGCACGTGACCTTCGCCGCCGCCACCGACGACGCCCGGCCGATCCTCACCGGCGTGCTGGTCAAAATCGAAGCGGGCACGGTGACCTTTGCCGCCACCGACGGCTACCGCCTCGCCGTGCGCACCGCGCATCTCTCCTCGCCCGCCGGTGAGCCGGTCACCGCCGTTATCCCGGCCCGTGCGCTGGCCGAACTAGGCCGCGTAGCCGGGGATCAGGACGAAGCGGCCATCATGACTCTGCCGCCCGCCCGGGCACAGGTGATTTTTCATCTCAAGGATGTGGAGTTGGTGTCGCAACTCATCGAAGGCGCCTTCCCCGATTACCAGCACATCATCCCGCGCAACTACACCTCGCGCACCGTCATGTCCACCGACGCCTTCCGCCGGGCGTGCAAGGCGGCCGACATTTTTGCCCGCGAGAACGCGCACACCGCCCGCTTTAAGATCACTGCCAGCGGCGAGTTGGAGCCGGGGATGGTGGAGATTGACGCCCAGGCGGCTGAAACCGGATCCAACGAGGCCAGGCTCGACGCCATGGTGGAAGGCGGCAGCGTGGAAATCTCGTTCAACGTCAAATATATGGTGGACGTGCTGAACGTCATCAGCACCCCCAACGTGGCGCTGGAAACCACCACCCCCTCCAGCCCCGGCGTAATCCGCGCCGTCGGCCACGACGATTACCTCTACGTCGTGATGCCCATGCGCACCGGCAAGTAGCGTCCGGCTGCCTTTCCAACGTATCCAACGCCAGGGGCGCATCCAATGCGCCCTTCCTTTGATCCTTATGCCCCTCTCACCCCTCACCCCCGCCCAGCTTCGCCGCGTGTGCGATCCCGCCTCGCTCGGGTTCGTTACCACCGCCGCGCTCGCCGTTGCGCCCGACATCCTCGGCCAGCCGCGCGGCACGCGGGCCCTCGAATTCGGCATCGACCTCGAAAGCCCCGGCGACCACATTTTTGTGCTGGGCGAAGAAGGCACGGGCCGCACCACGGCCATTGG
>JACRBQ010000132.1 GCA_016213135.1 Chloroflexota bacterium | reverse complement strand
CTCGTGATAGCGGCGTATTATTTTGCTCTCTACCGCGCCGAATCGTCTGCGTTGAATCTCATCGCAACACTGTCAACCGTCGGCGGCGCAATCCTTGCGTTGTTCACGGCGGCTACACCGAATCACCTCTACAACGTTGCTGTTCTGACAGGCCTTGCTCTGCCGCCTTTGCTCGCCGGACTCGCTTTCAATGGCAAAGCCGATTTTCCCCGCGCGCTGGCAATCACCGGCATCGTGGGCGGCGTGTTCGGGTTGCTCAACTTTATGGTCGTGGCTATCGGCGGCGGCGATTATACGAACATGAACAACACCGCCCTCGCCCCGTTCATTTATGTAACTTACCTTCCGAGCATGTTAGCCATACTGGTGTGGCTGGTTTGGGGCGGCACCCGCCTGTTCCGCAAGGCGTGACGCTCTCGGTTTAGAGTTCCAGACCTTCGGGGTTTCCGAAACCCCGAAGGTCTAATCCAACACACCCTACTCAAAAAGGAGACTTCGCAATGAACAAACTCAAGTGGTGGTTTCGCATCGTCGGCGGGTTCTATCTGCTGCTGGCGCTGATGAATATGTACTTTACCTTCTCTGGCAACCTGGCAATGGTCCGCGATACGATCCCGTTTCCTGTGGATGATCTTGGCGTTCAGGCGTTTATTGACGGGTGGTCTCCCTTTGCCTTCGAGATACTCGGCATCGCCACATTCATGCTCTGGGCGTCGCGCGACCCGCTCAAGTATCTCGGCGCGGTCTGGCTTCTCGTCTGGCTGGAATTGCTTCACGGGGTAGCGGATGACGTGTACTTGATTGCCCGGGGGTACGACGCGGCGAGCTACATCGTCTTCATAGTCATTCACCTCAGCATCATCGTCACGGGCGTCATGTTCGCGCGAGAGGCGTCGGCGAAAGCGTTACAACCATCGAAGGCATAGTTCTAATTAGACCGGCGCGGCTTCGCGTAGCGAATCGCGTCGGTCTCCATTCAGGAGGCAAACACAATGTTCGTAAACATCATCATCTTGCTCGTTCTGATTGCTATCACCGTTGGCGCCGGCTGGCTGACGTGGCGGGCCGTGCGCGCCAAGCGGCTGTGGGTCAAGATTGCCGGCGGCCTCGGGGCCGGGTTGCTCACGCTGGTTTTTGCGGCCGTTGCCTTCTTCGGCGGCAAAGGGCTGGCCAGCACCTACTTTCCCGGCGCGGCCCCTGCACCGGAACTAACCGTCGCCGGGACGCCAGAGCAAATTGCCCGCGGCGAATACCTGGTGAATCTCTCCTGCATCGGCTGCCACAGCGCCGTGGGTGCCGACGGCAGGCCAACAGAAGCGCATCCGTTAAGCGGCGGCTGGAATTTGCCCGCCACCGAAGGGTTTGGCTTCATCGGCGACATGATCACGGAGAACCTGACCCCGGGCGGCAAGTTGGCCGGATACAGCGACGGCGAGATCTTTCGTGTCCTACGCCACGGCATTAATCAGGATGGCCAACTGCTTGGAATGATGTCTCTCATGCCCTACAAGCAGTTGAGCAATGAGGACACCGAAGCGATCGTCGCCTATCTGCGCTCACTGCCTGCGGCAGAATCGGCCGGCCCCACCGGCGACAACCTCAACTTCATCGGGGCAGCCATGTTCGGTGCTGGGATGTTCGGACCGCTGCAGCCGCCAGCGCCTGACGTCATCGCCGCCCCGCCCCAGGGCGTGACGGCCGAGTACGGCAAGTACGTAGCCACCTTCGGCGAATGCCGTGGCTGCCATGGTCCCGATGTCACCGGATCGCCGGCCACATCGGTCAGCGCGGCGATTCCCAACCCCCGCCCGCTGGTGGGCACACTCACATTGGAGCAGTTCGTCGAGATGATGCGCAGCGGCGTGCGCCCCGGCAACAACCCCTTCCCCGACACCATGCCCTGGAAGAACGCCGCCAAAATGACGGACGATGATCTGGCCGCGTTGTACGCCTATCTCGTCGCGCCGGTCAAATAGTGCTCCAACAGTACGAATACAAACTCACCGCGGGTCCAGTCCCAGGGTCCGGCGGTGTAACTTTCAAAGTCGAGGGCAACAGCACAGTGGTGACGCAATATGGCGATTTCGAACCGGGCGGTTTCTTCAAACTGGCTGAGGGCTTGCTGATGAAGCAAGTCGAGGGACGGCTCCGGCAGGGGCTGACGAAACTGAAGGAATTGCTGGAACAGTAAAACCGGCGAGCGAGGAAAATGTAGAAACCCGTTCTCCGGCGCCGGCGCGAAAACGGGTTTCTCAATCCGGAGGCAAACGTAATGCGGTGGTTCTACGAACTCCTCTGTGGCCGTTTCCGCGCCCCGTGGGACCTCGGCCCGCGCAAGGAACTGGTGGAAGTGGTAGAGAGCGGCCGCATTCAGCCGTGCCGGGCCATTGACCTGGGTTGCGGCACGGCCAGCAATGCCATCTTCCTGGCCCAACACGGATTCGACGTAACCGGAACAGACTACTCGCCCGCCGCCATCGCCCTCTGCCAACAGCGTGGTGCGGCCGCCGGTGTCACGGTCAACTGGATCGAAGACGACCTGACCGAATTGCGGCACGTGCGCCGCCCATTCGATTTCCTGGTGGATTGGGGCGTGTATGACGACTTAAGCCTGCCCGACCGACGGGCCTATCTCCGCAACGTCCTGCCCCTGACCCACGCCCACAGCCGCCACTTCGCCTGCCACCTCATGCCCCAAGATCAGCGGCACTTTGGCGTGCGGCACTTTGCCATCGCGGATTCGCAAATCGAATTGATCCACCGCGCAGGCCCGCACCCGCATCAGCACTTCGCCCGGATTCGGTTCGGGAACGGGAACATCCTTGAGAACCAGCAGCCCGCCGAATTGTTCGACGACCAATGCTTCCATGGCCTCCTCGCTATTTCGCCGCACAGGCCATCGGCAATTTTTGCAGTGACTCCGCGCCGCTCTCGCCGACGATGAGCAGATTGCCCAACTGCAATCCCGCGCCGCTGTCGGGGTCAACCACATTCGGCTGGACGACGACGGCCATGTTCTTCTGAAAGATGAAATCTTCCGGCGCTTGATCTTTATGCGCCGTCGCCCGCGTGCGGACGACCGGCGGCAGGTAGCCCATGCCGTAGCCGTGCAGAAGATCATTGCACGCCGTCAGCCCCTCGGCGGCGATGAAATCGCCGGCGTCCGAAACATCCTTCACCGTCGCGCCCTGCCCCGGCCCGTCGAGCGAGAACGTCGCCAGCCCGCGCTTGAGAAAAACGTTTTCCCAACTGTAGAATTCCTCTTTGACCGAATCGAGTCCGGGCAGAAGCAGAGCGAGCGGCGGGCGGCGCAGCGTGCCGACCATCGTCGCGCCGTCAAACGGCTTGCCCCGCCCCAAGGGGGTGCAGGGGTCACATTGAGTTACTAGCGGCGCTCGCAGGTACGCTCGCAGGTACGCTCGCAGGTGCGCTCGCAAGTTGCGCGGCGGCCCGATTTGAGTGACAATCCGGGTTGGCAGGGCCTCTGCAGGTTTCAGCCCGCAAACGGAAACTCCGCGCGAGACCCTACGCCAATGGATGGGGAGTTGGCTATGTCGGCATCTAATCGCTTTGTCGTGCGTTATTGCTTGCATGCAGACTCGTGGCAGGAGTTACCCCTCGCCGAGGGCCAGACAACGCTTGGGCGCGACCCTGATTGCACACTGCACCTGGTCGAGCCGGGCGTCTCCCGCCACCATGCGCGACTTACCCTCACACCCCACGGCCTTTGGCTGACCGACCTCGGCTCGACCTACGGCACGCAGATCGACGGCCGGCCTCTTCCGCCTCGCCGCGAGACGCCGCTGCTCCCCGGCCAAACCTTTACCATCGGCCAGTTCACCCTCGTGGTCGAACGGGCGGCAGCCGCGTCGTCACCCGCCTCCGCGCCTTCACCGGCAACCCTCACTCTCCGTTGGAAGAACAACGAGCAGACCTTCACCTTCGACCTGTCGGCCCATGCTCTTCGCCTCGGGCGCCTTGCCGATAACGACATCGTCGTCCCGATCCCCACCGTCTCTGCCCGCCACGCCCGGATCGAGTCGGCCGCCGACGGGCAAATCGTCGTTCGCGATCTGGGTAGCACCAATGGCCTGCTGCGGGGCGGCCGGCGCGTGTCCGCGTGCGCCCTCGCGCCGGGCGAGAAAGTCAACATCGGCGTGGACGTCGAATTGGAGTATTCTGTGCCGGTCGACCTGACGGTGTTGAGAGTGATGGCGCCGTCGCCCGTCGCCGCTTCCGTAAGCGTCTCCGAAACGGTCGTCGGGACGGCCCCACTGGGGCCGGGGGCCTGGGCACGGAGTCTGAACCTGGCCGATCACGAACAGGCCACGTTTGGCCGCGCGCCCGACAATCACGTGGTGCTGGATCACCCGCTCGTCAGCCGCTACCACGCCGTGGTCGAACGCATGGGCACGCGCTACCGCTTGCGCGATCTGCGCAGCGTCAACGGCGTGTTCGTCAACGGCGAGCGCATCGGCGCCGAAATATGGTTGAAGGAACGGGATGAAGTTCGCATCGGCCCCTACGCCTTCCATTTGACCAGCACGGCGCTGCAAGCAAGGCCCGAGCCGGGTTTGCAGCTCGATGCCATCGGCCTCAACCGCCGCATCTCGCGCCGCGCCAACCTCCTGCAAGACATCAGCCTTTCCATCCACCCACAGGAGTTCATTGCCATCGTCGGCATGAGCGGCGCCGGCAAGACCACCCTACTCGACGCCCTCAGCGGCTACCGACCGGCCACGCACGGACAAATGCTGGCTCATGGCATGAGCCTCTACCGGCACTACGATCTTTTCCGCAACGACATCGGCTACGTGCCGCAGCGGGACATCGTGCACGGTGAACTCACTCCGGAAAGCGCGCTCGACTACGCCGCCAGGTTACGGATGCCGCCCGACACGGCGACGGCAGAGCGCCGCCGGCGCGTGAAAGAAGTGCTGGACGACCTCGGCCTTACCGAATGTAAGGATACGCTGATCGCCAAACTTTCGGGCGGGCAAGTCAAGCGTGTCTCCATCGGCGTCGAATTATTGACCAAGCCGCGCCTCTTCTATCTCGACGAACCGACCAGCGGCCTCGACCCCGGCACTGAATTCGAAATGATGAAACTCTTGCGCCGACTGGCCGATCAAGGGCGCACCGTAATTCTCGTGACGCACGCCACCAAGAACGTGATGCTGTGCGACAAAGTCATCTTCATGGCGCCGGGCGGCTACCTGGCCTACTTCGGCCCGCCCGAGGCGGCTCTGGCGTACTTCGACGCCCATCGCACCCCGCGCGAGCGGCGCGAGAAAGAGATCGAGTTCGACGATATCTACCGCATCCTGGGTGACGACTCGCGCGGCAGCCCGGCCGATTGGGCCGGACGTTTCCGCGCCTCGCCGGGGTATGCGGAAGCGACTCCGGCGGCCGTCGCGCCCCGGCCCGGCCCGCCGCCACCGAAAGCGGTGAAACAGCACTCGCCTATCTCCAGCCTGCGCCAGTTCGCCATCCTCTCGGCGCGCAATCTCAGGATTCTGTATCAGGACAAAGTGTCTCTCGCGCTCATGCTGGCTGTCGCGCCCCTCCTGAGCGCCGAGGATTTCGTCTGGGGTCGCCAGATGCTCGATCCGGTGGCGGGCAACGCGGTGAACGTGATGAAGATGTGGTCTCTGACCTCGGTCACGGCGGTGCTGGTGGGCACGGTCAGCAGTGTGCGGGAGATCGTCAAGGAGACGGCCATCTACAAGCGCGAACGCGCGGTCGGCTTGCGCGTGCTGCCTTATGTGCTGTCGAAGGTGTGGGTCGGCCTGGTACTGGCGGTGTATCAGGCCATCGTCATCCTTGCCTTTCGTGCCTTCTTCGTCGACCTGGGCTTGCCTACCGCCCAATCCTACCTTGCCCTGTTCGTCACACTCATCCTCGGGATTCTGTCCGGTTACTTTCTCGGGCTGGCGATCTCCGCCGCCGCGCCAAACCAAAACGCCGCCATGTTCATCATGGTCGGCGTGTTCGTGCCCCAGATGCTCTTTGGCGGGGCGCTCCTGCCGCTCGACCCTATCCCCGGCGGCGAACAGATCAGCATTGGCATGCCCACGCGCTGGATCTTCGAGGGGTTCGTCCGCGCCACCGGCCTGGGTGACCCGCTGGCCGCCGACGCCTGCTGGGCGCTGCCCAAAGCCGAACGGCTGGGGTTGACGGCGGCAGCGAAGGCGGGCTGTACTTGCATGGGGGCAAACCTCTTCGCCCGTTGCGGCAACTTCCCAGGCCTCCTCTCGCCCGATTTCTTCGGCGATGATGCCCGCCGCGCGCTCGCTCAGGCACAGCCGGTCGAGCCGCCTCAACCGACGGCATACCCCTCGCCCACGCCGTTGCCGTCTCCCACGCCGCTGCCCACGCCCACGCCGTTACCCACGGCGGAGCCGCCTCCCGTTCCGGCCAACCCTGCCCAGTTCCGCGCCTATCTTGCCACTGCGCAGGCGCAGGGGAACACTTATCGAGAGGCGACCACGGCCCAGTTTGAAGAATACCGCCGCGCCGGCAAGGCACAGGGGGATGAATATGGCGACGCTTTGCAGGCCCAGGGCGACGAATACGCCACTCGGCGCCTGGCGCAGTTCGATGATTACGCGGAGGCCATGCGCGCCTATGGTGACGAGCGCGCCGCGTGGGAGGCGAGCCGCGAGAAAGCCATCCGCAGCGCGGAGGGGTTACTCGGGAGTCTCTATGACAACTACCACCGCGCGTTTCGCGGTTCACTTCTCTCCCGGTGGGGCGCGTTGATCGCCATCATGAGCGGGCTGCTGATATTGGTGGTTGTCTTCCAGCGACGGAAGGATGCCGTGTGAGGGCATAGGCGCCCGGGCGATTGTCGCCGGCTTCCGGGGCCGCATCCTCTCGCCGACGCCGCGTGAAGCCCGGTCAAACACCGGCGCTTGAGCTTCACAGCAAGTAGTGTCATAATTGGCATGTCCGGTGGTAGCGTTGTGCGCGGACTGTCGTATAATCATCACCTATGCTTTTGCAAGGCTTCGCCGCGCCGATAACCACTCTCTCTTCTGCGCGCCTGCCGCCATGCGCCGTTCCTCGCTGTAGCACACACACACCGAAAGGAGGCCTCCCATCCACGATACCGCCTGTCGCCACCTTCCAGTCCAGCCGTCAAGCCCAAGCCGTTCAATAACTACAGGAGAATGAACATGTCCACCCACAACGAACCCCGCGCCGATGAAGGTCACGATGGTTTTGTTTGGAGCCAACGCGCCCGCGCCGTGTACGCCGTCCTGCTCGCGCTGGCCATCGCCCTGGCGGTCGCCGCCCCCACCCTGGCCGCCGGCGAGGTGTTCTTCGGCAAGTAGTCGGTCACTCGCACCCCCATTCATCACATTGCTCACGCCTCTAAGGAGATTCGCCATGTCTACTCACAACCAACCCCGCGCCGACGAAGGTCACGATGGTTTTGTTTGGAGCCAACGCGCCCGCACCGTGTACGCCGTCCTGCTTGCGCTGGCCCTCGCCCTGGCCGTCGCCGCCCCCACCCTGGCCGCCGGTGAGGTGTTCTTCGGCAAATAATCGTCGTCCGGACAAACGACAGCCCGTCTCTCAAGACGCCGCGAAAAACAATCGCGGCGTCTTTTCTTTCTGCTATACTCTTGCGGATTCCCGAAATTAACAATCAGCGTCAATAGCCTGATGCCAAAAAACTGCCCCTCCTGTGGCGCTGAGTCGCCTGATGCGTTTCGATATTGCGGTTTCTGCGCTCATCTCCTTGATGTGCCGCCGGCCGCCTCCCTCGCTGTGCCTGCGCCGGCGCCCAGGCGGAGCGCCTTACGACTGGCGACGGTCCTCTTTGCCGACCTGACCAATTTCACCCGGGCAGCGGAGCACGCCGATCCGGAACAGATCTACCTCATCATCCGGGCAACCCTGGAACGGTTGGCGCAATCAGTCAACAAGTTGGAAGGACATATCGATCGCTATGTGGGCGACGGCTTTCTTGCCACTTTTGGCGTGCCCGAAGCGCACGAAGATGACCCGCATCGCGCCTTAATGGCCGGCCTGGAAATGCAGGAATCCATGATCCAACTGGGGATAGAGGCCAGCAAGAAAGTCAATTGGAACGCCCAACTGCGCATCGGCATTCATATCGGCCCGGTCGTCAGCGGCCAGTTGGACACCGGCCCTCTATACGACAGCAGTGTCTTCGGCCACACAGTCAACCTGGCCAATCGCCTGCAAGCCGCGGCTCGCCCCGGAACGATCCTGGTCAGCGAAGCGATTCATCAACACACACGCACCCATTTCGATTTTTTGGAAGCAGTCAAGTTGCAGTTGAAGGGCATTGACGGCCCGATCGCCGGCTACGAGGTGACGGGCCGTCGGAAAAGCCCGGAACCCATTCGGGGTCTGTCCGGGCGCTCCACGCCACTGGTCGGCCGGAGCGCCGAATACGAAACGCTGCGCTCGGCCCTCCGGCGGCTGCACGCAGACCGGCGCGGTGTGATCGCCCTCATCACAGGCGAGGCGGGCATCGGGAAATCGCGCCTGGTGCGTGAAGGGCTGCCCACAGAATCCGAGCAGGTCACGGTCGTCTACAGCGAGTGTTCGCCCATCGGGGCCGGGAGCTATCAGCTACTCAAGCAGACATTGTCGTCGCTTGCGGGCATCACGGTTGAGCAGTCCCCGGCAGAACGCCAACAACAAATCGACGCGCTCCTTTCAGCCTCGCCGAACCTGGCCGGTGACATCGGCCCGGCGCTCAGCCAATTGCTGGTCAACCAAGGCGCGGCCTTCAACGCCTCTGCAGACCCCAAACTGGAGCAGCGCCGGATTTACACAGCCACGCGCCGCCTGCTGGGCTGGCTGGCGCGTCGACGCCCGGTGATCATCGTGTTGGACGATTTGCACTGGGCCGATCAATCTTCCATAGAAGCGCTGGCGCATCTGGCCGACCTGGTCGAGGAAGCCCCGGTGGCGCTGGTGGGCGTGGCCCGCACTGCGGCGCGGGATATGTTGCTGGCCGCACTGGGCCAGGTAGGCGCGGCCCGTGGCGAAACCGTCCTGGACATCCGGTTGGCTACGCTGCCATCGGCCGAAAGCGCGCAGCTGCTCAATCTGTTGCTGCCCGATGTGCCCCTGCCGCAGGCGCTGCTGCAAAACATCGTCGAGCGAGCCAACGGCATTCCGTTGCTGATCGAGGAAATCGTCCGCATGTTGTTGGACCACGGCATTTTTGCAAAAACGACGGATGGCTGGCGCGTGGATCCGAGTTGGCCCGACGTGGTGCAGAAAGTCCCGGATACGGTCAACGGCCTGATATTGAATCGATACGACCGGCTACCCGGCGAGTTGCGGCGCACTCTCGACGTCGCCGCCGTGTTTGGCAGCAGCTTCTCGTTGCCGGAGTTGGCGGCCATGACAAAGGCGCCCGAGGCCGAGTTGCGGGCGCAATTGGAGCAGTTGGAGCATGCCGATTTTGTCCGGCGGACGCACTCGGCAAGAATATTGCGCTACTCTTTCCGCCACCCCTTGATGCGTGAAGCCATCTACCAGACCCTGCTGCAGAGCCAGCGGAGAAGCCTGCATCTGGAGGCGGCCCAGGTGATCCAGCATGCCGTGGGCGATCCGGTGACGGATTCTTTGGGCGCCATGGCCTATCATCTCGAGCAGGGAGGGTCGCCGCTCGCCAAATCGTATCTCTTTCAGGCTGCAACTCGCGCGGCAACCCAATACGCCAACCGGGAAGCCATCGACTACTACCGGCGGCTGACCGCTCAGACCGACGAAGACACGCGGGTCCATGACGCAATCGACATCGCCCTCGGCTTGGGCGAGTTGTATACCCGCACGAACCAATTCGATTTGGCGCGCGCAGGATTGGACAAAGCCGATCAGTTAGCCCAAAGGGCGGCGGCGGGGGGGCACCGACTAGGTGACATCTGTTACCGGCGAGGATTGCTCCATGCCAACCTGGGCGAGTACGAAGAAGCCGTCGGCAGGTTCCGGCAGGCGGGCGAGGTTTTGCGGCAAACGCCCGAGCACTGCCGCGACTTTAGCATTTCCGATGTCGAGCGGGAACTCGGCTGGGTCAAATGTTATCAATTCGCGCTTGATGATGCCGAGCAGCACGCCCGGCAGGCGCTGGCGCTGGCAACCGAGGAGGACAATCAGCAGGCCAGGGGCAATGCCTGCAATCTTCTGGCCGCGGTATGCTTCTACGCCGGCCGTCTCGCCGACTCGGTGGCGAGCGCCGAAGAAGCTATGGCAATCCGCGAACGCGCCGACGATTTGTGGGGCACGGCATCGGCGCAGACCAACCTGGGAACACTGTACTTCAAGCTGGGCCAATGGTCGAAGGCCGAGTCTTATTTGCGGCAGGCCATCTTCGTGCAGCAGGAGGTGGGCGATTATCACACCCTCGGCATTAGTTGGAACACCCTGGGTTTGCTGCTCATGGAAATGGGGCGGTTCAATGAGGCGCTTCAGGCTCTGGAGCAGGCGCTCACCATCATCGATCACCATTCCGGCCCGCCGGCCCTGGCCCGTGGCATCCGGCTGAATCGCGGCCTGGTGCACTTGCGCCTGGGCCGCCTGCACGAGGCGGTTGACGATTTCAACCACAGTCTCACCAATCACACGGAGCCGGGGACTGAGCGGCATCGCACCTACGCCCTGGCGCTCCTGGCCGAAGCGCAACTGGCGGGCGGCAACGTCGGCGAGGCCCAATCTCTGTTGCAGCAAGCGCGAGCGCTCGCGCAGGAGAGTCCCTCCGACGAAAATCTGGCCGAAATCCTGCGCGTCCAGTCTTACATCAGCAGAGCAGGGCAGTTGTGGGACGAAGGGTTGAAGGCCAACCGGGAGGCCCGGGCCGTTTTCGAGAAGTTGGGCAACCGTTGTGAGGCCGCCCGACGGCAGGTCGAGATGGCAGATATGATTCTGGCTCAACAGGAAGCCGGCGCCATAGGCTCCATCGAGCCTGACGTCGCCAATCAGCTGCTGGGCGCCCTTCAACTCTTCCGCAAACTTGACGCCCAGGCCGACATTCCTCAGGCCGAAAGGATTCTGGCGCGCCTGACTTCCAACGAGGACGCGTCTGCGGAGCGCAGGGCCGACTTTCGGCATATTGTGGTGGTGGTCAATATCCATCTGCGCCTCATGCCCCTGCAAGAAGCCGCTGCGGAGCATTCACTGCCTCTGGCCGAGGCGCTCAACTCGGTTGCCGCCCGGCTGCGCAACATCGGCAAAGAGTTCGGGGCCGTGGTGGCCAATGGGCGTTCCGGACTCGCGTATGTCTTTAGCTTCGCCGGGGTCGAACGCCCGGAGAGCCTGTCGCTGACGCCCATTCACAGCGCCACGGCCGTGCTTGAGGCCGCCGCCGAGTTCAACGACGTCAACCGCCGACAGCGGCAGGCCGAGATTCCCGTCAGCATCGGCATCGTCGCCGGCGGATGGCAATCACCCATCGGCGATGCGAAGGAAGCCGGAGCATTCATCAGCATTTCTCAAATCGGACGCCGCGCGGAAACGCTGGCCCGCCTGGCCGCTGCCAATAGCATCCTGATCGGCGGCGACATTGTTGCTGCGGCGCGGCCGGTGTACGCCCTGGAAGCCATCGAATACCCGCGCGACAAACGCCTGCCCGGCTCGGTCTGCCGCCTGGGCCATGTCAAGTCCGCCGCCCGACTGACTCAAAAGATCCCCATTGCCACGACTCAGATCGTCGGACGCAGCGACCAACTGCAGGCGTTGAAGGGCTGGGTCGACAAAGCTCGTTCGGGAGCGACGGGCGGGGTGTGCTATTTGGAGGCGGAAGCGGGAATGGGCAAGACCCGTCTTGTGGCCGAAACGTTGGCCTACGCCCGGCCGCATGCCGTCTGTGTCGTGGGCAAGTGTGAGCCGGTGCGCTCCGGCGTCAGCTTTTGGGCGCTGGTGGATATGCTTGAGCACACGCCGCTCCCGGATTCGCCGGCTGCCCGACGGTTGAAAAGCTTGCTCGGCCTGCTGGCCCCTGATCTGGACGACGAGCTTATGATGCGCAATCTTCCGCCGACCGATTTGCGGCAGGAGATTTTTGGGCGAGTCCGCAGCTTCCTGTTGGAACTCGCCAAAGCGCGGCCGGTGTTGCTGGTTGTGGAAGATATCCACTGGCTGGACCTGAGTTCGCTGGAGTTGTTCGATTTCCTTTTGCAGATCACGCAGGAAGCGCCCGTCTCGATGATGTGGGTGGCTCGCGCCGAGATGCCCGGGGCCCATCGCTCGCTCATTAGCAAGGCCGCGCGTGTGTGCCAGGGGCGCTACGTGCAAGTTACCTTTGGCGGGTTGAGCGGGGCCGAAAGCCTGGCCCTGGCGCGAGGCTTGTTGAAATCGGCGACGGTCCCGGCGCTGCTGTCGGAGATGATCGCGCCCTTGGCCGGCCATCCGCTTTCAGTGGAAGAGGCCATTCGCTATTTGGTGGAGACCGGCCGCCTGTGGCAATCGGGAGAGCACTGGCGGCTGACCAATGCGCCCCCCAACGTTCTCGCCGGCCAGCCGACGACCTATAAGGATCTGTTGCTGGGCCGGTTGCAGGCCATGGAAAACGAAACCCTCCATGTGCTTCAAGCCGCGGCCGTGCTTGGTGAGACGTTGGATCGCTCCGTGTTGGGTTCGATTGTGCCCGGCCCCATGCTATCGCCACGACTCACCGAACTGGTGGAGCGCGGCTGGCTGGTCGCCCCCTCGCCGGAGGCCCCAAAGCTGTACCGCTTCAAGCACACGCTCACGCGAGAGACCATTTACAACACGCTTCTGGCCTCCAAAAGACAACTGCTGCATCAGCGAGCTGCCGAGGCTCTTGAAAGGTTGTATCCCGATTCCACCGAGGAGTACGTTGAGCTGCTCGCCTTTCACTACGGACAAGGCGGCCTGCGCGATAAATCCCTGCACTATGCCTTGCAGGCCGCGGAAAAATCCTTTGCCCGCCACGCCTTGGCCGAAAGTCTAAGCTACTATCAGCAGGCCGGGGACGCGTTGTTATCGCTGGCCCGGCCGGATTTGCGCCTGCTGCCAGCGATCGAATTGGGCCTGGCCGATGTGCGGCTGGCGTTGGGCGAACCCGGCGTGGTCATCAATGATCTTCTGGCGATGCTGGAAAACCAGAGGGCGGCGTTGACGGCCGATACGCAAGGCGCGGCGCTGCGCCGGGTGGGCACTGCCCTGCGCCAGACGGGCAAGCTGCAGCCGGCCTGGGAATACTATCAAAAGGCCCGTTCACTTTTGCGCTCGTGGGCAGAAAACCAGCGCCAGTTGTCGCCGGCGGAGCTGAATCGCCTCAACCGCGAGCTTTACGGCATCGAACTGGATATAGCCCATACCCTGTTCGACATGCGCCACACCGAGCAGTCAAAACAGCAAACCGATTACTTTCTGGAAAGAGTCGACCGGCATCAGTTCCCTGATCTGGTGGCGCAGGCGCTCAATCTCAAAGGGGGTCTCGCTCACCGGGAGCACGATCCTCAATTCGCCATTCGGTTGGTGGCCGACAGCCTCGCCGTGTATCAGGGCGCGGGAAACCGGGTGGGCGCGGCTGCCGCCTATTCCAATCTGGGCATCCTCCACATCGGCCTCGGGCAGGCCGAGCAGGCCGAGGATGACTTCAATCGGAGCCTGTCTCTGCGCGAAGCGCTTGGCGACTTGCGCGGCTTGGCCATCACTCACAACAATCAGGGCCAGCTATACGCGCGGCGCGGCAAGTGGCCCGGCGCGCTCGAGAATTTGAACGCCGCCGTGAAACTGGCCCGCGCGGCGGAGCAAAACCGCGTGCTGGCGCAAGCCCAGGCCAACCTGAGCTACGTGTTGTGTTCACTGGGCCGGCTGGATGAAGCGCTGCAGACTCTGGCCGATTGCAACAATCTTTGCCTGAGCTACGATTTCGAAGACGAGCGATGCGAGGTTCTGTGGAAGCGCGCCGAGTGCCTGGTGGAACGCAATGAAAGCGAAGCAGCGCTGCAAACCGGGACACAGGCGTTGGAGCTTGCCATACGGCTGGGCAGCACCGATTTGCAGAGCGACGCCCAGCGCGTTCTCAGTCGCGCCCATCGGGGCCTCGGTTCTTACATCAACGCCATGCAGGCTTCGGCCTGGGCCTGGGAGCGGCGGTCGGGCGACCTCGACCCGTTGGCGCGGGCGCGGTTCGCGGCCGAGTTCGGGTTGGCTTTGAAAGCCTGCGGCCATTTGGAGGAAGCGCAACGCCTGTACAACGAGCATGTCGCGCCGGTGCAACTGTTGGGCAGCGCCGCCTATCAGGAAGAAGTGCGCAGCGGATTTGCACTGGGGTAGCCCGGGCGCGGCCCCGGCTGTCAGCGCCCGGCGGCGCAGCCGTCGCAGCAGTCAAAAAACTCTTTCGGCGACAAAGCCGATCACGGACATCAACAGCATCAGCCCGGCCAGGATCGCCACGATGATGCCGATGATCGCGCCGGCCCCCGGCGGACGCGCCAGCCGCATCTCTTCGCCGTTGCTCAACTGCTTCACTGCCCGCGCCACCTGCCGCGCCAGAGCCTCGTCACTCCACCGTTCCACCCCGGCCCAGTCCGCGCCCTCCGGCCAAACGGGGATCAACAACTTGCGGCCGGAGTAGGCGGCAAGCGCCGCCGCGATCTCCCACGAGCCTACGATCAACGTCACCTCGCGCAATCCTTCCAATCCGGGCGCGACCTCCATCGCCGCCGCGGCCTCCGGTGTCAGTCCCACCGCCGTCACCGGCAGTTGGGGCAGTTCCTGCCTGAGCGCCGCGAGCACGCCCCGTCCTACGCGCCCGTCGCCGCCGTCCACCACGGCCACGCGCAGGCCGGCCAGCCGCTCGCTCCGGTCGCCGCGCGCCAGGCGCGTATCCTCGCGCAGCACCGCGCCGTGATACAGCCACACGCCCACCGCGATCAGCAGGTAAGCCACGGCCTGCGCCAGATCGCTCACCAGATTCCCGGACGAGCCGGCGCCCAGGGCGCGACTGAGCAACCGATAGGCCACGTAGACCGCCGCCGACAGCACGGTGAGGGTGGCGACCAGCAGGTAGAAGTACAGATATATTTTGCGGACGAGGGACTGCCGCTCCTCGCGGCCTTGCCCGCCCGCAGCGAGCTTCTGCGCCCGGAACCACGGCAGAAGCCAGACCGGCAGGCCCGCCAATAGCGCGGCCGTGAACCAGGCCACTTGCTCTCTGAGATCGGGACCAAAGACGCGCTCGGCCAGCGAGCGGATGACGACGCTGACTTCGCCCCCCAGCCCGATGAGCAGCGCCGCCAGCCCGATGGCCGCGACCAGATAGAGATACAGGCGGCGCACACCGGCCTGGCGCGGCGCTTCCCCGGCCTGCGCCGCATCGTCTCGGAGAACGAGCGTGTGGTAGGCCCACAGCACGGCCATGCCAATCACGATCGGCAGCGGCTGGCGGAGGTCGCCCTGCGGAGTCAGGCCCACCACCCGCCGGAAGAAGCCGGCCAGGATCATCGTGGCATTGGCGACGGCGCCGAGCACGGCCACCAGCACCACCCCGTACAGATACAGCTTGCGAAACGCCGATTCGCGCTCTTCATCGCCCTGGCTCGCAAACAACCGCTGGGCTTGGCGCCAGAAAATGAGCCAGGCGGGCACCCCAACCAGCGCGCGCGAGAGTTCGTCGGCCAGCACTGCGCGCCCCATCTCGAACGCCGGCGAAGGACCCGCCTGCAGCATCAGCCAGCGCAACAGATGTATGACGACCAGCGTGCTCATCCACAGCCCGGCCGCGCTGAAGCCCAGCACGTACAGCCGCCGCACCGTAGCCAGGTTGCCGGTCTCGGGTGCGCCCAGCGAGTCGGCGCGCAGTACGCGGGAGTGATAGAACCACATCAGCCCCAGCACCGCCAGGGCGGCCAGGGCGCGGCCGGCCGTTTGCCCGGCGGTGTAGTTGAGGTAATCGGGCCGGTAGGCGCTCAGCGCCAGGCTGAACAGCGTGCGCAACAGAGCAAAGGCGTTGGCCAGCGCCGGGGCGAGAAACCCGGCCAGCGTGCCGTAGAGATACAGCCGCCGCACGGCCGAGCCGCGTTCCTGTGCGTCGGCTTCCGTGGCCGCCAGGCGCTGGGCCCACAGCCAGTGGCCCAGGAACAGCGGCAGCCCGACGATAATGACGGCGATCTCGAACGCCGTGGCGGTCACCGGGCGCTCCAGGCCGATCAGCAATCCGCGCAGCAGCGCGATGACTGCCCACGTGACCGACTGCAGGCTGATGGCGCAAACCAGATAAACATACCAGCGACGGATGGCGACCATGGCCTCCTCCTTGGTTATTTGGGCGCGGGGCAGCCGCCGGCGTTGGTCCAGCACCACACCCAGTACGAATCCGAGCGCGTGATCTTCCAGGCGCCTGCCTGCTGGCGCAGTTCGACCTGGAACGTATTGGTGTACTCATTGCTGTCGAACAGGCCGCCGCCGGAGAAACGCGTCTCGCGTATGGTGACTTGCGTCAGGCTGCCGGTGGTCTGCGCCCCAACGACTTCGAGTGAGACGGATTCCGCCTCCAGGCGTTGGCCGTAGTGGCGCACGTCGGAAACGAAGGTTTCGAGTGACTGCGGGTAATGCAGAAGCGAGGGCGAGAGGTAACCATAGGCGCGGGCGTAATCGCCTTTTTGCAGCGCCAGGAAATAGTTGTGGGCCACGCCGGCGGCAGTGTCGTCGGGCGCGTACGTCGGCGCCGGCCTGACCAGCGCCAGCGCGAGGGCGGCAACGACCAGCACGCCGATACCGGCGACAATCCCGATGAGGAAACGATCCGTTTTCATTTAATGGAGACGTTTCAGTATGGAGACGTTTCAGTATGGAGACGTTCCAGTAATGGAGACGTTCCAGCGGAACGTCTCTACATCCAGGCCCGACTGGCAGACCCTACCAGTAGTATATACCGAAAGCCCGTCGGCTTGCAGTGCGCGGAGAGTTTGCTCGGCCGCGGCGGCGGCCCCGGCCGCGCTCACTGATTTGCGGCGAAATCAAAAGTGTGACGCAATTCCGCTTCAATAAGACGCTATTGAATGGGCTTTTTGCCTGGAAATACTGCTGTTTTACCACTGCCGATTAACGCGAAATGAAGCGGGCTTCGGCGCGGTACCCGTCTATTCCCGCCTCACCCGAATCGATGTAAGCTATCCAGATGACCGATGCCGATAATGGCCCTTGTGCGACAGTTCTCACTCGACTCTGACACTAAACCGCACTGAATACTGCTGACAAGCAACGAAAAAAGCGTCGGATAACTCGACTTGCCTTAAGCGTGTTTCTCACTAAACTACTACGCCATGGGTGTCCAACCTGTTCTTGACGTTCTGCAAGGCCAACGTGTCCAACTGCCGAGCCACTTCGAAGGCAGCGTCATGGTGGAGGCTGTGCGCGCGTTGGGGCTGGGGTGGGAAGTGCGCGTCCGGTTGGCGAATGGCGCGCTTGACGAAACGGTGCTGTCGCAGACAGAGTTTGAGTCGCTCGTTCAGAGTGTTTCGGGCCGCCCCATAACGCCGTTGCGTTTGGCCGACCCGGATCAACTCGCGCTCCTGATCGAGTCGGCGCGCATCCGACTGGCCTACGCTTATGACAGCCAGTTTGCCGTGAGCCTTTCCGGCATCCGCACACTGCCGCACCAGATCGAAGCCGTCTATCAGAAAATGCTTCCTCAGCCGCGCCTGCGATTCTTGCTGGCCGATGACCCCGGAGCAGGCAAAACGATCATGGCCGGCCTGCTGATCAAAGAGCTGAAGCTCCGGCAGGCCATTGAGCGCATTCTGATTGTCGTGCCCGCGCCACTCACGCTCCAGTGGCAAGAGGAGTTATTGCGCTTCTTCGGCGAGACGTTCCAGATTATCGGCGCGGCCAACGATCAATCGCAGTTGATTGACCTATGGCAGAGGGAACGGCAGGTGCTTACGTCCCTTGACTATGCCAAACAGGATCAAGTGCGCGAAAGGGTGTGGCAACAGCGCTGGGACTTGGTTGTGATTGATGAAGCCCACAAGTGTTCGGCGTATACACGGCAGAGAACTGACCGCGCTGACGAAGTAGAGAAAACCAAACGGTATCAGTTTGCCGAGAAGCTCACCGCGCAGGCCGATCACGTTCTGCTGTTGACGGCTACGCCGCATCATGGCGACGATGACCGCTTTAGCCATTTCCTGCGGCTGATTGATCCGGATCTGTTTCCTGAACCTCATCGTTTGCAGGATGAAGCGGGAGCGATCCGGCGGCAGATTTTCAGTTTGGGGCCTGACTGTCCGTGGGCGCTCCGGCGATTGAAAGAAGACCTGCGCGACGTGGACGGGCGGCGGCTGTTTCCCGATCGCCACGCCGAGACTGTTGCCTTCCAACTCGGCGCCGCCGAATATGCGTTGTACAAAACCGTCACGGCTTACATCAATACATTCCTGCCGCAGGCCGGCGGCCGCCGCAAAGCCAGTGTGGCGCTGGCGCGGACGGTTTTACAGCGCCGGTTGGCAAGTTCGGCGCACGCCATTTTCGAATCTCTCAAACGCCGCCTCACTCGCCAGGGCAAATTGCTCGACGAACTTGAAACGCTTCCGCCCGCCCAGCGCGCCCGATTTTTGGAACGTTTGCGCTTGCGGTTGACCGACGACGAAGTTGACGAGGACGATCTCGACGAAGCGGCCCGCGACGAACTGACGGACGAATTCACTGCGGCGCAGGAACTCGATCAATTGCGGGCAGAGGTAGCCGCGCTTCAGGATTTGGTGACGCAAGCCCAGGCCGTTCGCGACCGGGGCGCAGACAGCAAGCTGACCGCGCTCAAAGACTGCCTCACCCGGGCCCAATTTGAAGAATTGAAAGACGGTCGCGGAAAACTGCTGATTTTCACCGAGCACCGCGATACCCTGAGTTACCTCATCGAGAATCTCAAGCGCTGGCACTACACCACCGTCGCCATTCACGGCGGAATGAATCCGCGCGAGCGCAAATCGGCGCAGGAACTCTTTCGCAGCGGCGCGCAAATTTGCGTGGCCACCGAAGCGGCGGGCGAGGGCATCAACCTGCAGTTCTGCCATTTGATGATCAACTACGACCTGCCGTGGAATCCGACCCGGCTGGAACAACGGTTGGGCCGCATCCACCGCATCGGGCAGGAGCGCGACGTGTACGTCTTCAACTTCGTCGCCGAAGAATCGGAAAACGGCGATCCCGTCATCGAGGGCAGTATCCTCAAACGATTGCTTGACAAGCTCGACATCATCCGTAACGCGCTCGGCGGCGACCGCGTCTTCGACGTGATCGGCGAAGTGCTCTCGATCAACGACGTGAACCTGCCGGAAATTCTGCGCGAGGCGATTTACGACCCACGCCGATTGGACGAATATCTGGATCAGATTGACCGCATAGATCCGAAGCGACTGCAAGCTTACGAGGAAGCGACGGGCATCGCGCTGGCGCGGTCACATGTGGATTTTTCGGCATTCCAGCGGGCGAATTTCGAAAACGAAGAGCGCCGCTTGATGCCGGAATACGTAACGCGGCAGTTTCTGGCTACCGCCGACCGTGTGGGGTTGAGGGTGACGCCGCGCGCCGACGGCTTGTGGCGCATCGAGCACGTGCCGCAGGATTTGCGCTCGGAGCGGTTGGAAGCCGTGCGCCGCCTCGGCCCGGCGGAGACCTCGTACAATAAAATCACTTTCCTCAAACAACAGCTTGAGCAAGATCAACACGCCGACTCGGTCTTGCTCGGCCCCGGCCATCCGCTGTATGCCGCGGTGGACGAAAAGCTCAACGCGCAGTTGGCCGATTGGATCGGCGGACTGGCCGTGTTCACCGACGTGACGGCCACTGCGCCCTACCGCCTGCATTTCCTGGAGTTCGAGATTCGGGGCGAAGGGGGCGCGACGAGTCAATCCAACGCGCCGCTTCACGCCGAATTGGTTGCCGTGCGGGACGCAGGGCGCGCGGATGGCTTCTCGTTAGCGCCGCCCGATCTCTGGCACGATTTGGCGCCCTCAAAGCCCATGCCTGAGTCGCCGCCCAACGTGGACACACAAGCGGCAATGGATTTTTTGAAATCCGGTTATCAACTGGAAACGCGCCGCCGCGTGCAGGAGGATCGCCAACGGCACGCGAGCATTATCCGCGATTATTTGACGCGTTCGTTCGAGGCGCGCATCCGAACTGCTGAAAAGCGAGTGATGGCCTTGCGCGCGCGCGAAGCGCACGGCGAAACCGAAGTGGCGCTGGCGCGCCAGCGCGCCGAAGCGGACCTGGCCGATTTGCATCGGGCTCGCGGCGAACGCTTGATCGGCCTCGACCGGCTGATCATTGCTCGCAGTGGGCCGGTGCGGCATGTGGGTACTTTGCTTGTCGTTCCGCCCGGGATGGCCGAAATATCTGCCGATACGGGAAGGTTGATCGGCGAAGCTGCGACGCGCGAGACCGAATTGGCGGCGATGCGCGTCGTGATGGATTACGAGCGCGCGCGCGGATGGGAGCCGGTGGACATTTCGCACATTCACGGGCCGGGGTTCGACATTCGCAGCCTGGGCCCGGCAGACCCGGCCACCGGCATGCGCCCGGTTCGCCGCGTCGAAGTGAAGGGCCGCCAGCGCGGCCAGCCGATTTTGCTCACGCGCAACGAATGGCTCAAAGCGCGGCAGTTGGCCGAGAGCTACTGGCTGTACGTGGTATGGAATCCAACCGAACCGGACGCGACGCCGATCCTGATTCAGAATCCAGGCTACACTTTGGAACACGCCGCGCATGAAGTGCGGGCGATTAGCCATGTGATGATTGCGGCTGAGGCGATTGCGGGAGCAAAATCAAATTGAACGCGCCGCCATCACTCATTCATATAGGCCTGGATGAGTCGGGCGCGTTAACAGCGGATACGCCGCTGTTTACAATGGCCGGTGTGTTGATGGCTCAACCGAATAGCGTTCGCAATTTGATAAAGCGAGTGGCCGCGCGTTCAGGTAAGCGCCTGCGGCGGCCCCGGCATTCACCATCAGAATTCAAGTGGAGTAATGCCAGCCGCCGCTTTCGGACCGAGGTGTTGTCGGCGTTGGCAGTAGCAGAAGCGAAATTTGTGACGCTCACTGTCCGAAAAGAAGGGCGCGTCATCATGGATACGCCAGATCACTATGCGTATTTGGTTTGTGAATTGCTTGAGCAATGTTGGACAGAATACCCCAATGTCCAGTTGTCATTGGATCGGCATTTCACCTCGCCGACTCAAGTGGCAGCGACCAATACGCTTCTTTATCGCCGTTGGCCTCGGCAAGGTATACTGTCGGTTGTTCACGTAGACAGCCGACATAGCCCGCTAGTAGGATTAGCAGATTTTGTGGCTGGCAGTCTTTACAGCTGGCGCAAAAGGGGTGACGAAACTTTTCGCTTGATCGAGCCGAAAGTTATCGCCTCACGCGACGAGGGATGGACTCGGATTAAGCAAAAGTGGCTGGGCGATGAGAAATAAAAACGGAACCCCCAAACCAGCACGCTCCGGTAATGACCGGGGAGAACAGATGGACTGCCTTCCTGCTGTGTTTGGACTTACGTTCCGCTTCTAGTTCACAGTATAGCCCCTGCGTGTTGGTTGTGTCAAGTTTGATCCGCCAATGACCAAAAAAGATAAACGCCTCCCCGCAACCGCTGATCGCCGCCTCATCGAACACTACCTCCCCATCGAAGCCATCTCCGCCGAAGCACGGCGTGAGAAGTCGGTGCGCAAGGGGCACATCAGCACGCTGCACCTATGGTGGGCCCGCCGCCCGCTGGTGGCCGCCCGCGCCGCCGTGTTCGGCGCGCTGGTGCCACAAGACGCCGCCACGCCGGAATTCGTCGCCGAGCTGTGTACCTACCCCGGGCCGAAGGATACAATTGCCAAAGCGCAACAGTTGATTCTCTCTGCCCACGCCGAACGGTTGAGCGCGGAGCGCGGCGCAAAAGTGACCGTTGAAGATATTGAAGCCGGTCGCGCGCCGCGCCCGAAAGTGCTGGATATGTTCGCCGGGGGCGGCGCGATTCCGCTCGAAGCTCTGCGCCTGGGGTGCGAGGCGTACGCCCTCGATCTCAATCCGGTGGCGCACCTCATCGAACTCTGCACGCTGGTCTATCCGCAAAAGTATGGCCAGCCCGACCCGGCGGCGAAAGGTTCCGCGAAGGATGGCAGTTGGGCCGGCCTCGCGGCAGAAGTGGAACACTGGGGGAAGTGGGTGTTGGAGCGGGTGAAAGCGGAGATCGGCGATCTCTATCCGCCCATTCCCGATCCGCGAGCGAAAGCCGAAAGCCATCAATCCTCAGCCGACAGCCACCAGCAACTGCACATGGGCGGCGACCTGACACCCGCCGACACCCACAAGAGCAACCTGCTCACGCCCGTCGCCTACCTGTGGACTCGCACGGTGCGCTGTAAGAACCCGGCTTGCGGCGGCACCGTTCCACTGGCGCGGCAGACGTGGTTGGCGAAGAAGAAGGATCGCTTTGTGGCCCTCAAGCCAACCCACAACCCATCCACCCAGCCCCCCTCCCCACTCCCCACGGGAGGGGGGAAGGGGGTGGCCGAGCGTAGCGAGGCCGGGGGTAGGGGTGAGGTCGAAAAGCGTGTACGTTACCGAGTGGTAGAAGCCCCTACCGAGGCCGGTTTGGGATTCGATCCTGAAGCCGGGAGCAAAGGCGGCAATGTGGCCTGCCCGTTTTGTGGGACGGTGGCGGATAGCGGGTATGTGAAGACGGAGGGAAAGGCAAGGCGAATTGGGCAACAACCAATAGCGGTGGTATGCACCCAGCCTGGCGTGAGTGGCAAAGTTTATGTCAGTGCAGATGATCTTCATCGCTCGTTATTGCCTAATAACGCGGCAATCAAAACGAGAATTGAAAAACTTTCCGCAGAGACGGGATTGACGGTGCCAGATGAGTCAATTGTTACTGACTCCAAAGGAAGCGCATGGTGCATTCAGTACGGCTTGGAGAGATTTGGTGATTTATTCACTAGTCGCCAACAATTGGCCTTGCTTGTCTTTGCTAAAGAATGCAAAAATGCTTGCTCAACGATTCGTGAACAAAGTTACTCGGAAGATCGAGTTGTGACAATAACAACATATCTGGGAATATTGACAGATCGTCTTGCAGATTATTCGTCGACTTTGTGTACTTGGGAAAATTACGGGGAACTTATTGGTCACACGTTCACACGTCAGGCCTTGCCAATGGTTTGGGATTTTGCAGAAACAAATCTATTGGGTAACGCGTCTGGTAACGCTTTGTCAGCGTTGAATTGGATTACAGATGTTATCAAGAATAATAGCGATATTAAGTGTGTTGGCCAAGTGTTGCGAGGATCGGCCATTCAGCCTCCATTTGAGGATGGGTTTTTCGATGCAATAGTTACAGATCCGCCATATTACGATAATGTGGCGTATGCAGACCTTTCCGACTATTTCCATGTTTGGCTAAAAAGAAGCATCGGGTATCTTTATCCAGAACATTTCTCACTATCACTGACCCCAAAAAAAGGCGAAGCAGTAGCCGATGCAACCCGTCATAATGGCGATAGAGGAGAGGCGGCTAAAGTATATGAACAAATGATGGGGCAAACATTCAAAGAGGCGAGTCGAATTCTAAAACCTCACGCCCCATTGGTGATCGTTTATGCACACAAGACCACTTTAGGATGGTCGACATTAGTTGATGCTTTGCGGATTGCTGGTTTTACTGTCACTGAGGCCTGGCCATTAGATACTGAACGCGCAGCACGCCTGCGAGCAATAGAGACAGCATCTCTCGCTTCTTCTATCTTCCTCGTCGCCCGTCGCCGCGAGGGGAACGAAACCGGCGCTTACGAAGCAGTCGTGCAACCCGAACTCGAAACCATCGTGCGCGAGCGGGTGGAGACGTTGTGGGCCAAAGGCATCACCGGGGCCGATCTCGTCATCGCCTGCGTGGGCGCGGGGTTGCGCGCCTTCACCCGTTTCGCCCGCGTCGAATACGCCAACGGCGAAGAAGTTCCGGCGGATCGCTTTTTGGGCGAAGTGGAAGGCGTGGTGCTCGACACCCTGCTGGAAAAGCTTTTCGGCGTGCCGCGCGCCGGAGTGTCGGCGGTGGACGCGCCCACCCGCTTTTACGTGCTGTGGCG
>JACRBQ010000020.1 GCA_016213135.1 Chloroflexota bacterium | reverse complement strand
GTGTTGAAACCCATGTACCGCGCCGTCTTCTCCAGGAACGCCCCCGTGCCGGCGGCGCATTTGTCGTTGAGACGGAACGACTTCACTTTGCCCGTCGCATCCAGGCGGATGGCCTTCATCGTCTGCCCGCCCACATCCAGAATGGTGTTCGTGTTCGGATAGAGAAAGCGCGCCCCGCGCGCGTTGGCCGTGAGGTCGGTGACGGTGACGTTGCGCGATGCGGTTTGGAAGCGGCCATAGCCGGTGCTGGCCGTATAGGCAATATCCTCCAGCCCCAGGCCGGCCTGGCTCAAAGCTAAATGCAAAGTCCGGTCTCCGATCTCGTTCAGCTTGAAGCCGGTCTTCACCAGCCCGCGCCCTACAATCTGATGGTCGCCGCTCAAGATGATCGCTTTGGTGTAGGTCGAACCCACGTCAATGCCGGCGGTATAAATCATGATGATGCCTCCTCAATTCCTCTGTCCGCTCACGCCGGGACGCGCCCGGCCATAATCCGATCCATCGCAAACAGCGCCGCGCCCAGCGCCCCCATGTAATGCGACTCTTCGCTCACGTTGACCGCGAAGCCCAGCATCTCGTTCAACACGGTGACCACGCCGATATTGCGCGTCACGCCGCCGGTGAACGTCACCTCCGGCTCGATGCCCACGCGGCGCATCAGCCCCAGCGAGCGCGACACAATGGACTGGTGCACGCCGAGCAGAATGTCTTCGATCTTCTTGCCCTTGCCCAGCCACGACACCACTTCCGATTCGGCGAACACGGTGCAAGTGGTGCTGATCTTCACCGGCTTCTCGGCGCGCAGGGCCACCACCCCAAGCTCGCCCAGCGGAATTTCCAGCGCCGCCGCCGCCGCGCCGAGGAAGCGCCCCGTGCCGGCGGCGCATTTGTCGTTCATGCAGAAGTCGACGATCTCGCCGCTGGGGCTGACGCGGATGGCCTTGGTGTCCTGGCCGCCCATGTCTACCACCGTGCGCGTGCCGGGGAACATGTGCACCGACCCGCGCCCGTGGCACGAAATCTCGGTAATCTGCGTGTCGCCAAAGGTCACCTTGTAGCGGCCATAGCCGGTACCGACGACGTATTCCACTTCTTCTTCGCGAATGCCGCCGTCCTTGAGCGCCTCAACGTAGGCGTTCTCGGCCGCCAGCACCACGTTGGCGCCGGTGTCAATCAGGGCCCGGCTGACGATCTGCCGCTCCTCGTTGATGACGACGGCTTTGGTTTGCGTTGATCCTACATCCACACCTGCGGCGTAAGCCATGGGTGCCTCCTATGATGAAATGTGAAGCGTAAGACGTGAGGCGTGATGCGCGGTTCGCGTATCGCGGGTCACAAATCACGGCTCACGCCAGTTGCTTCCTCGTCGCCAATCCTTCAAAAAACGCGTCAATGCGGTTCTTCAATTGCGCTTCCGACACGACGCGCTTGTCCATCATGTCCGATTCGATGAACAGGCTGCCCACGTCGGCGGACTCGATGACGGTGCGGCGGAGATCGGCCAGCCCCGTCGAAGTGGTGCGGCAGGATTTGATCGGATGAAACACCACGCCGTCCACATGGTAAGGCTCCACCATGTCGAGCAACGTGCGGTCTTGGAAGAACATGCTATCCATGGCGTGGCGGACGTTGATCAACACGCCTTCGGCCAGGCTATCGAACGGGCGGCTGAGGTCGTACTCGAATCCAAGATTGGTCCCGCCCGAAGCAAACCACAGATAGGTCGAGCTGATGAACGCCCCGCCATGCTCGGTGAACATTTCGTTGAAGCGCCGGAAGATGGGATAGCAGGGCACGCCCACAAAGATCAGCCGGTATTTCTCCTCGTGCAGCGTGCCGATGCCGCGCGCCACTTTGTATTCCATTTCCTCGACCACGTTCTTGAAATACGCGCTGCCCGCCGCCGTGCCACGGAAACCGTTGGCCACACCCAGATACACCGTCCCGTCAGTAAGGGCATTGAATACCGAGGGCGTGTTTTTGTTCAATTCCAGCACCCGCTTCCAGGCGCGGCTCATGTCGTTGGCGTGGCCCATCGTCTCGCGCAGTTTGTCGATATCGAATTTCTTGCCCGACACCTGCTCGCACACGGCGATTAGTTCCTTGAGTTGAGCCGCCACGTAGCGCTTGTCGTTTTCAAAATCCGCGTTTCCCGGCCACGTCTGTTTGCCGGCCGCGCGGCTTCCCGGCACGTCGAGCGTGAAGATCGGGATGTGATACATGCGCTCCCAGATTTCGGCCCACTTGACGTAGGTGTTGCAGGCGTTGGTGTACACCGCCAGCGACGGCCTGGGGATGCGCCCCATGGGGTGCTCGCCGCCGCGCAACTGCATGGCCACATCGGCCTTGACGTAGCCGCAGATATCGGGCGAGTAGCCGTAGTCTTCGGCGGTGCTCAGGTAATCCTGCGCCACCCGCCGCACCGCCGTTTGCAGCGCGTTGATTTCCGGGAAGACCGTGTGAAAGTCAAAGACGCGCAAAAGCTCGGCCAGGCTGCCCATCACAAACACATACGCCGCCTGCTCGCCGCGTTCGGGCGCCCCCGTCATCGCCTGAAACCAGTCGCGGAACATTAGCGCGCCGTCTTTGGCTCCGCGTCCGACAATAGTCTCTGTGGCCCGTCCGTCAGTCATTGTGGCATCTCCCTATCTTGTAACAAGGTGACCGGGTGAAGGGGTGAGCAGGCGATGAGACGACTCGCCTGGTCATCGCGTCACCGTGTCGGTTTTCACGCAAACAGCAAATTCTCCACAAACGTCTCCAATTGTATCTGGAGGTGATCGAAACTCGTCATGCTCTCTTCGAATTCGCTTACGAAGTATGGGATGCCGGCCTCGTCCAGCGCTTTGGAGTAGGCCACCTGTTCATCCAATCCCGGCTCGCACATCTTGGCCGCCGTGATAATAGCCGCGCCGGCCCGGGCCTCTTTCATCCGTTTGAGCAGCATCGCTTCCTTCGGCTTCCGCAAATCGTGCTGCACCGGGCTGTACGACGATTTTTCCAAATACGCGTCGGCCAGGTTCAGCAGCGGGTCGCCCTCGGTGGCCACATCTTCCTGGATCCACCGCAGGCCGATCAGCAGGTCGTCGTCCACCACGTAGCACGACAGGGCAATGGCGCGCAGCAGATCCGTCGGCGGCTGCTCGCAGAAGCCGCCTTCAAACACCACCCGGATGCGATCCTGCGGTTTGGCCGGGCGGGCTTCGATTTGCGGGATGACGGCCTTGAGCAATTCGTTGTGCTCTTCGCGCGGGATCATCCCGCCCACGGCCATCAGCACGTAGGCCTCGTCGGCGGGCAACAACCACGGCGTCTCACGTTTGATGGCGTACAGCTTGTGCAGCAACCGCCGGTTTTCGTTGAACACGCGGATCGAGGCGCGCAGGTCGTCGTCGCTAATCCGCCGCCCGGCCACCTCTTCAATGTCTCGCATCAGGCGGGCATACTCATCGCGCAGATACTGCGCCGAGTGCTTCGAGTTTGCGTTTTGGGGCAGGTACAAAATCTGGCACGGATAGGTGAAGTTGCGCCCCCACACGGCAGCCAGGTTGCGCGCCGCATCGCAGATGGGGTGCGAGATGAACATATCCAGCGTCACCCGTTGGCTGAGGACCAGTTCGAGCGACGTTTTGAGAATTGAGCACAGGTACGACCCGAAGCGGGCCTCGGCCTGCCGCGCCTCGATTTGCGCCCCGCGCACTTTGAACGGCAGCATCCCGGCCGCGTGGGCCAGCTCTTCGGGGAAGTACACCTGAAAGTGCCCCACTACTTTGCCCCCCGCCTCTCGCCACCGTTTGACGGTGGGAAAGTCGGGGTCTTCCACCAACTCCCGGCACAGGCCAGTCACTTCATCCAGCGGTTTGTAGGGCCAGCTATCGAGAATGCGTACAGTCATAGTCTGCCGTCCTTTGATGCGAGTCGTGATGCGTGTCTCGTCACTTGCCGTTCATCATTCATCATTCATCGTTCATCGTTCATCGTTCATCGTTCATCGTTCAACGTTCACGTCAACGCCGCCCCGCACTTGCCGCAGTACTCAAACTCCTCCGGCAAATATCTGGCTCCGCAGGCCGGGCAGGCCCGGGCATACGCCCCCCACATAAACTCCGACGACTCGCCGTCGGCGGCCTTCTGCCGCAACTTCAGGAAATCGGCCGGGCGCTTTTCCACAAACGCGTTCATGCCCTCCATGGGTTCCCACGAAGTGTAATGAATCGACAGCCAGTCGCGGGCGTGGCCAATCGTCTGGTGCCACGCCAGGTCTTTCCAAAAATTGGTCTGCTGTTTGGTATAGCGCATGCACTCCGGGAATTTCTGGATCAGCTCGTCGCACAGCGCGCTCACGGCCTCGTCCAACTGGGTGAGGTCAATAGAATAGCCGTCCTGCCCCTTTTGGGCTTTGGCAATTTGCTCCGCCGTCGCGTGATCGACGAACCGCCCTTCCTTCTTCACCGAAGGCGTCACTTCGTTGACAAGGCCCCACTCCAATGCCTGATACGCCGGAATGCGGCGGTTGGTCATCAGCATGTACCGCGCCCGCCGTTCGCCGACAAACAACGGCAGCCATTGGGTCGCGCCCCCCGCCGCCACGCTGCCCACGCTCGTGCCCACCTGCCCCACGTAAGCGTGCTCGGCCATCACCGACAGATCGCAGGCCAGATGACTCTCGTTGCCGCCGCCCACCGCCATGCCGTTCAGGCGGGCAATCACCGGCTTGCCCGTATTCAAAATGCTTTCGATATAGGCGCTGAAGAGGCCCATGTACTTCCAATAATCGCGCGGCGCCTGCATATACCTGGCCGCATATTCCTTCACGTCGCCGCCCGTGCAAAAGGCGCGATCTCCCGCGCCGGTATATACAATGACGGCCACCTGGTCATCGAAGGCGGCCTGCCGAAAAGCCGCCGCCAGCTCGGCCAGTGTGCCCGTGCTGTAGGCGTTGTAGGCCTGCGGACGGTTTAGCGTGATGCGGGCCACCCAGTCACGCTTCTCGTACAGTATCTCGGCAAACTCTGTTCGTTCTGCAACCAAGGTTGTCATAGGTGCTGGTTACTCCTGAGCTGTCAAGTTTCGATTAAACGTGATAAATATGATAATGTTTATCGGAAATAAAAGAGCCAGTCTGTTTTGCAGACTGGCTCCACATTCGATCTGGAAACCCCGGCGCAGGTTGGCGGCCCACTGTCCACAGCAGGCATCGCCACCGTATGATCAACCAACAACCTTCGCCCGAAATGATATGTGTCATTATTCGCGCCTATCGTCCAATTAGTGAGACACATGAAGTCTAGCATGAAAAGGAAGTTTGTCAACTTAGTGATTTCAGGCACAAGCGGCAATCAATTGACTTCGGTCCCCCTGAGAAAATCGGGGCGATCTGGCATGCACGTTCCCGCAGCCCTGCGGCATTGAAGGCTCCTTCCGGGATTACCCGCCCCACTGTGCGCTCCAGCAATCCGATCGGACTAAAGCGACGATGTTATACTTCATAAGCAAGTATCGCCAGTTTGGTCTTTCAGGTGCTTCCATGAATCAGTCTACCCCCGCCCTGCAACAGAGAATCTCAACTTTGCGCTGGGCGCTGCCCCTTGCGCTCGGCGTCCTGTCCACGCTCTATCAACTAGGGCCGGCCCGCTGGGTGCATGATGCTTTCTCGCACTCTCTCCACTATGGCGTTGAGATTCTGCTCTACGGCTTCATCGGCCCCCTGGCCGTGTATGGGACGGTCGGGCAAGTGGGGCGCTGGGTGGCAGAGAAGGAGCAGGCGGAGCATCGGGCGCGCACCCACGAGCAGCGCCTGGCTTCCATCACGGGGGCCTCGGCCGATGCCATCCTCGGGCTGGATGCCGCCGGGCGGATCGACTCGTGGAACCACGGCGCGGAACTCATCTTCGGCTATCAAGCCGGGGAGATTCAGAACCAGCCGCTCACGCTGTTGTTTGGCGATGGTGAGGCGGCGGAGGTCGAGTATCACTGGCTGGTCGAGCGCGTCCAGCGCGAAGGATTTGTCCGCGGGCACGAGACCACCGGCCGGGATGCCGATGGGCGACAAGTGGCCGTGGAACTGACCGCCACACAACTCGCGGGTGAGCTTGGGCAGTGGCTTGGCATGTCCGTCATACTGCGCGACGTGACCGAGCGCCAGCGCCGCGAGCAGGAAATCCGCCGCCTCAACGCCGGCCTCAACGAGCAGGTGGCCGAACGCACCGGCGAACTGGCGGAGAAGGTGGAGCAACTTGCCCGCGCCAACGCCGGCCTGCAGAAGCTCGACCGCATGCGCTCGGAGTTCGTCTCGCTTGTTTCCCATCAACTCCGCGCGCCGCTCACCAACATGCACGGCGCGGTCGAGCACATCGAAGCCAACTGCGGCGCAATGAATGCGACCTGCATCCGGATGCTCTCGATTTTGAATCAGCAGACGGATCGGCTCGACCGCCTCGTCCGGGACGTGTTGAACGCCGCCCGCATCGAAGCAGGCGAACTGGTGTTACAGCCCGAACCGATCTCCGTGACGCCAATCGTTCAACAAGCGCTGGAACACGTCCGCGCCCGCGCCGGTAAGCGGCGCTTCCACCTGCCGCCCAAGCCCGGCCTGCCGTTCGCCTTTGCCGACCGTGACCGGACAGCGGAAGTGCTGGCCAACCTGCTGGACAACGCCGACAAATACTCGCCGCGTGACAAAGAAATCACGGTCGAGATGCGCGCCGACGAAACCGAAGTCACGCTCTCGGTGCGCGACGGCGGCCCCGGCATTCCGCCGGCCGAGCTGGAGCGTATCTTCGACAAGTTTCACCGCGCCGACGGCAGCGATTCGCAGGCGGCCTATGGCTACGGCTTGGGTCTGTACGTCTGCCGCCGGATCGTGGAAGCGCAGGGCGGACGCATCTGGGCCGAGAACGCGCCGGGCGGCGGCGCGGTTTTCTCGTTCACGCTGCCGGTGGCGCAGGGATAAATGTCAGCCACCATCCTGTTGATTGACGACGACGTGACACTGCTCGAACTGCTCGCCGACCATCTGCGGGCCGTGGGGTATCAGCCCCTCACCGCGCCGGACGGCCCCGCCGGTCTCCGCCTGGCCGCCGACTCCGCCCCGGACCTTGTCGTGCTGGACGTGATGATGCCCGGCATGAGCGGCTGGGAAGTGTGCGAACATCTGCGCGTTCGTAGAGACGTTCCGGCGGAACGTCTCTACCCGCCGGAACGTCTCTACCCCATCCCCATCATCATGCTCACGGCCAAAGGCGAGGAGGTTGACAAACTGCGCGGCTTCCGCCTGGGCGTGGACGATTACGTGACCAAACCATTTTCCTTTGCCGAACTGGTGGCGCGCGTGGGCGCGGTGTTGGTTCGCGCCTCGCGCGGAGGAGCGCCCGCGCACAGCCTCACCACCGGCGATCTGACGATTGACTTCGACAATCGACGCGTCACCCTCGGCGGGCAGCCGGTTGAACTCACGCCCATCGAGTATCGCTTGCTCGAAAACCTCGCCCGCCGTTCCGGCCATACCGTGCCTACTGAAACCCTCATCACCGAGGTGTGGGGGACGGAATACGCGGGCGAGGCCGAGCACGTCAAACACTACGTCTGGACTCTTCGCAAGAAGATCGAAGCCGACCCCGGCGACCCGAAGCATTTGATCACTGAACGAGGGTTCGGGTATCGGTTCGAATAACTTCCTCCTGACGCCTACACTTTTCGTAACTGCTCTGCTGCCCGGCCTCACCCCCCTCTCCTGAGCGGCCTTCCGGCTTTGCGATGCGTTGCTCATCGCACGCCGCTCAGGAGAGGGGGAGCAAATCTTCTTCGGCTTGACAAAATTAAAGATTGTTGTATAATACAAATATATGTGGATACAAATTACGGAGTGTGATGGATGACAGGCTCGAACGAAGTGAGCGCTTTTGCTGCTCAGTTGCACCGCCTGCTTTACCGGCTGGCTAAAAACTGTAATCTCTGTGATCAGACGTGTATAGGTCAGTTTGGCGTGACGGCCTCTCAAGGGTACACTCTGTTGGCCGTTCCAGAGGATGGCAATGTGAGCATGAACGAGTTGAGCGAGACGATGGGTCTTGCCAGCAGCACCATGACCCGCATGGCGGATCAATTGGTGGGCAAAGGATTGGTTCATCGCCGGCCCGACGACGAGGACCGGCGTGTGGTGCGGGTCGGGCTTACCAGCCAGGGGCGGGAGGTGCGGTGCACCTTGGAACAGGCTTTACAGGAATTTTTCAAACAAGTCCTGGGTGAAATCCAGGCAGACGAGCAACTGGCTATGCTTCAGGTTCTGGAAAAAGTGAACAGCGCACTCACGAAAGCTCAGAAAGCCCGTGTGTTGGGCTGACGCTGTTAGTTGGTCAACCGCACCTTTTTTTTGCCCACATATTTAGCATATACAAATAATGCAATCAGCAAATAAAGGAGACAAAACCAATGAAACTCGATTTTCACCGAAAGGAAACACCTGTGGGCATTGTGATTATCTCAGCCGCCTGCTGTATGCCCGGCATGGCTCCCTTGGATGAGCAAGCCCGTCGCATTGTCGAGCAAGCCATCTCTGAAACAGGCATAAGGGCGCAGGTGAAGATCATGCCGGCGACCACCGCTTTTTTCGGTGGTGTGCCCAAGCAAATCATGGCGGAGCTCATCAACATGTCCCAATCTGGACAGTTGCCCGTTCCTGCCATTCTCATTAACGGCAAGCCCATCTCTTATGGCATGCCGGAACTTGAGAACGTCAAGTCAGCACTACTCGCAGTTGCAAACGCGAACCCAAGATAAGAAGGAGAAAACCCAATGGATCAACAGCTTCATCAACTCATGTCGCCTGATGGAAAGACCAAGTATCTATTCTTCGGCGGCAAAGGCGGAGTCGGCAAGACGACGCTCGCCACCGCGACAGCCACCTGGTTTGCGGATCAGGGCTACAAGACCACGATTGTCTCCACCGATCCCACCGTGAGCCTCTCCGCCATGTTCGCCCAGCCGATCGGCGGCGAGAAACGGGTGCCGATTCGCCATGTGCCCAACCTGTGTGGACTCAACATTAACCCGAGTGACGCCAAGGGCGTTTATACCCAACGTCTGAACAGTATGATGGCCCAGATATCTGGTACCTTCGGCAACGAGGTCATCAGTACCCCGTGCATGGATGAGATGGCGACCTTCGATCAGTTTGCCACTTTCTTAGAAGAGCCGGACAGTGAGGTCATCGTCTTCGACACAGCGCCCACCGGCAAGACCTTGCGCGAGCTCGCGATACCTTTTGACTGGGCCGGGTTCCTACAAAAGCAGATCCAGGATGGCAAAGAGCTGGCACGCCTGATGATGAACATGGACGGCGATTCCTTCGAGGGCTTGGAGCGCGACAAACAACGGTACGAGAACGCTTTAGCCGTCATGCGAGATCGCGCGACCACCGTCTTTAGCCTGGTGCTGTTGCCGGAGCGGCTGCCCATCGAGGAAACCCACAGTGCCATCACCGGCCTCGACCGGCTCGGCATCCCGGTTCAATCGCTGGTCGTAAACCAGTGCATCTTGCCCGAGGTGGTTGAAGGCAATCGCTTCCTGGCTGCCCGGTCGAAGGTGCAGGCTTACTATCTGGACGAGATCGAGGCGCGCTTCAATGGCCTCCTCAAGACTCGCCTGCCGCTGCTGGATCACGATGTTTCGGATTTGTCTACCCTGCGACAGGTGGGCAAAATGATCTATGGAGAGTGAGAAGATGAATCAAACCAATGACACACAAATGATCGAGGCTCCGGTTACCGTGAGCGCCATTCAAAAAACCTAACTTGTGGAGCCTGTTCTACGGCTTCACGGCTGTTCCGATGGAGCGAAAACCTAGGCGGCGTGGCCTGGAGCTGGCAGCCATCCAGCCCCACGACAGGGTTTTGGAGGTGGCCGTGGGCACGGGAGCAGCCCTGATAGAGATCTTGAAGCGGGTGGACAAGGCGAACGTCGTCCATGGGTTGGACCTGTCACCCAGGATGCTGGAGAAGACTAGGCGGGCAGTAGCCAGGTCGGGTTTTACCAACGTGGACCTGCGTCAGGGTGATGCCCGTTCCCTGCCCTTCGACGATAATTCCTTCGACATTCTCTTCAACAGTTACATGCTGGACCTGATCCCGCTGGACGATATGCCCGTCGTCCTGGACGAGTTTCGGCGAGTGTTGAAGAAAAATGGCCGGCTGGTCCTGGTAAACATGAGTAAAGACCACGAGATCACTGTGTGGGAGAGGTTCTACCGGGCCACTCCAGCTAGGATGGTGCCCTATATCTATGGTGGATGCCGTCCGGTGCTCATGGAAGGGGCGGTGAGAGCGGCCGGCTTTCGGGACGTTCAACGTGAGTTTGTCAAGAACACCCTCTCATCGGAAGTGGTGGTGGCGAGAAAGTGAGAAGCAGATGATTTCTCGGAGAAGTGAGTTATTGTTTTCAACTCCTAATCGAATCTAGATCATGGTGGCTGTCTGCGCCGCCAGCCCGGCAGCCGGTGGAGTTTCCACCCTTCGCACACCTCCCCTACACCCAATCTACACCTTCGCTTGCTACACTCGCGGTTGGAGTCGCCATGTCCGAGGCATCCTACCGCGTTTCTGTTCCAGACCTTACCTTCTACCAGCAGACCGTCGCCTGCCAGTCCGCTTGCCCGGTGCGCACGGACGGACGCGCTTACGTTACCGCCATCTCGCGCGGCGACTACGAGCGCGCGTACCTGATCGCCCGCGAGACCAACCCGTTCGCTTCCACCTGCGGATGGGTGTGCGGTGCGCCGTGCGAGGCGGCCTGCCGCCGCGGGAAAATTGACGCGCCCATTGCCATCCGCGCCCTGAAACGATTTGTCAACGATCGCTACGGAGTCTATTTGGGCGAGAGCGGCGAGCCGCATCAGGCGCCGGCCTGGCCGGCCTACGTGGGCGCGACGAATGCATTCGACCTTGGCAACACCACGTTCCCCACCAGCCGCAGTGGACTCGTCGCTGCGCGCCAGCGCAGCCCCACCTCGACTGCACTCAGTGCAGGGAAGACCGGCAAACGGGCCAGCCCTGAGCGCAGCCGAAGGGTCGCCATCGTCGGCGCGGGGCCGGCCGGACTCTCGTGCGCCCACGACCTGGCGCTGCTCGGTTACGACGTCACGATTTTCGAATCGGCCCCGGTTGCGGGCGGCATGCTCCGCCTCGGCGTCCCCGAATATCGCCTGCCGCGCGAACTCATTAACCTCGAAATCCAATCCATCCTCGCCCTGGGGCCGGCGCTCAAACTCAGCCAGGCGCTGGGCCGCGATTTCACGCTCGCGGATTTGCGCCGCGACTTCGACGCCGTGTTCCTCGGCATTGGCACCTACCAGAGCCGCAACCTCAATATCGAAGGCGAGCAATTGGATGGCGTCCTGCGCGCCGTGGACTTCCTGGTCAACGTCAACCTCGGCGGGTATAACCTCGACCTCGGCAAGCGCGTGCTGGTGATCGGCGGCGGCAACGTGGCCATGGACGTGGCCCGCACCGCCGCCCGCCTCGACCTCAAGTCGCCTGACGGCGGCCACCCGGCGCAATCCGGCGGCGACCTCGAAGTGGCGCTGGACGTGGCCCGCGCCGCCCGCCGCCTCGGCGCGACTCAGGAAGTGCGCTGTCTGGTCGTCGAAGATCGAAGCGAGATGCTCGCCGACCCGTTCGAAATCATCGAGGCCGAAGAAGAGGGCATCTCCATCCACAACCACGTCGCGCCGAAACGCATCGTCGGCGCCAATGGGCGCGCCACCGGTTTGGAAACACTTAACGTGGCCCGCGCCTTCGACGAGCGCGGACGCTTCAACCCGCAACTCACCCCGGACACCGAACAGATTTGGGAGTGCGATAGCGTGATTGTCTCCATCGGGCAGACAGGCGCGTTCGATTGGGTTCACCCTGAAGACGGGATCGAGATTACGCCGCGCGGGACACTGGCGGTGAACAAAGAAACGTTGATGACCACCGCGCCGGGGGTGTTCGCCGGAGGCGACATCGCCTTCGGCCCGCGCCTGATCATCAACGCCGTGGCCGACGGCCAGCATGCGGCGCGCGGCATCCATAGCTTTTTGCAGAACGTCCAGCCGCGCCTCGTCCGCAAAGGCTTCTTCACGCCTGTTCCCAAACGCGAGTTTTCAAACGTCGGCCCGTTGCGCGATTACTTGCGCTGGCCTCGCCGCCAGCCCCCGGCTCTGCCGGTAGAACGGCGCGTTGGCGTGGCGAAAGTGGAGATGGGTTTCGACGAGGCGACGGCGCGCGAGCAGGGCGGGCGCTGTTTGATCTGCTCGCTCAATCCGATCTTCGACGGCGACCTGTGCATCCTGTGCAACGGCTGTGTGGACGTGTGTCCGACCGACTGCTTGAAACTCGTGGCGGTTTCGGCGCTGGAAGGCGATGAGCAGGTGGCGGCTGTTATCAAGCAACAATCGGCGGCCTCGGCCATGCTGCTCGACCCGACGCGCTGTATCCGCTGTGGCCTGTGCGCCGCCCGCTGTCCGACCGAGGCCGTCAAGATGGAAGCGTTCCGCTTCACTGAGGAAGTCGTTTTCGATTAGAGAGGAGACTGTCAAATGAAGAAAAAACTAAATACTCACTTGATTGTATGGGGCGCGGCTCTCGCGCTGATAGCTCTCGTGGCTGTCGGCTGCAGCGCGGCGGCCACACCGGCGCCAACGACGACCGCGCCCACTGCGCCTCCCGCGCCCCCGGCCACTACCGCGCCGGAACTGCAAGGCGACATGATACGCGGCGGCTTGCTGTACGACGCCTGGTGGGAAGCCATCGGGGCGGAAGCGCCGACTGCCGATCAGCCGCTGTGGAAGACGCAGACTACCAACACCCGCACCGGCCCGGACACCTGGCGTTGCAAGGAATGCCACGGCTGGGACTACAAAGGTGTGGACGGCGCGTACGGCGGCGGCTCACACAAGACCGGGTTCGCCGGCATCGTGGCCGCCCAGGCCAAACCCGCGACCGAGGTGCTGGCCATCCTCAAAGGCTCCACCAATCCCGATCACGACTTCTCGACGGTGCTGGACGAGCAAGACTTGATCGATCTGGCGTTGTTCGTCGTGGGGGGGCAGATGGACACGGCCAGTTGGATCAATGCGGACAAGTCGACCACGGGCGACGCGGCGGCGGGCAAAACCAAGTTCGGCGAGGTCTGCCAATACTGCCACGGCCCGGAAGGCAACGCCATCAACTTCGACAGCATCGAGGAGCCGGAGTTCCTGGGGCTCGTCGCCGGAGACAACCCGTGGGAGTTCTTCCACAAAGTCCGCTTCGGCCAGCCGGGTTGGCCCATGCCCTCGGGCATCGCCAATGAGTGGACGGATGATGACGTTGCCAACGTGTTGGCCTACACCCAAACCTTGACAACGGAGCCGGCGGTCAGCGGCGGCGGCTTGCTGTACGACGCCTGGTGGCATGTCATCGGGGCCGAAGCGCCGGCCACCGACCAGCCGTTGTGGAAGACGCAGACCACCAACACCCGCACCGGCGCGGACACCTGGCGCTGCAAGGAATGCCACGGCTGGGACTACAAAGGCGTGGATGGCGCGTATGGCGGCGGCTCACACCAGACCGGCTTCCCCGGCATACGGGACGCCACCTCTCTGTCGGCAGAAGACCTGACCGCCTGGCTGACGGGCGCGAAGAACCCCGACCATGACTTCTCGCAAGTCCTCGGCGAGGCATACATCAACGCGCTGGTGACCTTCGTGCAGCAAGAGACGTACGACAGCGCAGACTACATCAACGCCGACAAGACGGTCAACGGCGACGCGGCGCGGGGCAAAGCCAAGTTCGACAACACGTGCGCCGCCTGTCACGGCACGGACGGCAAGAAGATCAACTTTGGCGATGCGGCTGAACCGGAGTACGTCGGAACTGTGGCCGCGGACAACCCGTGGGAATTCTTCCACAAGATTTCCTTCGGGCATCCGGGCGAGCCGATGCCTTCGGGCATCGCCCTGGGCTACACGCTGGAAGACCGGGCCAATCTGGCGGCTTACGTCCAAACGCTGCCGACAAAGTAACCGCTGACGCGAAACTCCAAACTTCAAACTCCAAACCGCAAAAGGGTTTGGAGTTTGAAGTTGGAGATTTGAAATTTGAGTTTGAGATTTGAAGTTTGGAGTTTGGAGTTATCCATGACCCTCGCTTCGCTGGCCGCCCGCCTTTTTCAATCGCGCCTCTGGCGCTCGTTCTTCCGCCATGGCTGGCCGGACAACCCGCTCGACCGCTCGCTGGCCATGACGAGCAACGTCTTCTTTCACCTCCACCCGGTGAAGGTCAGCCATAAAAGCCTGCGGTGGTCGTACTCATTCGGCCTCGGCATCATCTCCTGCATCTTATTCGGGGTGCTGGTGTGGACGGGGGTGCTGCTCATGTTTTACTACGTGCCTTCGGTGGAGCGCGCCTACCCGACCATGAAAGAGATTCAGCTGTCCGTGCCCCTGGGCCAGTTCACGCGGGACATGCACCGCTGGTCGGCGCACGCGATGGTGTTGGCCGTGATCCTGCACCTGGCGCGCGTGTTTTACGTGGGCGCGTACAAGCCGCCGCGCGAGTTCAACTGGATCGTGGGCGTCGTGCTGCTGCTGCTGACGCTGGGCGCGAGTTTCACCGGCTATCTGTTGCCGTGGGATCAATTGGCCTATTGGGCCATCACCGTCGGCACAAACATCGCCGGTTATGCGCCCGTCGCCGGCCCTGTCATGCGCGAAATGCTGCTCGGCGGCGCCGAAGTCGGACAGAATGCGCTTATCCGCTTTTACACTCTGCACATCGCCGTCCTGCCGTTGCTCATAACGATGCTCGTCTCTCTGCACGTCTGGCGGGTGCGGAAGGATGGGGGGTTGGCGGCGAATGAAACGTAGAGAGTGAAGGGTGGAGGGTGAAGCGACATTCCTCCACCCTCCACCCTCCACGGAGAGTGTTATGGCGACTCAACTCCCTGTAACCGATGAAATCTTCCCCAAAGACTCGCGCAAGACGTACTCCCTGGCCGAACTGATGCGCGGCGAGAGTCCGCTGGTTGGGAAGGGGCCGGACGACACCGTGTTCTCTTTCCCCATTGTGCTGTTGTGGGAAGTGGTGCTGTTGCTCGGCGTGACGTTGGCGATTTTCCTGTTTTCGCTCGCCAGGCACGCGCCGCTGGAAGAAATCGCCAACCCGCTCGTCACGACTGATCCGGCCAAGGCCCCGTGGTATTTCCTCGGCTTGCAGGAACTGCTGGAACACATGCACCCGACGCTGGCGGGAGTCATCATCCCCACCGTGCTGGTGTTGTTTCTGGTGATGCTGCCGTACCTTGATCATTCGCGCGCCAACGCGGGCGTATGGTTTTCGTCGGCGCGGGGCCGCCGCATCGTGAGTTGGACTGCGCTGTATGTACTGGTCGTCATGCCGGGCTACATCGCGCTGGATAACGCGTTGGGTTTGCGCGAATTACTGCGCGGCGTGGTGCCGCAGTGGGTGGCGCAGGGGTTGTTGCCCGGGGCCATCATCGCCGTGCTGGTGGCTCTGCCCGCGCTCGTCGTCTGGCGGTTCGGAGGCGACACGCGCGAACTGATGCTCACCCTATTCACCGTCATGTTCGTATCGGCCATCGTGTTCACCGTGAGCGGCTTCTTGTTCCGCGGGCCGGGTTTCAAACTGTATTGGCCGTGGCAAATGCCTGACGGATATAACCCGTGGGATGGACTGTAACGATGAACGACACCGCACTTGCGCGCCGGTGCAAGTGTGAATGATGAATGAAGTTCTCAATCAGCAATCATCAATCAGCAATGAGGTGGTTATGGCTGCACAGACATTGAAAAAGAGCGCTCTCTCGCGCCGCGAGTTTCTCGGCTGGGCCTGGGCGGTCTCGCTTGCCGGGCTGTTCGGGCAGGGGGGGCTGGGGTTGTTCCAGTTCTTCAAGCCGCGCGCCGTGTCGGGCGCATTTGGCGGCGAGGTGGTGGCCGGCGCTCCCGAGGAGTTTAAGCCGGGCGCGGTCAGCTACGTCCGGCAGGGCCGCTTCTACATTTCCCGGCTGGAAGACGGCGGCCTGCTGGCGTTGTGGCAGCGTTGCACGCATTTGGGCTGTACCGTGCCGTGGCGCGAAGACGAAGGGCAGTTCCACTGCCCGTGCCACAGCTCGCTTTTCAACCGGCAGGGCGAGGTCACTGGCGGCCCGGCCCCACGCCCGTTGGACATATTTCCGGTGAGCCTGAAGGATGGCAACCTCGTGGTGGACACGCAGCACCCGATCAGCCGCAAGCGTTTTGATCCGTCACAGGCATTTTATCCGGGCTGAGGTGAGCCAATGCGACCGCAAGAGGACCACACACCCCTCGTGGCTACAGGCTTTGGCCTGACGCTGGCAGTTCTGGCAGTTTTTCAGGTCTATTTTTGGCGCGAGCCGGGGCGGATTCAGGCCGTGGAGGCCGCCGACCTGCGCCGCGCGCAGACCGCCGGAAGCGAACTGTATGCCGAGAATTGCGCCGCCTGTCATGGCGAGGGCGGCGAAGGCAACCTGGGGCCGGTTCTCAATTCGCGCACCCTACTCAAGACGACTGCCGACGACACGTTGTTCAGCCTGATCCGCACCGGCGTGCCGGGGACAGTAATGCCCGCCTGGGGGCAGACCTACGGTGGCCCGTTCACCGACCAGCAGGCGGTGCAACTCGTGGCTTTTATCCGCGCCTGGGAGGCGACCGCGCCGGAAATCGCCCCGGTCGTGATCGAGCCTGATCCGGTGCGCGGCGCAACCATCTTTGCCGAGACCTGCTTCATCTGTCACGGCGAAAACGGCCAAGGCACCGACCGCGCCCCGGCATTGAACGACCCGGCAACGTTGCGTGATTTTGACAATGCGTGGTATCGTAACACCATCACGCATGGCCGCCCGGCCAAAGGCATGCCCACCTGGGGCACGGTGCTTTCGCCACAGCAAATTGACGATGTGGTGGCCCTGATCTCGGCCTGGCGTGAAGGGCAGGCCGTGATGCCGCTGATCTCGATGAGGCGGCATCTGCGGAGCGCGCTGTTCGCCGTGCAGCAATTCGACCAGCCGGATGCCTCGTTTCATCTGGAGGCCGCCCTGGCCCAGGCTTCCGAGTCCGAAGCCAAAGACATACGGGCCATGATGGGCCTGCTGGGGCAAAAGGATTGGGCCGGAGCGCAGGCGCGCTTGCTCACCTTCCTGCCGCCGGAGGAGATCGGGCAGGAATTATTCGTCATCAACTGCGCGGCCTGCCACGGGGTCGAAGGCCGCGGCGGCCTGGGCAAGAACTTGCGCGATAACAAGTTCATTCAATCGCACAGCGACGACGATTTGAGCGCTTTCATTTTGGCTGGCCGGGAGCGAACGGCCATGGATGGCTTCGAGGGCATCCTGACGCCGGAAGACCTGAGTTACATTATCACTCTGATTCGCGTTTGGCAGAAATAGCAATAGGGAGCAACCATGCGGCTCGTCAACGGCAGTCGGGTGGTGATTGTCGGCGGCGGGCCGGCGGGCAGTTTCGCCGCCCTGCACTTGCTGCGCTTTGCCGCCGAAGCGGGACTGCGCCTCGAAGTCATCATTCTCGAAGCCCGCGACTTCAACCGGCCCGGCCCCGGCGGCTGCAACAAGTGCGCCGGCATCCTCTCTTCCACGCTCATCCATAATCTACAGACGTTCGGCCTCGACCTCCCGCCCGACGTCATTCAGTCCGAGCTCAATGCTTACGTGCTTCACCTGGATGGGAGCCGGCTGCCGATCCACCGGCCCGATCCGGCGCGGCGCAATGTGAGCATTTATCGCGGTGGCGGCCCGCGTTTGGGGGGGCCGCCCTTTCCGCATTCATTCGACGGCTGGTTATTGGATCAGGCCCGGGCGCGCGGCGCCGGCGTCCGACGGGAGCGGGTGCGGGTCGTCCGGCCCGGTCTCCGGCCCGCCGTCGTCACCGCTCACGAGGGTTTGGAGGCTGATCTGGTGGTGCTGGCCACCGGCGTGAACAGCCGCGCCCCGCTCGATCCGGCCTGGGGCTATCGGCCGCCACGCACCGAGATCATGGCGCAAGACGAAGTGCCTCTGCCGGGCGGCCTGCTCGAGGGCAACGTCCACATTTTCTTCGACTATCCGCCGGGGTTGATTTTCGCCGGGCTGATTCCGAAAGGCCGCTATGCCAACATTTCACTGCTGGGACGCAAACTGCCGCCCGATGCGGTGGGCGACTTTCTGGAGGGCCACGACCTGACGGCGCTGTTTCCCGACGGGACGCCGGCGCTGTGCGGCTGCACGCCGCGTGTTGCAGTTTCGGCAGCGCACGGTTACTATGCTGACCGGCTAGTAGTGGTGGGCGACGCCGCGATCACGCGCCTGTACAAAGATGGAATCGGCGCGGCCTTTGTAACCGCCGAGGCGGCGGCCCGCACTGCTATTGAGCGCGGGATCGGGCGCAAGGATTTCGCCGCCGGTTATGGTCCCATCTGCCGCCGCATCGCCGCCGATAATCTTTACGGGCGGTGGCTGTTCCGCATGTGGGCCATCACCCGGCAAGCGCCACTTCTGTTGAGCGCCTGGCGGCGCGCGATTGTGACCGAGGCCGGCCTGCCGCCGATGAAACAAATTCATACCCGCATCTTGTGGAGCATGTTTACCGGCGACGAGTCCTATCGGCAGATTTTCCGGCTTTCGATCAGCCGGACGGCGCTCTGGGGTTGGGGGCGAGGTATGGTGCACGTTTGGAAGAATCAGTGATGCCGAAGAATTCCGGGTTGGGGCCGTTGCCAGGCGGCGGGAGAGTCGTCATCATCGGCGGGGGGCCGGGGGGCGTGGCGACGGCCATTGCCCTCAAGCAGGGCGCGCGGGCATTGGGTCGCGACTTGCGCGTGACCGTAGTGGAAGGCAAGCAGTTCGCCGGGGAACAGCAGCACAATCAATGCGCCGGGGTGCTGTCGCCGCCCATCGTCGAATTGCTTGAGTGCGGGCTAGGAATTCCGTTCCCCCACCATTTGGATCGCAACGCGATCACCGGTTACGTCGTACACACGGTGCGGCGCGAGATCGTTCTCGACGGGGAGGCCGAGCCGTCGGTGTCCCAGCGGCGGGTTCAGTTCGACGATTACATGCTGGGCGCGGCTCGCGAGCGCGGCGTTGAAGTGGTGACCGCCCGTGTCACCTTCCTTGAGTTCCACGCCGATCGGGTCGTGATCTATACCGAGAACGCCCCACTCGAGGCGGAAGTGGTGGTGGGCGCGTTCGGGTTGGACGAAGGCACGGCAGTTCTCTTCAAACAAGCCGTCGGTTACCGGCCTCCCCCGGCGTTGAATTCGGTGGTCACCAAATACCATCCGGGCGAGTCCGGCATGGTCGAATTCGGGAATCGCATCCACGCCTTTCTGCCTCCCACCCCGCGCATCGAGTTCGGCGCGATCACCCCCAAAGGCAACCACCTCACCATCAATATCGCCGGTGAGACCGTTGACGCCAACGTGATGAGCAGATTTCTGGCCTTCCCCGAAGTCCGGCGCGCATTGCCGGGTCTGGAGAACGCCGGCCGTCTCGACGCCAACGATTTGCGTTACTTCAAGGGCCACTTTCCCTGCGGGCTGGCCCGCAACTTCACCGGAGATCGCTTCGTGATGGTGGGCGACGCGGCGGGGCTGGTGCGGGCCTTCAAGGGCAAAGGGGTCACTACGGCCATCCAGACGGGCCTACGGGCGGCGGGCGTTATCCTTCACGAGGGTCTCTCAGCTCGGGCGTTTCAAACTTACCGCGCCGCGAATCACGACATCATTAGTGATCTGCCCTATGGGCAGGCGATGCGCCGCTTCACTATTCTGCTCTCGCGCTTCGGTTTGATGGACATTGTCGTGCGGGCGGCGGAGAGCGACGCCAAGCTGCGTCAAGCCCTCTTCGACTCGGTCTCCGCTCACCGGCCGTACCGGGATGTTGTTCGCATGGGGTTCTCTGTGGCTTCGGCGCGCGCGGTGGTGAAGGCTATGGCGCCCGCCAGATCGAAACTCTGACCATTTCAATACACAGGAGTCGAATCAAAACAGGAGTCGGCCGCCCGATTCCTGTTTTTCTTTTCCCGACTCAACTGGCCCAACATCCCGATTCTATCGGGACACGTGCCTCATGACGACGGGACACCGCCCGCTGTAAAGTGCGAACATCGGAGCCCGTTTCATCTGTTTTTGGAGGAGAGTGACATGGGAAAAATTCTAAAATGGATTGGCATCGTGCTGGGCGCGATCATCGGGCTGATCGTCGTGGCGCTGGTGGTCGTGTTCGTTGTCAGCGGATCTCGCATGAACAAGACCTACGATATTGCGGTCGAGTCGGTTAGCGTCCCGACGGGTGCCGAGTCCACCGCACAGGGTGAACACCTGGCCGTGACTCGCGGCTGCCCGGACTGCCATGGTGAGAACCTGGCCGGACAGGTATTCCTGGAGGATCCGGCGCTTGGGAGAATTGTCGCCACTAATCTAACCGCCGGAACGGGCGGCGTAGGCGGCAGTTACAGCAATGAAGACTGGGTACGCGCTCTCCGCCACGGCGTCAACCCCACGGGTAAACCCCTGCTCTTCATGCCATCGCAGGAGTTCTACTATCTCACTGATAACGACCTGGGTGCGCTGATTGCCTATATGAAGAGCATCCCACCGGTGGACAACGAGACCCCGACCAATTCGGTTGCAGTAGTGGCGCGGGTGATGTGGTTGGCCGGAGTGTTTGATCTCCTGCCCGCCGAATTGATCGACCATGAAGGCCCCCGCCCACAGGCGCCCGCGGTTGGCGTGACCGCCGAGTACGGCGAATACTTGGCGGTCGGATGCGTGGGCTGCCATGGGGCTGATTTGTCCGGTGGCCCGGTACCTGGCGCGCCGCCAGACTGGCCCCCGGCCGCGAACCTGACGCCCGCCGGGCATTTAGCAAACTGGTCCGAAGACGAATTCCTAAGCGCTCTCCGCACAGGCGTCAAACCCAATGGAGAGGAATTCGACGAGACTATGCCCTTTGCCGCTGTCGGCCAGATGACCGACGATGAACTCAAAGCGGTGTGGCTGTACCTGCAATCGCTTCCGGCGAAAGAGACGACGACAAAGTAGCAGCCGTCAGACCTCACAGGTCTCCGAGACCTGTGAGGTCTTCAAGGAGAACTGAAATGGCGAAACTCGAAACCAGCATCACGATCAACAGTCCTATCGAGCAGGTCTTCGCGTTCGCCGCGGACCTCGCGAACAATGCCAAATGGCAGACCGGGGTCATCGCGGCCGAGGTCACGTCGCCCGGCCCCGTCGGTGTGGGCACGAAGTACAAGTACGACGCCGAGATCATGGGGCGCAAATTGGAGACCACCGGCGAACTGACCGCCTACGATCCGCCCCGGATCACCGCCTGGAAAGCCACCTCCGGCCCATTCCCGATGTCCGGCTCTACCACCTTTGAATCCGTCCCCGGGGGAACGCGGGTGGTGGATGGGATGGAGGCGGAGCCCGGCGGCTTCTTCAAACTGGCCGAGCCGCTCTTGATCATGCAGATGCGGGGGCAGATGGAGAAGGACATGAAGAAGTTGAAGGAACTGCTGGAAGCAGCGTAAGGAGGAGTCCAATGACCACCAATCCAATCGAGTTCCGTTGGCTCAGCCCCCTGGGGATCTCCGTGATCCTCTTCCTGATCTTTGGGGTAATGAACGTGCTGGTCGGCATTCTCGTGCCGGTTTTCGTCCGGCCTGATTCAACATCCAACGGGCTCTTCACTTCCACACGCCCCGACACGGCGCTGTTCGGCGCCGCGCCCGAAGTCCTCATCGCCCAGGACCGGCCCTTGGGCATGCTGCGGCTGCTGCTACTTGTCTGGATGGGTGGGCTGATGCTCGGCTTCGGGCTCCTGCAACTTGCCTTGGCCTGGTTTGGCTTGCGGGCCGGCCAGGCCTGGGCGCTCTGGAGCCTGACCGTCGCGGATCTCTCCATGGTTCCGTTCTGGTGGTTGATCCTCGCCCGCTACGCACGCGCGGGCGCGATGCCCGGGCTGGCTGAGCTGCCGCCCCTGGTGACTTACCTGCTGCTGATTCCGATCGCGGCGATCCTGGGCTGGATCGGGCTCCGGTGAGATCAACTGTTGGGCGGCCTGAATATGCGTGCGTCGAGAGGAGTGTATTGACGATGACCGAAGCCCCACAAACCGTGGGAGAAACCGTACGAGCCGATCCGATGATCCGCGCGGCGGGCGGCTTTGCCATCGCGAGCGGGATCATCTCTGCCATCGGCGTTGTGCTCCTGATCGCAATGTTCGTATTCTTCGCAACGTCGTCCCAAGAGCTGGGCCTGGTGTTTGGGCGCCTCAACGATATCTGCGCAGCGCTCCAATACCTCCTGACGGTCCCGATAGCTGTCGCTCTTTATCGAATATTGCTGCCGTACAACCCAGGGTGGATTCGCATCGCAACTCTTGGAGGCATTGCGGCGATGCTGGTGGTGGTCGCGCTGCAACTGGCGCTGATCTTCAGGGTGCTGACATTTCAGCAGCAAGCGGTATGGGTCTCTCTGGCCATATTCGTGGGGGTGGGTTCGTGGCTGATGATTACGGGCCTTGTGGCGCGATCCACAGGACGGTTGCCGAACAGCGTGGTAATGAGCGCCGTCGCTGTGCCTTACCTCGGCTACCCAGTTTGGGCCTTTTGGCTTGGACGGTGCCTACTCAGTTGGTGATTCAGATCTTCTGACCTCAACCGATAGAAAGGAAGCAGCCATGAACAACCTGCAAAGAATAGGTGGGCTATCCGCCGTCCTGTTTGGTGTCACGCTTCTCGCTGCCACCATTCTCCTTGTCCCGCCTTTCGTAAACATGCCGGCGGATGCCTACCAGGCCGAAAACGTAACAGCGCGCCTCGCCTTTGCCGCGTCTCTCGGAACCGGCGCCCGCGCGATGACGGTGACGGGCTTCGCGCTGCAAATCCTTGCGGCGCCGTTGATCCTTCCGGCCTTGCTTGCACTTTACACCCTGCTCCGAGGATCGCAGCCCGTGCATGCCCTGCTCGCACTGGCATTTTCAGCGCTGGGCCCGATCTTTCTCCTCCTGATGTATATGGGCGGATTTGTGTTCCTGGCTACGGCCACGGGCTTTGGAGCAGCCGGCCCGGAAGAGCAGGTTGCCCGGGCCGCGGCGTATGCGGCGCACGAAAGGTTCAGTGCCGTCAGCGAGGCCGTCTCCTGGTGGTTCTTCGGGATTGGGCTAGTCCTGTTTGCCTTTGCCCTGCGGCGCGCAGGCTTTCCGCGCTGGCTGGTGCTCTTCGGGGGAATACTGGGCGCGCTGGGCGCCCTCGCCGCGCTCGGCACGCTGGTCGCATCCCAGCCGGTACCCCTGTTGGCCCTTCCAGGATTGCTGCTCAACATCTGGGCCATTGCCACGGGTATCACACTCTACCGCCTGAAACCGCGCCCATGATGACGTACTTGCTGGTGATCCCGATCGCGGCCCTCCTGGGCTGGATCGGGCGCCGGTGAGAGCACAGGGTGAACCGCCACGGCATGTACGGATTGTGGATGGGCCCCGGGGCAGAGGTGCCACATGACAACGATTGACCTCCCACCAGAAATTGAAACCGTGTTTCGTGGGTTTCGCACCTGCGAATTCTCGACCCTGGCGCGGGACGGCACGCCGGTTACCTGGCCCACCGTCGCGCGCTTCCAACCTGAGCCGGCCCAGTTTCTGATCACGACTTCCATCGGGCAGGCTCAAAAGGTGTTCCATATCCGGCGCAACCCGCGCGTTGCTCTGCTCTATTCCGACCCCACGGCCAGTGGCCTGATGTCCCCGCCGCACGTGTTGGTGCAGGGAGATGCCGTCGCGCCGGACGAGATTGTGACCTCCGTGGACGCGCCCGAAGACTACAGAGTCTATTTGCGCGACAACATCTTTCGACGCCAGCCGGCCTCGGAAGCCATGAGCAGTAATGCCGTCATGCGAAAACTTTTCGATTGGTACTACATGCGGTTGCTCATCTTAGTGACGCCCCGCGCGATTCTGTGGTGGCCCGCAGGCGACTTTGCCCAAGCGGCGCACAGGCTGGAGGTGAATCATGTGGGATAAACTCACCAAGTCTCTGGCAATGTTTTCCAGCGCAGTCGTCACGGGCACCGATGCCGAGGGCTATCCTTTCAGCGTGCGTCTTACGCCCCGGATAGACCTTGCCCGGCAGGTCTTACACGTGGAATTGCCGAATCATGTGCCAATTCAACCCGGCCCTGCCGGATTGCTGTGCCACTCCCACGACGAAGGGCTGTGGAACTTGAAAAGCTTCATCGTACGTGGCCGTCTGGAGCACGAAGCGAATGGTTGGATGTTTCACCCCCGGCAATTCATCCCGGGCGCAGGTTTTGGTGGCCTGCCCGGGTTCATGCGGTGGATCATGAGCTGCAGACGCGCCGCCAGGCAGTATCTTGAGAAACGCGGCCTGCCTCGTCCCACGATTCCGTGGAAGGCGATCGGGGCTTTGCGCGCGGAATCCAAAAGGAGCATCTCACCATGAATCGCCCGACGGCTCCCCACTGGAATGGGGCTACTTCATCGGCGGGTTGGCTATCCAGTTGGCATTGATCGGCATCTACGCCATCCAAGTGGAAGAGAGCGGCGTCGCAGGCTTCTTGGGCTTCGTGATGGCTACTGCAGGCCGGGCTTACTTTTCGGTGCCTGGAGCTGTGATCGGCGGTGTGGATGGCACTGTGCCGCTTGGTTTGCTGTATTTGCTGGGCCTCATCCTCGTCTCTGTCGGTACCCTCAAGTCAAGGAAACTGCCGAGTTGGGTGCCGGCCATGTGGCTTGCGGCCGTTGTCGTCGGCCTGGGCGGCGCACTGCTGCCATCACTCGAACTTGTTTTGCTCCGCCTGGGCGCCATAGTGCTGGGCCTGGGTTTCGTCGGAGCTGGCTTTGCGCTGTGGCGGATCTATCCCCTCAGAAACTGATGTGAGTCACGCCATCCGCCTGTCGCTTGCCCTTATCCGGAGGCCAACGATGAATGCTCAAACGACTTTCAACTTCCAATGGCTCAGCCCGCTGGGGATCGCGGTTGTATTGTTCCTCCTGAGCGGCGCCATCAATATCCTCACCCCAATCGCTGGAATCAAGTCGCGCTGGCGCGAGGCGGGCCTGATGAGCATGATGAAGTCGTTCTACAACATCACCTACAGCCGCTTCCGCGCGCCGTGGGACATCGGCCCGCGCAAAGAGCTGGTCGAACTCGTCGAGAGCGGGCGCATCCAGCCCTGCAAGGCCATCGACCTGGGCAGTGGCACGGCCAGCAACTGCGTCTTCCTCGCGCAGCGCGGCTTCGACGTGACCGGCGTGGACTATGCGGCGGCGGCGGTCGAACTGGGACGCAAGCGCGCGGCAGAGGCCGGGGTGACGGCCAACTTCATCCAGGACGATCTCACGCCTCTCCGGCACGTCACCGGCACGTTTGATCTGCTCGTGGACTACGGCACGTTGGACGATCTCAAGCCGAGCAACCGCGAGTTGTACTTGCGAAACGTTCTGCTCCTCGCCCGGCCCGGCAGCCGGTTTGTGCTCTACTGTTTCGAGTGGACGCCGCGCTGGTGGGAGCGGCCCTTCTTTTTCAGCCTGGCCTGCGAGCCGGGAGAGATCGAACGGCGCTTCGGGCCGCACTTTCACATCGAGTGCTACGGGAGACAGGTGGACTACTCGCGGTGGCCGGCGGGATATGCCGTGTATCTGATGACAAGGAAAGGATGGACAACATGAGCGTTCAAGCCCAATCGAGAGCAGCGAAATGGGGCTGGGGCATTCTCATCGCGTTGAGCGCCTTCCTGGCGCTCAACGGGGTGGGCTTGTACTTCCTGAGTGCCAGCCCGGCTATCTTTGAGCAGGACACTGGCGTCCCAATGGCCGAGGTCAGCCGGACCTATCCAACCGTTGCCGACCAAGTGGTGCGAGAGGGTCAGAACATCTCGATATTGCTGACCGGCTTTGGATTACTGGCGTTGGCCGTAGCACTGGAAGGCTTCCGCCATGGTTCACGCTGGGTCTGGAACTCCACCTGGGTCTTGGTCGCTTGGTTGGTAGTGGGCGCGTTCCAGGCGTTGGTGGTCAGCGGCCGCCTTGCTTTCGGCGGCTTCTATTTAGCCTTCGCCGTCATCGCCTTAGTAGGCCAACTGCTGGCTCGCCGCGGGCTGGCGTCGTGAGCCAGCGTCCATGGGAGATTTGCGAGCCAGGCGCGCTACAACGAAGATGGCTGACCTCTCCATTACCGCGCCGCTGACACATCCAGGCACCTTGTTCCTGCTCTTCTGCTTTGAGTGGCCCCGGCTTTGGTGGGAGAGAATTAGCCCTTTTGGAATGGCGCTAGAGCCAGGCGAGGTTGAGCGGCGCTTCGACGAGTATTTTGAGATTGAGCGCATCGCCGGAACGGAGAAGCCCGACTTCTCGAAATTGATCGCGAGACACGCCGCTTATCTGATGATAAGAAAAGGAGACAGGAAATGAACAACTGTTCAACTCCCGCGCCGGCGTGGTCACGCTCTCGGCTGTTGCCTTCATCCTGTTGGTGGCGCGGACGTTTCTCGACTTTCAGTTTGTCTTTTTTCCTTTTGCCCCTCGCCGTGTCCCACCGCCGGCGGGTTGATGGAGATCGCCAACTGGAGCAATCTGGTCACGGGAGGGCTGGCTGCCGTTGCCGTGGGGTCGCATCTGTGGCAAGGCCGCGCGCGAGAAGTATCGTCATGACAAGGCCCAAGTGGTGAATGCGGGTTGTCGGGTGGGTCTCCAACCTGGTTTGCCGGGGGCGCGGACAATCTATAATAGGGGCAGTGAAATCGTTCGACCGCCCCGCGCTCATCGTCCTGCTGATCGCTCTCGGCCTGCTTTCCCTGGCGGGAGCGTTTCTGGGGCTGAGGATTGCCGGCCCCTCAGACGGCGTGCGCTTACAGCCTGGAGAAAGCGTCTGGCCTTCGGGGGCGTTGCAGTCCAGCCGCTCGAAGAACGGCCGCAGGGACTGCGGGAAGGCGACATGGTGGTCGCGGTGGACGGACGCAGTGTGGAGGCATGGGCGCAGGCGCTCTTTCAGTGGGGTGTCCGGCCGTGGAGGAAGGCAGACATGAGCAAAGAAGACGTTGCCCGATGGACCAGCTGGTCGCTGGCGGGTCTCTCCGTGGCCATGGCCGTAGCCGGCTTTGTCGTCAGCGTCCTTGCTGTCCTGGCCACGCGCGATCCCCTCGGGCTGTACACCCATGAACTTACCCTGCCCCTGATAGTCATCATCTTCTCCGTGCTCGGCCCGCTCGTCGTGGCGCGCCATCCCCGTCACCCCATCGGCTGGATCATGACCCTAACGGCGTTCTCCGCCGGGGTGGTCGGGTTGAATGTTGGGCTTCGGGCCTACGGTGAGCACGTCCTGGGGCCGGATCGTGCGCCGTGGCTGGTGCTCGTAAAGTGGCTGGACTGGTGGGTCTGGATCCCTTCAAACGTGCTGCCGATCACCTTCCTCATCTTGCTTTTCCCGGATGGGCATCTGCTGTCCCCGCGCTGGCGGCCTGTGGCGTGGGCAGCCGGGTTCGGCATGGCTGGTATGATGCTGGGCAGTGCGCTGAACCCCGTGAGTCGTATGGACACTGAGAATCCCCTCGGGCGCAATCCGTTCGCGATCCCCGGCGCGGGGCCTGTGACGGATGCGTTGCTAAACGTAGGAGGGGTTCTCCTCCTTATCGCATTCATCGGATCCATCGCCGCGCTGGTGCTCCGATTCCGCAGCTCAAGCGGCGTCCAGCGCCAGCAGTTGAAATGGGTCGCCTATGCTACGGTGCTCCTCTTCGCTTCGGTCCTGCTGAGCTACGTGCTGTACGTGACCTTGCCACAGGAAAGCCCGGTCTTCCAGATCAGCGTCCTCCTGATGAGTCTCGGCCTTCTCGGCATCCCCCTGGCCGCCTGTGTAGCCATCCTGCGCTATCGCCTGTTCGACATTGACGTCGTCATCAACCGCACCCTGGTCTATAGTGTGTTGACCTTCAGCACGATGGCGGTTTACATTTTTATCGTCGGGTATCTGGGCGGATTATTTCAGGCCTCCGAGAAGTCCATTCTGGCGTTCCTTGCAACGGGCCTGGTGGCTGTCACCTTCAACCCACTGCGGGAGTGGCTTCAACGCGGCGTCAACCGCGTGATGTACGGTGAGCGTGACGATCCGTACGCCGTGCTCTCGCGCCTCGGCCAACGCCTCGAAGCGACCCTCGCGCCCGAGGCCGTGCTGCCGACGATCGTCGAGACGGTGGCGCAGGCTCTCAAGCTGCCGTGTGCGGCGATTGCGCTGAAGGAAGGAGAGGGCTTCAAGATTGTAGCGGCCTCACCGCCCTCACCCCCAACCCCTCTCCCACTGGGAGAGGGGCGAAGGGGTGAGGGGCAGGGGGTGGGGGGTGAGGTTCTCCCTCTCGTCTATCAAGGCGAAATCGTGGGCCAACTCATCTTCTCGCCCCGCGCCCCGGGCGAAGCGTTCACCGCCGTCGAGCGACGTCTGCTGGAAGACATCGCTCACCAGGCCGGTGTCGCCGTCCACGCCGTGCGCCTCACCGTCGATCTTCAGCGCTCGCGCGAGCGCATCGTCACCGCCCGCGAGGAGGAACGCCGTCACATCCGCCGCGAACTGCACGATGGACTTGGCCCCTCGCTGGCTGGCCTGACCTTGAAAATGGACGCGGCCCGTAACCTGCTAACCCACAACCCACGCGCCGCCGATGACTTGCTGGCGGACCTGAAGTCCCAGACGCAGTCCTCCATTGACGACATTCGCCGCCTGGCCTATTCCCTCCGTCCGCCCGCGCTGGACGAACTGGGTCTGCTGTCTGCCATACAGGAGTTCTGCGCCGGGCAGGAACGCATCGGCTTACTTGTAACCGTCGAGTCTCCTGAAAACATTCCCCCGTTGTCGGCGGCGGTGGAAGCGGCCACCTATCGTATTGTCTGCGAAGCGTTGACCAATGCCGCCCGTCACGCGCGCGCCGGTCATTGTACGGTGCAAATTCGGGTGAATAAAAACCTGGAAGTCGAAATCTGTGATGACGGCCAAGGCGTGCCTGAGAAGTTCAAAGCCGGTGTGGGACTCGCTTCTATGCGTGAACGCGCCGCAGAACTTGGCGGCCAGTGCCGCGTTGAGAGCCGCCCCGAAGGCGGCACGCGCGTTCTGGCTGTGATCCCCATCGGAAGAGTGAATTAGCGCTCATGGAAAAAATCTGCGTTTTGATCGTGGATGACCACAATTCTTTTCGAAGCGGCATGCGCGCCTTGCTGGATTCCATTCCGCAGGTCGAAGTGGTAGGTGAGGCGGCCAGCGGCGATGAGGCCGTCTCGAAGGCCAACGCTCTCCAACCGCACGTCATTTTGATGGACATCCAGATGCCAGGCCTGAACGGTATCGAGGCGACCCGCCGCATTTATCAATCCAGCCCGCACATCAGCACGCTCATGCTGACCATGTTCGAGGACGACGACTCGGTCTTCGCGGCCATGCGCGCCGGGGCGCGCGGCTATTTGTTGAAAGGCGCGGATCAGGAAGAGATTCTACGCGCAGTGCAGGCCGCCCACAAAGGCGAAGCGTTATTTGGACCCGCGATTGCGCGGCGAATGATCAATTTTTTCTCACGCCCGGCGGTTAAAGAGGAGCCTCAGGCTTTCCCCGAATTGACTGACCGCGAACGCGAAGTGCTCGACCTGATCGCCCAAGGCTCAAGCAATACCGAGATTGCCCTACACCTGACCATCAGCCTGAAGACTGTCCGCAACCACGTCTCGAATATTTTCAGCAAGATGCAAGTCGTTGACCGGGCGCAGGCCATCGTCCGGGCGCGCAAAGCCGGGCTGGGTCGTGATGAGGTTTAGAGAAGGCGTGCCGAAGTCCTCGTAGCTCCCCCATCGTGGACAGGGTCGATTTCTTTCTCTGGGCTTGCCCGGCCCGCTGTGATAGCTTCCCTTGAAGTTCTTCAATCGCTGCCGCGCTACAGGCTGGAAAGCCCGTCGCCACAAGAACAATCATCGCGCCTGCATTACGGCCCCCACCTCACGCGCACTAATTCTTCCGGCGGGACACAACTTCGCCATAATCTCCACCGCGCGCCCCGCGAACGGCCCGGCGTTCGATTGGTAATGCAACAGCGCCCGCCGCCTTTCAGCCCGCTTGACCCGCCTCGGTTAAGCATTAGAATTAGACCTCGGAGGGCCGACACCATGAGCAACGATGACGAAGCGCAACGCTTGCAACGCCTGCGCGAGCAGCAAATCTCAAAACGCATCCCGGTTATTAAATCCGACAAGCAGCTTTCACGAGCGGCAACGCGGCGCAAAGACTGGAGCAAGTACACGCTGGCCGATGCCCTGCGCGACATGCCCGCCAAATGGCTGTATATGTTCGTGGGCTTCATCGTCGGGTTGTTGGTGGGCATAGCCGTGCTGTGGGCGGTCAAGGCATTCTGGGCGCCGTATGGTGCCCTCATCATCATCCTTGTATTTACTCTCGTGGGCCGCGTGTTCGGCCTGGCCGAAGACTGGCGGCACGAATGACCTGTAGAGACGTTGCAACGCAACGTCTCTACAGGTTGATATGATCGAAGGCAGGAGTTCACCATGACTGACGTATTCATCGTTTCCGCCGTGCGCTCACCGGTGGGCGTGGGCAAACCCGGCGGCGCGCTCAACGGCGTCACCCCCCTCAACCTCGCCGCGCAGGTGCTGGCCGAGGCCGTGGCCCGTGCCGGCGTGGAGCCCGCGCTGGTGCAAGATGTGGTGATGGGCTGCGTGTCGGCGCTGGGCGAGCAAGGGGCCAACATCGGGCGATTGGCCGCGCTCAAAGCCGGGTTCCCTGTCACCGTGCCCGCCGTCACCCTCAACCGCATGTGCGGCTCGTCGCAACAGGCCATCCATTTCGCCGCCCAGGCCATCGCCGCCGGCGACATGGACATCGCCGTGGGCGCGGGCGTCGAAATGATGAGCCGCATCCCCATCGCCGCCGACTGGCCGAGCGAATGGCCCGCCGATTTTCCCTACCGGTTTCTGCATCAGGGCGTGAGCGCCGAAATGATCGCCGAGCAGTGGGGCCTCACCCGCGACGCCCTCGACGACTTTGCCTACGAAAGCCACCTCCGCGCCGGAGCCGCCACCCGCGACGGGCGCTTCACTCGCGAAACCCTGCCCATCCCGGTGGGGGCCAACGGGGCCGCCCGCACCGTGGCCGCCGACGAAGGCATCCGCATGAATCCGGATCGGGCCAGGATGGGCGCGCTCAAACCCGCATTCAAAGAAGGCGGCGTGGTCACCGCCGCCAACTCCAGCCAGATTTCCGACGGGGCCGCCGCGGTGGTGCTGGCCTCCGACTCCGCCGTGAAGCGCCACTCGCTCACACCACGGGCGCGCCTCGTCACCCGCGTGGTCGTCGGCTCCGACCCCGAACTAATGCTTACCGGCCCCATCCCCGCCACCCACCGGGCTTTGGCCCGCGCCGGGCTTAAGCTGGCCGACATCGACGTGATTGAAATCAACGAAGCCTTTGCCTCGGTGGTGCTCACGTGGCAAAAAGAAACCGGCGCCGACATGAGCCGCGTGAACCCCAACGGCGGGGCCATCGCCCTGGGCCACCCGCTGGGCGCGAGTGGCGCCCGCATCATGACCACCCTGCTGCACGAACTGGAGCGGCGGCAAGCGCGTTACGGCCTGCAAACCATGTGCATCGGCCACGGCATGGCCACCGCCACCATTATCGAGCGCGTATAGCCTCACTCACTTGCCCCGCGCCGACGCCCAGCCCACCACGCCCACGACCACAAAGCTCACCATCAGCCCTATGTATCCCCACGCCACCGGCCTGGCCCAATCCACCGCGCTGCCGTAGCGGGCCAGCGCCACAAACTGCAAAAGCCCAAACACCGCCAGGCTCGCCGTCCCGGCCCGCACGCGCCCGTAATCGGCTTCCCACACCGAGTGCGCCACCGCCACGCCCAACCCCAGCAACCAGGCGGCCACCGCGCGCCCGGCCAGCGCCGTAAGCGCCCACGGCCACCACGCCGCGGCCACCAACTCCGGCGCCAAAAACAGCGCCAGCCCCAGCGCCAGCATCACCACCGCCTGCGCGCTCAGCGCCGCCATCATCCAGCGCGGCATGGGCGCTTGCCGCTCCGGGTCGCCGCCGGGGGCGCGAACATGCGTCACCAGAATCGCCGTCATCATCAGCGGCACCGTGCCATACACCCCCAGCCAAGACCACGCCGCCGCGCGCGCCACCCAATCCGCGCTGCCAAAATGGAACTTGTCGAAATATAGCAACGTAGTCACCAGCGTCAGCGTCGTAAACACCAGCACGCCAGGAACCGCCACCCGCGCCCGTGCCCACGTCCGTTCGCGCGCGCCCAAATACTCCAGCGAGAAGCTGGCCCAGTAGCCCGCACCCAAAAACGCCGCCGTCAGCGGCAGCTTAATCGTCCACGCAAAAAAGCGGTCGGTGTGCTCCGACAGCACAAACAACTGCACCCCGGCCAGGAACACCAGCACACTCGCCAGCAGCAACAACCGCTGCATCCAAAACTTCGTCGGCTTCACATCAGAATTCATTGTAGTCATGGGCGCCTCGTTGGAAAAAGGAACACGGCCGGTCGTTGCACATGAGCATACAACAGAACCCCGCCGCCCGCGCAGAGACCTTCGGCCCACTGCCGCCCGACAGCCCGTCGGGTATAATCGCCGCCATGCCGCACCCCCAGCCGCTCGGCGCGCTCATACTTTGTTGGCTGGCAGCCACGTTAGCCGCCTGCTCCGCCTCGGCTTTTGCCCATGTTTCGCCTACGGCGGATAATGCCTCCACCCCCGCGCCCCTGCCGCCCCCGTACGGGCGCACGACCGTGCGCCCCAACCCGTCGCCAACGTACGCGCGCCCCGACCCGTCGCCAACGCTCGCCCCGGCCCTCACCGCCGCGCCCGCCTGCCTCGAAACCGCAGGCAAAGTCGTCACCGACTCGTTTGCCTCGGCCCGCCTGCAAACCGCCCCGGCCCTGCGCCTTTACCTGCCCCCATGCTATGCCCACAACACCGCCCAGGCCTACCCCGTCCTCTATCTCTTGCACGGCCAGGACCGCACCGAAGCCATGTGGGACGACCTCGGCGTGGACGAAACCGCCGACGCCCTTATCGCCTCCGGCGACATCTCCCCGATCCTCATCGTCATGCCCCGCGACACCGAGAAGGACGTTTTCGGCGATGCCGTGGTGCAGGAACTCATCCCCTACATTGACAGCCACTACCGCACCCTGCCCGACCGCTCGCACCGCGCCCTCGGCGGCATCTCGCGCGGCGCAGGCTGGGCGGTCAACATCGGCCTTCAGCACCCCCACCTGTTCAGCGCCCTCGGCCTGCACAGCCTGGCCATCTTCTACACCGACGACGCCAGCGTCTACCGCTGGATCAGCCGGCTCCCCGCCGACCGGCGCCCGCGCATCTTCATTGATATCGGCATCGCCGACCCCCTGCGCCCCTCTGCCGAATGGCTCGACGCCGCCCTCACCGACCGCAACGTGCCGCACGACTTTCACCTCTACCCCGGCTTTCACGACGAGCGCTACTGGACACAGCACATTGCCGAATATCTCCGGTGGTATACTGCGGAATGGAAGTGAAAAAAGCAAAATCCAAATGAGGCCTCCATGAAAAATGCGTCCGTCGCCGACCGCCTGCGTTACCAGTTCGACAACTTCATGTCCAAAGGCACCATTGCCCTGATCGTCGGGTTGGCCGTTGCCTCCTTCGCCATCATCTTCCTCATCTCCTTCGTCGTCTGGGTCACCCACGCCGCCGACTTCAGCCTCGGCGAACTGATGTGGATGGGCCTGCTGCGCACCCTCGATTCCGGCACCATGGGCGGCGACAGCGGCACGCCGCAATTCCTCGGCGGCATGCTCGCCGTCACCTTCGGCGGCATCTTCATCATCAGCGCCCTCATCGGCATCATCAACAACGGCATCGAAGACAAGCTCGACGAATTGCGCAAAGGCCGCTCCAACGTCATCGAAAGCGGCCACACCGTCATCCTCGGCTGGTCGCCGCAAGTGTTCTCCATCATCTCCGAACTGGCCATCGCCAACGCAAACCAGCGCCGGCCGCGCATCGTCGTCCTGGGCGCCGAAGACAAAGTGGAAATGGAAGATGCCATTCACGACCGCGTGCCCAAACTGGGCCGCACCCGCGTGGTCTGCCGCACCGGCAGCCCCATCGACCTCGACGACCTGGACATGGTCAGCCTGCAAACCAGCAAGTCGGTCATCGTCCTTTCGCCCGAGGGCGACGACCCCGACACGCACGTCATCAAAACCATGCTGGCCATTACCAACGGCCCCAACCGCCGCCCCGGGCCGTACCACATCGTGGCCGAAATCCACGACCCGCGCAACATGGACGCCGCCCGCATGGTGGGCCGCGACGAAGTGGAACTGGTGCTGGTGGGCGGCCTCATCTCGCGCATTACCGTGCAAACCTGCCGCCAGTCGGGCCTCTCCGTCGTCTACACCGAACTGCTCGATTTCGGCGGCGACGAAATCTACTTCAAAACCGAACCCACCCTCGCCGGCAAAACCTACGGCGAATCGCTGTCGGCCTACGACCGCTCCTCGGTGATGGGCCTGAGCTTTGCCGATGGCCGCGTCCAGCTCAACCCGCCCATGGACACCGTCCTCGCCACGGGAGACGAGATCATCGCCATCTCCGAAGACGACGACACGATTGTGCTCTCGGGCCGCAAAGACCACGCCGTCAACGCGGCGGCCATTCGCCGCGCCGCGCTCCCCGCCCCGCAGCCCGAACGCACGCTCATCCTCGGCTGGAACTGGCGCGTGCCCACCATCCTCCACGAACTGGATCACTACGTGGCCCCCGTCTCGGCGGTTACCGTGGTGGCCGATTTCCCCGACGGCGAAGCCGAAATTGCCGCCCACTGCCCGGACCTGGCCCATCAAACCGTCGGCTACCAATTGGGCGACACCACCGACCGCCGCACGTTGGACTCATTGGCTATTCCAACTTACCAGCATGTGATTATCCTGTGTTCAGACGCGCTGGAAGAACAAAAGGCCGACGCCCGCACCCTCATCACCCTGCTCCACCTGCGCGACATCGCCGACCGCACCGGCCACTCCTTCTCCATCGTCAGCGAAATGCTCGACATCCGCAACCGCACTCTGGCCGAAGTCACCCGCCCCGACGATTTTATCGTCAGCGAAAAACTCGTCAGCCTCATGCTCTCGCAAATCTCCGAGAACAAGCGACTCAACGCCGTGTTCGGCGATATGTTCGACCCCGAAGGCTCCGAGATCTACCTCAAGCCCGTCACCCATTACGTGGCCGTGGGCCGGCCGCTGAATTTCTATACGGTGCTGGAAGCGGCCCGGCAGCAGGGCGAAACCGCCATTGGCTACCGCATCAGAGCAAACGCCGCCGACGCCGCCAGAGCCTATGGCGTCGTCGTCAACCCGGCCAAAGCCGAGCCGGTCGCCTTCGCCGAAGGCGACAAAATCATTGTCATTGCCGAGAATTGACCTCGGCCCCAGTCAGGATGTGACTCATGCCTACCGACTTCACCGGAAAAACCTTCGGCTCGTACCAACTGGTCGCCCCTCTGGGGCGCGGCGGCATGGCCTCGGTCTATCGCGGCTATCAGCAATCCATTGATCGCTCGGTGGCGGTTAAGGTGCTGCCGCCGGAGTTTTTGCACGACCCCAACTTCTCGGCCCGCTTTGTAGCCGAGGCCCGCACCCTGGCCAGACTCACGCACCCTTCCATCCTGCCCCTGTACGACTTCGGCACGGCCAACGACGTGCCCTACATCATCATGCCCCTCATGGCCCACGGCACCCTGGCCGAGCGGCTGGGGCGCGGCCCGCTGGCCAATGCCGAACTGCTCCGCGTTCTCACGCCCATGGCCTCGGCCCTTGACTATGCCCACACCCAGGGCGTGCTGCACCGCGACGTGAAACCCAGCAACATCCTCTTTGATCAAAACGACACCCCCTTCCTCGCCGACTTCGGCATTGCCAAAGCGGTGGAAGCCACCTCGGGCCTCACCGGCACCGGCGTGGTGGGCACCCCCGACTACATGAGCCCCGAACAGGCGCGCGGCGAGCAACTGGATGGCCGGTCGGACAACTACGCGCTGGCCGTGGTGGCCTACCAGTGCCTCACCGGCCATGCGCTGTTCAAAGCCACCACGCCCATGGGCGTGATGCTCAAGCACGCCACCGAGCCGCCGCCCCCCGTGCAGCAGGCGCGCCCGGACCTCCCGGCAGCAGTGGACGCCGTGATGCAAAAGTCGCTGTCCAAAAGACCCGCCGACCGCTACGCCACCGCCGCCGAGTTTGTGCGCGCCCTCGGGGCCTCGTTTGTCTCCGTCACCTCCACGGCTCGCCCGCCCAGCCGCCCGCCCGAAATGGCTACCGTGATCGAGCGGCCCGCCACTGCCGCCCGCCCGACCCCCGCCCCATTGCAGCAGCACACGGTGATGGCCCCCGCCGAAGCGCTCGCGCCGCCCGCGCAGAAAAAATCGGGCGCCGGCAAGTGGCTGATCCTGGGCAGCGTGATCGGCGTGGCGGCCGTGCTGGGCGTGTGCGTGCTGGGCAGCGGCCTGCTCGTGGGACTCATGAACGTCGTGAGCACCAGCACCCCGGTTCCCACCGACACGCCCTTTCCCACCGAGACCCCCATCCCGATCCCCACCGATACCGAAGTGCCCATCGTCGTGGCCACCACCATATCCATCGGCTCCGATCTGTTCTACGACGACTTCTCCGACCCCAACAGCGGTTGGAGCACCTTTAGCAGCGACACCGGCGCGGCCGGATACACCAACGATGAAATGTCGCTCGTCGCCACGAACACCGATTGGTTCGTGTGGAGCACGGCCCCCGATACCTATTCCGACATAGTTGTGACCGTGACCGCGACCACCCTATCGACCACCGACACCACCTTTGGCATCATGTGCTTTTATCAGGACAGCGACAATTACAATTACCTGGCCCTGGATGCCACGGGCCGCTACGCCATTTTGCGCTACGACAGCGCCGGCGATACGTGGCTGACGAGCGGGGGCGATTGGGCCACCTCCCCCTACATCACCCCCTACGCCGGAACGTACTCGCTCGGCGCAACCTGCGGCAACGGCATGCTGGAACTCTATGTGGACGGCACGCTGATCGACAGCGCCTTCGACAGCACCTTTACCTCGGGCCAGGTGGGCGTGTTCGTGTGGTCGGGCAAGCAGGGCAATGCCGAAGTGGCCTTCGACGATTTTGTTGTCATGTCCCTGCTGCCCTAAACCGCCCTGATGCCCGTCCTCACCCTGCCCGAGGCGCTGGCCCTGCGCCAATCGCTGCGCGCCGCCGGCCGCCGCCTCGTGCTCACCAACGGCGTCTTCGATCTGTTGCACGTGGGGCACGTGGATTATTTGGAGCAGGCCCGCGCCCTCGGCGACGCGCTGTTTGTGGGCCTCAATGGCGACGAAGCCGCCCGGCAACTGAAAGGCGCCCCCCAGCCTTTTGTGCCCGCCGCCGACCGCGCCCGGCTGGTGGCCGCCCTGTCCTGCGTGGACGCTTCCATTCTCTTTGAAGCCCTCACCGCCGAGGGCCTCGTGACCGCCCTGCGCCCGGACGTTTACGCCAAGGGCGGCGACTACGGCAGCAAGCCCCTGCCCGAGCGCGCCGCCGCCGAAGCCGTGGGCGCGGCGGTTGTGCTGCTGCCCCTCGTGCCCGGCCGTTCCACCAGCGCGCTCATCGCCCGCATCCGCGCCATTTGAGTCCCTCCTCCTCCCAGCCTCCCTCCGAACTGCCCGCCATCGCCCGCAGCGCGTCGATCATTGCGCTGGGCAACGTGGCCTCGCGCGTGCTGGGGCTGGTGCGTGAAACGGTGAAGGCTCACCTCTTCGGCGCAAGCCGGCAAGTGGACGCGCTTAACGTCGCCCTCATCCTGCCGATTCAAATCTATGAACTGGTCACCGGCGGCATCGTCAATTCCGCGCTCGTGCCGGTGTTCAGCGATTACACCGCCCCGGAGCGCCGCGCCGAACTGTGGCAAGTGGCCTCCACGCTGCTGACGCTGGGCGCGCTCGTCCTGGCCGTTCTACTCGGCGTGCTGGAATTTTTCACGCCGTTGGCCGCGAGAGTCGTCAGCGGCGGGCTGGACGCGCCCACACTCGAACTCACTGCCGCTCTGCTCCGCATCACACTCCCCGCCGTGCTGTTCCTTAGTTTGTCGGGCATCGTATCCGGCTTGCTCTATTCCCTCAGACGGTTCGCGCTTCCGGCGTTCACCGCCGCCGTGTTCAACGCCTCGATGGTGGTTTGCTCGCTGGCATTAGCGCCGCGTTGGGGCGTGCGCGGGATGGCCGCGGGCTTGTTCGTCGGCGCAGTCATGCAACTGGCGGTGCAGTTTCCCGCGCTGAGAGATGCCCGCTTTCGCCCGTCGTTCAACTTCAACCATCCCGGCCTGCGCCGAATCTTCCGCCTCTACCTTCCGATCATCTTTGGCCTGGTCATCACGCAGGCCTCCATATACATCGGCCTCAACCTCGCCAGCCGCACCGGCGAAGGCGGCATCGCCTGGATGGGTTACGCCACTTACATTTATCAATTTCCGCTCGGCCTGGTCGCCACCGCGTTGTCGTTCGCCATCCTGCCCACGCTCTCGCGTTTCGCGGTTGAAGGCACAGCCCGCGAAAAACGCGCGAACCGCTCCCACGATGATTTCAAAAACACGCTGGTGCAGGGACTCAACCTCGTCATCATCTTGATCGTCCCCGCCACGGTGGGACTCTTTACGCTGGCCCGCCCCATCGTCGCCTTGCTGTACGAGCGCGGCCAGTTCACCGCCGCCGACACCGCGCAGACCGCGCTCGTTCTGCAGGTGTTTCTGCTCGGCCTCAGTTTCGCCGCCGTGGATCAAATGCTCATCTTCGCCTTCTATGCCCGCAAAGACACGTTCACCCCCTCCATGGTCGGCGTCGTCAGCGTGGCGGTCTATTTGATTGCCGCGCTGGCGCTCATCAAACCGTTCGGCCTGTTCAGCCTGATGATCGCCGACTCGCTCAAACAAACCACTCACGCCATCGTCACCGGATTCTTGCTCTCGCGGCGCATCGGCGGCTTTTGGCGGACATCGCTGATCCCGACCGTTTTCAAAACGCTGGCCGCTTCCGCCCTCACCGGCCTCGCCGCCGCGCTCGCCTTGACTCTGATCGGACGCCTCTCCTTACCGCCAGGTTTTCTTGCGCGTGCGCTCGCCGTCCTCCTCCCTGCGGCGTTATCGTTTGCCGTGTATATAGCCACGCTCTCTCGCCTGCGCGTGCCGGAGTTTCAATTGTTGCTCTCCTCCATTGCCAACCGCTTATCGCGTATCGCCTATCGCGATTGACGTTTCACGTCACACTCCCACACCCCCACACTTCCACACTCCCATACTATAATTGCCCTACACATGACCCACCGCCCCTCCCTCCCGCCCTCCCTCTACACCGAAGAATACTTCCGCACCGCCTGCGAGGGCTTCGACGAGTTCAACGAAACACAGGGCCAGCGCCTGTCGCGCCGGTTGGCCGCCGCCTTTGCCGTGGCCGGGGTGACGCCCGGCATGAAGGTGCTGGACGTGGGCTGCGGGCGCGGCGAAATTGTGCGCCACTGCGCCCGGCTGGGGGCCGACGCCTTTGGCATCGACTATGCGCCGGTGGCAGTGAGCATGAGCCAAAAAGCGGTGGCGGGCGAAGAGGGACGACTGGGCAAAACGGGCGTGGCTCAGGCCGACGCCAAAACCCTGCCCTTCCCCGATGGCTATTTTGACCGGGTGCTGATGTTCGACGTGGTGGAGCATTTGTACCCGTGGGAATTGCACACGGCCATGCTCGACGTGGGGCGCGTGATGAAGCCGGGCGGCCTCTTCGTGGTGCACACCGCCCCCAACGTGTGGTACGACCGCTTCGCATACCCGTTCGTGCGGCTGTTCCGCATCCTGGGCGGGCAAGGGGGCAACTACCCCTCCAACCCACGCGCGCTCAACGTGGCCGTCAACGTGGAGGTGCACGTCAACGAGCAGAGCGGCTATTCGCTGTGGCACGCACTGCGGGCTGCCGGGTTCCGGCCCAAAAAGGTGTGGCTGGCCAGCCCGCCGCAAAACCGGACCGAAAACAGGCTGCTGGCCGCCGCCCGCCTGGTGCTGTTCACCTGGCCGCCGTTTCGCTGGTTCTTCGAGCGCGAGGTGTTCGCCGTGGCGCAGAAGTAGAGACGTTCCGGCGGAACGTCTCCGTCTCCACCGCTCAGACCTCCCGCAGGGGGCGGAACGTCTCCGTCTCCACCGCTCAGACCTCCCGCAGGGGGCGGAACGTCTCCGTCTCCACCGCTCAGACCTCCCGCAGGGACCGGAACGTCTAAAGGGATGTTGACATGATCGGACAGGAACTGCGCCAACTACAGACCGCTCTGAATCGGAAGGCGGACGTTGTCCAGCGCGACTTCATTGCCGTCAGCGAGAAATTGCAGAAATTGGGACGCAGAATACTGGAGGCGGCCGCCGCCGACCGCGGGCCGCTCGTGGCAGAGCAGGACGCGCTGCGCGCCACACAGGAGGCGCTTGGCGGAGAGATTAACCTGTGGCGCGACCGGGCGCGCGACCTTCTGCGCCAGCCGGAGGGTGGGGCGCTGGAGGCGTATCTGCGCCGGTTGTTGGCCCTGGGCGACGAGTCCGTGCGCCCGGCGGTTGAGCGCGTTTTGTATATTCTCAATGCCCCGGAAGAAGAACTGGCCCAAATGGCGCAGGGCCAGGCGGAGTCCCGGCCCGCGACACCCGCCGGGCGACTCATCCAACGCGCGCGCGTTGAATTCGACTTGCGCGGCCACGACCCGGCCCCCCGCCGTCAGGCGGCGTTCGAGTTTGCCAATCGGGCCGGGATGGCCCAGAACGACGAGGCGCTGGCAGAGCTGGAAGCCGCGCTCGCGAACTCGGACGCCGACCCGCTCGTCCAGGAAGTAGTGACCCTGACCGTCATTCAGATACACCGCTTTCGCGCCACGCATCTGGGCGACCTCGACGCCGCGCACGCCTCCGTTCAACGGCTCACACGCCTGAAGCACGCCGCCGTCCTTCCGGTTCTCGCAGAGATTTTAGCCGCGCCGCGCACCGGTTTCATCCACCGCGAGGACGAGATGGTCGAAGGGAACAACTTGGCCTCGCGCCTGGCCGCGCTTGCCTGTCTCATCGAATGGCGCACAGCGGAATCGCGGGCGGCAGTGCAAGCCCGTCAACGCGATCGCGAACCGCAAATCGCTCAGATGGCTGTCCGCGCCCTGGAATTGTTTCCCGGCGAATGGAAGTAGCACCCGGTGATCTGCGAAACTTGAATAGGGTATTCCCGAAGAAACACACACTGACCGAGAGAGTATCAATGCCCCAACCCAATAATCGTTACGAACAGCAATTTCTCGACGCCCTCAAATCCATCTTCATTGGCGCGAAAGTCGAAGGCGAATCGGGTTATATCAACCTGATGAAAATCAAAGCCTCCTACTTTGAAAAAGGCGTCTTCCCGCAGTTGATGAAGGACATTGACGCAGCCTGCAAGCCGTTCGAGAAAGGCTTTCGAGAGGAGTTGTTCGACAAACTCTACGATTTCTTCCAGCATTATTTCAGCGAGAGCGGGAGCATTTACTTCCGCAACACGGCTCAGCATCACAACATTTACGAGAAGGTGTACACCGATGACCGCGATGTGATGTTGTTCTGGAAGACGCACATGTTGTACTACGTAAAAACTGACCGCCTGTTCAACAGCATGGAAGTGGAATTAGACGATGAGAAGTTCTTCTTCGATGTCTCAAGCATGGAACTCAAACGCGCCAACGAAAAACGCGAGTTGACCTATGCCTTCAAGTCCATCAAGGACGGCAAGATCACCTTGACGGTTGGCTACTCAGAAAAGGGGCGCAAGACAAAAATAGATGAAATCATCGGCGCAGTGAAAGCCGTAGGGGCGAAGCATGCTTCGCCCACGCTGGATGAAGAGACGCTTGAAAAAGCCTTTCGTGTTTTCGAGAAGCAAAGCGAAGTGGATTTCTTCATCAACAAGAACGCCAAAGCGTTTTTACAGGAGCAATTCGACCTGTGGATGTATCAATACGTCTTCAAAGGCGAGAGCGCCTTCAATGAAACGCGCTTGAAGCAGTTACAGGCCATCAAAGCGATTGCCTATAAAATCATTGACTTCATTGCCCAATTTGAAGATGAATTGGTGCGCGTGTGGAACAAACCCAGGTTTGCCTTGAATAGCAATTACGTCATCACGCTGGATAAGATTGCGAGCGCATCCCCCTCTCCCACCGGGAGAGGGCAGGGTGAGGGTGACGCCTTGCTCAAAAAGATTTTCAAACACAAGGGCATGAAAGACCAGATTGCCGAATGGCACGCGCTTGGCATGTTGGACGACAAGACCTTTAGGGTCTCCAAAGACCCTAAAGGTCTGTTGAATTTGGTCTTGGAAAAGAACCTGCTAAAAGAACCCGCTAACCCGAAATACCAGTATTTGCCGCTGGACACAAAATACTTCAAAGACCTTGAACTCGACATCCTTGCCCTGTTTGATGATTTGGACGCTTCTTTGGACGGCTGGCTGATTCATAGCGAAAACTATCAGGCGCTCAATACACTTTTGCCAAAGATTAAAGGTCTGGTAGATGTTATTTACTGGACATTGGCAAGTCCATCATACAAGACGGGTAAAGCAGGGGCTGAGTGCAGGCGCGATAAAGCAAGGTCTCAGCCACGGCAAACAACAGGTGAGAATAGCGAGACGAGTCAGACGAGGTTAGGTTGGGAACAG
>JACRBQ010000130.1 GCA_016213135.1 Chloroflexota bacterium | reverse complement strand
TCCTCACCACGGCAATGCACTTCCTTGGCTCGATTGATCCCGTGCGCATTCGTTGGCTGGCTGAGTATAACCCGCCCATCCCGTTTCTTTTGCCGGGGGTACCCCTGCCGCTGGCGTATTACGCCATGATGATCGCCAACTACTGGCTGGGGTGGCCGTTCATGACGGTCGAAGCGACCGGCGCTCTGCAAAGAATCTCCAAGTAATTGTATGAGGCGGCCGCGAATGACGGCGCCAGCGGCGTGCAGCAAATCTGGCGAATCACCGTGCCGCTGTTGCGGCCGGCCATGGTGCCGGCCACGATTTACGGCTTCACCACTTCCTTCAACCTCTTCAGCTTTGTGTATTTTATGACCGGCGGCGGCCCTGCCCGTTCCACCGAATTGTTGGTGACCTTCGCCTACGATCTGGTGCGTAACCTGCGGCTCTTCGGCGCGGCGGCGGCGTTTGCCGTGATTGTGTTTAGCGTGTCCATCATCATATTCCTGATCACCAACCGGCTCACCCGGGCCACCGAGAGCTATACGGAGGCATAAGATGGCAGCCACCCCCTCATCCAACCCCATTGTGCGGCTCTTCAATATCAACACCTCGCGAGAACGAGGCGGGCGCAATTTGCCCCTGTGGCGGCAACTGCTTATCCAGGCCCTCTGCCTGGCGATTGCGATAGAGGTGATGTTCCCGATCATGTACGTGGTGACGCTGGCGTTTAGTTCCCAGACCTCGCGCCCCTCCTCGCTGCAACTTGTCCCCCAGGAACTATCGTTGGTGGCCTTCAAGCAGGTGCTTGACCACCCCACGGCTAACCCGGTCTCCTTCGCCGTGCTTCTGCGCAACAGTCTGCTCCTGTCCGTGGGCGTCGGCCTGACGGCCTTGTTAATTGCCGTCACCGCCGCCTACGCCTTCTCGCGCTTCAAGTTCCAGGGCCGCGCCTTCCTGATGATCCTGGTGTTTGTGCCTTTGCTCATGCCCGCCGTGGGCCTCTCGACGCCCCTCTACCTGCTGATGAACAGCATCCGCATATTCGATCACGGCAAGCTGATTTTCAATCTGCGAGACTCTTTGCTGGGTGTGGGCATCGCCATGTCGGCCGGCGCGCTCCCCTTCGCCGTGTGGAATCTCAAGGGCTATCTCGACACCATTCCCAAGGAATTGGAGGAGGCCGCCAAGATAGACGGCGCCGATGCCAACCGCGTGTTCTTCCAGATCGTCCTGCCGCTGTCCGCCCCGGCGTTGGCGGTCACCTTCTTCCTCGGCTTCATGGGCCACTGGCAAGAGTTCGCGCTCTCGTGGCTGTTTCTCAGCAAGCCGGGCGACTACACGCTGGCCATGACGCTCTACAACATGACCGGGCAGTACGCGCAGAACATCCCATGGAACAGGTTCAGCGCCATGGCCATCATCGTGGCCTTGCCCGTGGCCATTGCGTACATTGCGCTGCAAAAACAAATCATCGGCGGTCTGACTCTCGGCGGCGTGAAAGAATAAGTGCCGCATTCGTCCAGCGCGCCCATTGCGTCGCCAACGGGCGCGCTGGATGCTACGCCACCCTGCGCATTCAGCCTCAGGTGTGGCAACCGCCCCGGCGTCACCGATTACATCGGTTCGGCGCATGATCCCGGCATCACGACGGTCTAGTTCAATCCCCTCTTCGCCTCCGCCGCCAATCATCGCCATCAAACATGCGCGCTCTGGTGTGATGCTGAGTTGCCTGTGAAGGAGCAGAAATGAAACAAGTGCGTTCGCTGTTCATTGGGATGATGATCGGCGTGATGCTCACCTCGGCGTGCGCCCGGTTTGGCGGATCGGGCGCCACGGCCACTCCGGCGCCCACCGTTGTGCCCACGGCGGCCCCGTCGCCCACGCCGCCCGTGGCGGTTCCCGTGTCACCCGTGCTGGGGCTGCCCTCCGGCACCGACGGCCTGCCGTGGTGGAACGACGCGGTCTTTTACGAAATCTTCGTCCGCAGCTTCTACGACAGCAACGGCGACGGCGTCGGCGACTTCAACGGCATCACCGCGAAACTCGACTACCTCAACGACGGCAACCCGGCCACCACCGCCGACCTCGGCGTGACCGGCCTGTGGCTCATGCCCATCTTCCCCTCGCCCTCGTATCACGGCTACGACGTGACCGACTACTTCGACGTCAACCCCGACTACGGCACGCTCGCCGACTTCAGGCATTTGCTGGCCGAAGCGCACAAGCGCGGCATCCGCATCATCCTCGACCTCGTGCTTAATCACACCTCCGATCAACACCCGTGGTTCATTCAGGCCGAAGACACCGCATCGCCATACCGCGACTTCTACATTTGGTCCGACGCCGACCCCGGCTACCGCGGCCCGTGGGGCCAAAAGGTTTGGCATCGCACCGGCTGGGGCTACTACTACGGCATCTTTTCGGACCGCATGCCCGACCTCAACTACAACAACCCCGAAGTCACGGCCCAGATGGACGAGGTGGTGAAATTCTGGCTGACCGACATGGGCGCGGATGGCTTTCGCCTCGACGCCGCCAAGCACCTCATCGAAGAACGCGCGCTACAAGCCCACACCCAAAGCACGCACCAGTGGTACAAACAGTTCCGCCCGTATTACAAAGGCCTGAACCCTCAGGCGCTGACTGTTGGCGAACTCTTTGGCGACAGCCCCACCATTCTGGCGTCCTATACCAGCGGCGACCAGCTCGACCTCGCGTTTGAGTTCGGCATCGCCAACGCATTCCTCGCCGCGGCACAGGCGCAGATCGCCACCGATCTCAATGGCACGTTGCAAGATTCGTATGGCAGACTATTGCCGGGGCAGTTCGCTACCTTCCTCACCAACCACGACCAAAACCGCGCCATCTCGCTACTCTCCGGCAGCGCCGACAAGGCCGCCGTAGCCGCCTCGCTGTTGCTCACCTCGCCGGGCGTGCCGTTCATTTACTATGGCGAGGAGATCGGCATGCTCGGCCAAAAGCCCGACGAGGACTTGCGCCGCCCCATGCAGTGGTCCGCCGACGCCCAGGCCGGATTCACCACCGGCTCGCCGTGGCGCACGCCCGACTCGAATTACGCTCTTGCCAACGTCGCCGCCCAATTTGCCGACCCGGCCTCGCTGCTCTCGCACTACCGCGCCCTCATCGCCCTCCGCAGCGAGCACGCGGCCTTGCGCGTGGGCAGCCTCAACCTCGTCCACGCCAACAACCCCGGCCTGTTCGCCGACCTGCGCCTCAGCGCGGGCGAGGCTGTGCTGGTGCTGGTCAACCTCACCAGCGATCCCATCGCCGACTACGCCCTCACGCTCGACCAAAGCGCCCTCGCCCCCGGCGCATATGCCGCCGCGTCGCTCATGGGCAGCGGTCCCTTTGCGGGCCTCACCGTGGTCGACGGCGGCGGCTTCAAAGACTACCAGCCTGCGGAGTCTTTGCCCGCTTACGGCACGATTGTGATTCAATTGCAGAAATGAAAGGAAGAGACCGATGAGATCGCCAATGAGATTTCTCAACCTGCTGACCGTGGTGGCCGCATTGGTCGCCGCGTGCGGCGGCACGCCAACCCCAACCGCCCCGCCCACCGCGCCCGCTGCCACCCTCGTCCCCACGGAAGCCGCCACCGCCGCCGAAGGCGACATCCTCTACCTCAACCTCATGTGGCACCAGCACCAGCCGTTGTACTACAAAGACGTCGACGGCGTGTACACCCGCCCGTGGGTGCGCGTGCACGGCACCAAAGACTATTACGACATGGCCGCCACCGTCGCCAAGTACCCAGAGGTGCGCGTCACATTCAACCTCACGCCGGTGCTGCTCAAACAGTTGAACGATTACGTCGCCAACGGCGCCAAAGACAAATACTGGGTGCTGACGGAGAAGCCTGCCGCCGACCTTACCGACGACGACAAAGATTTCATCCTGCGCCACTTCTTCGACGCCAACTGGGATCACGTCATCAAAATACACCCCGGCTACAAAGCTTTGCTCGACAAGCGCGCCGGAACCAATGCCGCCGCCATTGCCGCCGCCAAACAGAACTTCACCGAGCAGGATTTTCGCGATCTGCAAGTGTGGTTCAATCTGGCGTGGATGGACCCCGACGTGTTGGCCGTGGCCCCGTTGAAGGCGCTAGTCGAGAAAGACCACGGTTTCGCCGAGGCCGACAAAGCCGTCATTTTCGGCGAAGTGCGCCGCATCCTGGCCGAGATTGTGCCCATCCACAAGCAATTGCAGGACGCCGGGCAGATCGAAGTGACCACCACGCCCTACGCCCACCCCATCCTGCCGCTCATCAACGACACCACCACTGCCGGCACCGGCAACCCCAAAGCCGAAATGCCCCAACGTTTCAACTACCCCGCCGACGTGCAGGCGCAACTGGCGCGCAGTGTTGACATCTATCAGCAGGCATTTGGCCGCTCCGTGCGCGGCTTATGGCCGGGTGAAGGCGCGGTCGCCCAAACCATCGTCAGCGCCGTGGCTCAGGCCGGCTACCAGTGGATGGCCTCCGGCGAGCCGGTGCTGGCAAAATCCATCGGCCTCGGCCAGTTCACCCGCGACGCCAAAGACACAGTGCAACAGGCCGACCAGCTCTATCGGCCCTACGTCGTCGAAGGCATTAACGGCGGCTCGGTCTCGGTCGTTTTCCGCGACCTCACCATTTCCGACAAAATCGGCTTCACATATTCCGGCACCGAAGGTAATGCCGCCGCTGCCGATTTCATGCAACGGCTCGAAAACATTCGCGCCGAACTGAAGAAGGAAGGGGCCACCGGCCCGCACCTCGTCAGCGTGATCCTCGACGGCGAGAACGCGTGGGAAAACTACTCCAACGACGGCAAGGACTTCCTCAACGCGCTGTATCAGGCCCTCTCCGACAGCGCCACCATCCAAACCATCACCCCCTCTGAATACCTCACGAAGTTCCCGGAGCAGAGGAATATCACCTTCCTCTTCCCCGGCGCGTGGTTCACTGCCAACTACGATACGTGGATTGGCGAACCGGAAGAAACGAAAGCATGGAACTATCTCGCCAAAGTGCGCTCCGACCTCGGCCAATACGATATCTCGCGCACCAAAACCGCCCCCTCGCCCGAGGCCCTGGCGCAAGCGCAAGACTACATGTACCTTGCCGAAGGCTCCGACTGGTTCTGGTGGTACGGCGCCGATCAGGACTCGGGCGACGACGGCTACTTTGACCAGGGCTACCGCGCCCTGCTGGCGAACGTGTACAAGTCGTTGGGCGAGCCGGTGCCCGCCTTCGTCGACATCCCCATCATCCCCGCTCGAAACGTAGCTCCCGATCAACTCATGGGCGGCATCTTCACCCCTCAGATCGACGGCGTTGCCGGGGCCGACGAATGGGCGCTGGCCGCGCGCCACTCGGCGGCGGGCGGGGTGCAGGCCCGCGCCGAAGACGTGGCCTCCGGCCTATACTACGGCGTCGATGCCAAAAACCTATACATCCGCGTGGACGCCAAAACCGATTGGGCATCGCTCAAAGATGCCACCGTGGGCGTCTATATCCTCGCCCCGCGCTTCGCCGACTCCATCGCCACCTCGCACCTGTCCGCGGGCGCGGCCTCGCCCACGCTGCTCGGCTTTGGCGCAACGGCCCTCGCCGAAGTGCAACTTGTGCAAGGCGGGTTCAACGGCCTGCTGTTCAACGCCTCCGGCATAAACTGGGCCGCCGCCGGGCCGTTGCCCTCAGCGGCAGCCAAAGGCAGCGTCCTGGAGTTTGCCATGCCGCTCGCGGCCCTCGGCGACCTCGAGCCGGGCGACGACCTGCGGTTGGTGGCAGTCGTCAGCCAGGGCCGGCGCGATCTGCAAATGCTTCCCGCCGGCGGCCCGTCGCAACTCATCATCCCCGACCTCGGAACGCTGAACGTCGTGTTGAGCGTGGACGATCCGCGCGGCGACGATAACGGCCCCGGCGCGTACACCTACCCCGGCGACGCCGTATTCACGCCGGGCGTGTTCGACCTCAAGAACTTCACCGTCGGCACCGACGACAAAAGCGTTGTGTTCAAGTTCAGCTTTTACGGGGCAGTGCCCAACCCGTGGGGGTCGCCCAACAACCTGGCTTTGCAGACGCTGGATGTGTATGTGGATAAAGACCCCGGCAACAAAACGGGGGGGCGCATGCTCCTGCCGGGGCGCAACGCCTCACTTCCAGCCGACTCGGGCTGGGAGTTTGCCGTGTGGGCCGAGGGTTGGACCCCGCAATTTGTGGCCCCCGACCCGGCCACCGGCGAACCCAAGCAACTCACCGACGTGAGCTTCAAGATCATCGTCAACCCGGCCAACGCCTCGGTCACCATCCGGGTGCCCAAAGAGGCCTTTGGCGTGGGCGACCCGGCCACGTGGGGCTACGTGGCCGCCGTCATGTCGCAGGAGGGCTACCCCTCGGCGGGAGTGTGGCGCGTGCGCGACGGGCAGGAGAAATCCGCGCAGTGGAGGTTCGGCGGCGTGCCTGCCGGAGCTACCAACTACCCGCGCATCCTCGATCTGGCGGACACGGGCGATCAGGCCGGGCAGTTGGCGTTCAAAGTTTCCACCGCCGACGTGGCAACCCTCACGCCGGACGACTTCGCGCAAGTGGGTTTGCTGCCGGCGAAGTGATGGAATCAGAACTCGGAGGGGCGCGGTCGTCGCTCGCGTCCCTCCGAGCGTGGGTATTGCGCCGGTTGTGAGAAACCTAAGCCGTATCATCTCAATAAATCGGGCTGGGGGCAGACCTGTGTGTCTGCCCTGGGCGAACACACAGGTTCGCCCCCACAATTTTGAAAAGATACCCTAAGCCTTCGCTCTGGCCTGATTGGCAACCGCCTCGGCCGCTTTTCTCACCGCCTCCTCGTCGCCGAGGTAGTAGTGCTTCAGCGGTCGCAAATCGGCGCCCAGTTCGTAAACGAGCGGAATGCCGGTGGGGATGTTCAATTCCGTAATCGCCGCCTCGGAAATGTTATCCAAATACTTCACCAGCGCCCGCAGGCTGTTGCCGTGCGCCACAATGAGCACGCGCTGCCCCGATTGCACGGCGGGGGCCAGCGTGCTGTGCCAGTAGGGCAGCATTCGGGCCACCGTTTCCTTCAGGGACTCGGTGCGCGGCAGTTCCGAGGCGGCCAACGAGGCGTAGCGCCGGTCGTGGCCGGGGAAGCGTTCGTCGGCAGGATCGAGCGGGGGAGGGGGCACGTCATAACTGCGCCGCCAGATTTTCACCTGCGCCTCGCCAAACTTCTCCGCCATTTCGGCTTTGTTCAGGCCCTGCAGGGCGCCGTAGTGCCGTTCGTTGAGCTGCCAGGCGCGGCGCACCGGAATCCACTCCAACTCCAGCGTTTCCAAAACGATCCACAGCGTTTTGATGGCTCGCTTGAGCACCGACGTGTAGGCCACGTCGAAGCTGAAGCCGCCGTCGCGCAAAAGGCGGCCTCCGGCCTCGGCTTCCTGCCGCCCCTGCTCGGTGAGGCCGACATCGGTCCATCCGGTGAAGCGGTTCTCCAAATTCCAAATGCTCTGTCCGTGGCGGATCAACACGAGTTTGTGGGTTGTCATGACGAAGTGGCCTCATAAACAAAAATAGACAGGTACGGCCGTGTGGAGCGCATACCTGTCTACTTGCGGTCGTGCCTACCGGAATTACCGGATGGCCTTCTCAGTGGTCTTGTCGAACAAGTGGAAGTTGTCGAGGTTCAACATCATCTGCACGTTGTCGCCGATGCGCGCCTTGGAGCGCGGGTCCACGCGGGCTACAAAATTCCGGTCACCGGCAATCATATACAGAAAGACCTCGTTGCCCATCAATTCGGTCACGTCCACTTTCGCATTCACCGGCGAGGTATGGATGCCGGGCGGGGCGTAATTCGGGTCGTGAATATCCTCGGGGCGAATGCCAAAAACGGCGTCTTGGCCCACGTAGGGCTTGTACGGGCCGTCCTTGCCTTCGGGCACGATGATTTGGAAAGAGGCGCAATCGATCACCGTCTTGCCGTTGTCGGAGCGAATGCGCGCTTCGAAGAAGTTCATCGACGGCGAGCCGATGAAGCCGGCCACAAACACATTGTCCGGCTTGTCGTAAAGATTCTGCGGCGAGTCGATCTGCTGCAGAAGGCCATCCTTCATAACGGCGATGCGGCTGGCCATGGTCATGGCCTCCACCTGATCGTGCGTCACGTAAATGAAGGTGGTGCCCAACTGCTGGTGCAGTTTGGAGATATTGGCGCGAGTTTCCACGCGCAGTTTCGCGTCGAGGTTGGAGAGCGGCTCGTCGAAGAGGAACACCGCCGGGTTGCGCACGATGGCCCGGCCCACGGCCACGCGCTGGCGCTGGCCGCCCGAAAGCTGCTTGGGCTTGCGGCTGAGCAACTGGCCGATGCCCAGAATGTCCGCGGCCTTCTTCACTCGCTCGTCAATCTCGGCCTTCGGCATCTTGCGGAGTTTGAGGCCAAAGGCCATGTTGTCGTACACTGTCATGTGCGGGTACAACGCGTACGATTGGAACACCATGGCAATGTCGCGGTCTTTTGGAGCCACGTCGTTCACTACGCGATCGCCGATGCGGATTTCGCCGCTGGTGATCTCTTCCAGCCCGGCTAACATGCGCAGTGCGGTGGACTTGCCGCAACCGGACGGGCCGACCAGTACCAAGAACTCCTTGTCTTCCACTGCAATACTAAGATCCGATATGGCGGTCACCTCGCCGAACTTCTTGGTGACATGGTCGTAATTTACACTTGCCATGGGGATTCCTCTCTTTCTGAACGAATATAGTGGGCGAATTATAAGTTGCGCTCACGCCTATGTCAATTCGTCAAAATGCCCGCGCAGTTTTGACCCGGATTGTGAAACCTGCTATGATCCCCCATACTTCGCGGGGACGCTCCTTCATGCAGCAATTTGTCCGGCAACTCGTTCGCAAATATCCATTGCTCGGCTGGCTCCGGCTGGACCTGGGCGTGAAGCGCTGGGTGCTGGTGCTGTTGGCCGGCATTGTGGCCCTGGGCGTGGGGCTGGCTTTTGCGCTGGTCGAAATTTACCGTGGCGGGGCCATGCCGCCGGCTCTCGACTTCGTGACCCTCCAATTTCTTCCTCGATGGTTCCGGGCTGTGTTGCTGGGCGGCTTCGGGTTGGGGGCGATCGCGGTTTCGCTCCGGCAACTCACGGGCACGCTGTTGTCGCCCTTTGCCGGCGGCGGGCGGCCAATTGTGCAGATGGTGGCTGAACACCGGCGCAAACAACGCGGCCCACGGGTAGTGGTCATCGGCGGCGGCACGGGCATGGCCATGCTGCTGGGGGGGTTGAAACATCACACCTCCAACATCACCGCCATCGTCACCGTGGCCGACGACGGCGGCTCGTCGGGGCGGTTGCGCCGCTCGCTGGGCGTACTGCCGCCCGGCGACTTTCGCAATTGCATTGCCGCCCTGGCCGACGACGAGGCGCTGATCACCCAGCTTTTTCAATACCGCTTTGGCGCGGGCGACGGGCTGGAGGGGCACTCCTTCGGCAACCTGTTCATCACCGCCATGGCCGAAGTCACCGGCTCGTTTGAAAAGGCTCTGCTCGAGTCCAGTCGTGTGCTTACCATTCAGGGTCGGGTAGTGCCGTCCACGCTGTATGATGTGACGCTGGTGGCTGATCTGCGAGCCGCGGATGCGGCGGCTGCCACGCGGGTGGCGGGCGAATCGGCCATCCCGGTGGCGGCGGGAGCGATTGAGCGCGTGTTCCTTCAGCCCGACGACGTGGCGGCGTTCCCAGACGCATTGCAGGCGATCCTCGCCGCCGATCTTATTGTGGCCGGGCCGGGCAGCCTCTATACCAGCATCATCCCCAACCTGTTGGTGCGCGACATTGCCGCCGCCGTGGCGGCCAGCCGCGCCACCAAAGTGTACGTGTGCAACGCCGCCACCCAACCCGGCGAGACGGAAGGCTACAGCGTGCTGGATCACGTGCAGGCGCTCGAAGCGCACGCCGGCCAAGTGCTGTTCCCGATTGTAATCGCCAACGATCGACAGCTGGGCAAATTGTTGCCCGGCTTGCAGTGGGTGGCGCTGGGCCGGCCGGTCAATGGTGCCCACCGCGTCATTGCCGCCGATGTGGTGGCGGCGGATAAACCGTGGCGGCATGATTCGGTCAAACTGGCTAATGTGCTGATGAAGCTGATAGACGACCATCTCGTATCGCGGTAGCGGTAATAGTTCGCCAACTTTGGATCGTATAGTCGTAGCCTAGCCCCTTGTGGGCGGCGCACGCGCACAAGGCGCTAAGCTACACGGCGTTCTAACATTGGCGGACTACTAGCAGGCGCTGCTCCGCGGCAATTCGTGTCCATTTGCGGGCAAGCCCGCATTACTCACTCAACAAGGAGAACTTCCATGACTGTCAAAATCGGCATCAACGGCTTCGGGCGCATCGGGCGGCAAGCCTTGCGCACGATCAACGAGCGGCACCCCGGCGAGATCGAGGTGGCGGCGGTGAACGATCTGTTCGATGCGGCCACCAACGCCCACCTGTTCAAATACGATTCCATCTATGGCCGCTACCCCGGCGCCGTGGAGGCCAAAGACGGTCATTTGATGGTGGACGGCAAGACAATCACAGTGACCGCCGAGAGGGACCCCGGCGCGATCAAATGGAAAGAGATGGGCGTTGACGTCGTCATCGAATGCACCGGCCTGTTCACCGACGCCAACAAGGCCCGGGCGCACATCGATTCCGGCGGCGCGAAGAAAGTGATCATCTCGGCCCCGGCCAAGAACGAAGACCTGACGGTTGTGCTCGGCGTCAACTGGGACAAATACGACCCCGCCCGGCACCACGTGGTTTCCAATGCCTCGTGCACCACCAACGGCCTGGCCCCGGTAGCCAAGGTGCTCAACGACAAGTTCGGCATTCAGCGCGGCCTGCTGACCACCGTGCATGCTTACACCAACTCGCAAAAACTGCAGGATGTGGGTGCAAAGGACCTGCGCGACGCCCGCGCCGCCGCGCAGAATATCGTCCCCTCCGAAACCGGCGCAGCCAGGGCCGTGGGGCTGGTCATTCCCGAACTCAAGGGCAAATTCGGCGGCATGGCCTTCCGCGTGCCCACGGCCACCGTATCGGTGGTGGACTTCACTGCGATCCTGGACAAAGAACCGACCAAAGACGAAATCCGCGCCGCGATGCTGGAATACGCCGCCGGGCCGATGAAGGGCGTCCTCGACGTGACCGACGAGCCGCTGGTCTCCATGGATCTCAAGGGCACCAATTTCTCGTCGGTGTACAGCGCCATGGATACGCTGGTGCTGGGCAACCTGGTCAAAGTGATCGCCTGGTACGACAACGAATGGGGCTACGCCTGCCGCGTGGCCGACCTCACGGCGATGATTGCCGGCAAACTGTAATCGAGCCTTCAGCCGTCTACGGTCAGACGCGCCCGAACGGCAACGGCTGACCGCTGACGGCTGACTGCTGAGAGCTAATCATGAACAAGAAAACGATCCGCGACATTGACGTGCAGGGCAGGCGCGTCTTTGTTCGCGTAGATTTCAACGTGCCGCTCTCCAAAGCGCCCGATGCCCATGGCCGCTACGCCGTCACCGACGACACGCGCATCCGCGCGGCGCTGCCCACCATCGAGTATTTGCGGAAGCAGGGCGCCAAACTCATCCTCGCCTCGCACCTGGGCCGCCCCAAAGGGCCGGAGGCCAAATCGTCGCTCGCGCCCGCCGCCGACCGCCTGAGTGCGCTGCTGGGCGTGCCCGTGGCGCTGGCCCCCGACTGTGTCGGCCCCGAGGTTGAAAGGAGGGCGCGGGCGCTCCAGCCGGGGCAAGTGCTGCTGCTCGAAAACGTCCGCTTTCACCCGGAAGAAGAAAAGAACGAGCCGGCCTTTGCCAAACAACTGGCCGCGCTAGCCGAGGTATACGTGAACGACGCCTTCGGTTCCGCGCACCGCGCCCATGCCTCCACCGAGGGCATCGCCAAACACCTCCCGGCAGTGGCCGGCTTCCTCATGGAGAAGGAACTGGAATACCTCGCCGGGGCGGTCACCAATCCGGCGCACCCCTTCGTCGCCATTTTGGGCGGGGCCAAAATTTCCGACAAGATCGGCGTCATCGAGAACCTGCTCACCAAAGCCGACAAAGTGCTCATCGGCGGCGGCATGGCGAACACGTTCCTCAAAGCGCAGGGTATCGCCGTGGGCGATTCGCTGGTGGAAGATGCCAGCCTCGATACGGCTAAAAGCCTGATGGCGAAATCCGGCGGCAAGCTGGTGCTGCCTACCGATGCGGTGCTGGGCGACAAGTTCGACAAGGACGCCGCCAGCCAAACCGTGGGCGTGGCCGGTGGCATCCCCGCCGGGTGGCGCATCCTCGACATTGGCCCCGCCACGGTGCAACGGTTTGGCGCAGAACTGAAGGGCGCGAAGCTCGTGGTGTGGAACGGGCCGATGGGCGTCTTTGAATTCCCTAAATTTGCGCAGGGCACCAACGATGTGGCCCGGCTGGTGGCGGCGTGCGGCGCGACCACCGTCATCGGCGGCGGCGAGTCGGTGGCCGCCGTGGAACAGGCCGGGCTGGCCGCCAGCATGAGCCACATTTCCACCGGCGGCGGCGCGAGCCTTGAACTGCTCGAAGGCAAAGCCCTGCCCGGCGTGGCCGCGCTGATGGATAAATAGAGACAGACCTGGAGGAACCCTCTCGTGAAGCGAACCCCCGTCATCGCCGGTAACTGGAAAATGAATAAGACCCCCGCCGAGGCAGCCGACCTCGCCGTCGCGCTGGCCCGGTCGCTGGGCGGCCTCACCGGGGTGGAGGTGGTGCTGTGCCCGCCGTTTGTGTCGCTGCCCGCCGTGGGCGCGGCGGTCAAAAGCACCCGCATCGCGCTCGGCGCGCAAAACATCCACTGGGAAAAATCGGGCGCGTTCACCGGCGAAGTGTCCGCGCCGATGCTGGCCGGTTTGTGCTCGCACGTCATCATCGGCCACTCGGAGAGGCGGCAATACTTTGGCGAGACGGATGCCTCGGTGAACAAAAAAGTGAAGGCTGCGCTGGCGAGCGGCCTCACGCCCATCATCTGCGTGGGCGAGTTGCCGGCGGAATACGAGGCGGAGCAAACCGGGGTGGTCGTCTCGTGGCAAATGCGCGGCGCGTACGCCGACCTGGCCGCCGAGGAAGCGGCCCGCACCGTGGTGGCTTACGAACCGGTATGGGCTATCGGCACGGGCAAAGCGGCCACCGGCGCGGGGGCCAACGCCGTCATCGGGCTGCACATCCGTGGCATGTTGGCCGATCTGTACGGATCGGCACTGGCCGATGGCGTCCGCATTCAATATGGCGGCAGTGTCACCCCGGCCAACATCGCCGAGTTCATGAGCCAGCCCGACATTGACGGCGCGCTGGTGGGCGGGGCCAGCCTCAAGGCTCCCGACTTCGAAGCCATCGTGCAAGCGGTGTTCAAAGCCAAGAGTTAGCCGGCTGATCAGTAGTCAGTAGTCAGTAGTCAGTGGTCAGTAGTCAGTAGTCAGTAGTCAGTAGTCAGTAGTCAGTAGTCAGTAGTCAGTAGTCAGTAGTCAGTAGTCAGTAGTCAGTAGTCAGTGGTCAGTGGTCAGTGGTCAGTGGTCAGTGGTCAGTGGTCAGTGGTCAGTGGTCAGTGGTCAGTGGTCAGTGATCAGTGATCAGTGATCACTGGCCACTGCCCGCTGCCCACTGTCCACCATCCGTGTCTTTGCTCACCGCGTGGGTCTGGTTGTTCTTTGCGCTGATGCCTTTGCTGTTGCTGGAGCGCTGGATACACCGGCACATGCAAGGCATTGGCCTGCTGCTCACGCGCGATCACGATCTGGCCTCGGTGCTGTACGCCGCGGTGTTCTTCCCCGGCGTGGCGCTGCACGAAACCAGCCATTGGCTCATGGCAAAACTGCTCGGCGTGAAAACCGCGCGCATTTCGCTGTGGCCGCGCCGCCTGCCCGATGGCACGCTGCGGCTGGGCTATGTGGAAACGGCAAAGGTGGACGTCGTGCGCGAGGCGTTGATCGGCGTGGCCCCGTGGGTGGCCGGCTCGGCAGCGGTGGTGCTGATTGGATCCTCGCGGCTGGCGGTTGACGCGCTGGGGGCGGCCATTGCCGCCGGTGACGCCGCCGCCATTGTGCGGGGGGCCGCTTCCAGCTTCCGGTCAGCCGATTCGCTCATCTGGCTTTACCTCATCTTCGCCGTCAGCAATTCCATGATGCCCTCGGCCTCCGACCGCCGGGCGTGGCTGCCCGTGTCGGCGATGCTGATTTTGGTGGGGGTGGCGTTGTATTACCTGGGGGCCGCGCCGCTGGTGCTGCAAAGCGTGGGCGAACCTGTGGCCTCCGGCGTGCGAGTGGTAGCCTCGGCCTTCACCATCACCCTCGGCGTGGACGCAATCATCATGCCGCTGCTCTGGCTGGCGGAGCGCGGGCTGGTGCGGCTCACGGGGCTTCGGATCAACTACTGAGCGCGGTTGCGCCGCGACAGCGCGACCAGCACGCCGCCGACCACCGCAATCAGCGCCACGAAGGCGATGAGCTTGGCCCAGCGCGAGTCGAAGAATAGCGACAGCCCGCCGAACAGAGCGCAGAAGGCCCAATAAAGCGGCACGATGCGCTGTTGCGACCAGCCCAAATCCTGCAATCGAAAATGCAAGTGCCCACGGTCGCCGCTGAACGGCGAGCGCCCGCTGCGCCAGCGGTTGACGATTTGCCACGCGGTGTCGGCGATGGGAATGGCCATGACGAGCAGGGCGGTGGCGATGCGGGCCGGGGCCAGGATGGAAAGGGCGGCCAATCCGTAGCCCAGCACCATCGTGCCCGCGCTGCCGAGGAAGATGCGCGCCGGGGCCATGTTGAACGGCAGGAAGCCCACGCACGCCCCGGCGAAGGCCAGCGCATAAAGTGCGATGGGTGCCTGGTCGAGTTTGATCATGTGCGCCGCGAACAACAGGGCCGCTATGGCGGCCACGCCGGCCGCCAGCCCATCCAACCCGTCCAGAAAATTCACCGTGTTCATCATGCCCGTAACCCACAAAATGGTGAGCGGATAGGTGACGTACCACGGGAAATGCTGAAAGCCAAAGAAGGGCAGCGTCACTTCCTGAATCCACACCGTGGTGGCCAGGGCGATGCCTGCGGTGATCAGTTGGCCTATGAATTGCGGGGCCGCCGGCAGCTCCTTCCAGTCGTCGGCCAGGCCTACGGCAAAGGCAAAGGCCGTGCCGAGGAGCAGGCCGCTAATGGGCAGGCGATGGGCAGGATCGAGCGGGGCAAAAAAAAACAACGCCGCCGACACGGCGAGGAAGGCGACAAAGATGCCCACACCGCCAACGCGTGGCACGGGCTGAGGGTGTTGGCGTCGCCCGCCGGGGAGGGCCACCAAGCCCCATCGTTTGCCGAGCCAGGCGGCCAACGGCGTGACGGCGAGGGCCAGGGCGGCAGGGATGAGGAAGGCCAGCAGGTAAGCGCTAGCCGGTGCCAAACTGCCGATCACCCGCATCTCCCAGCCCCGGCACAATGTAGCCGATTTCGTTGAGATGATCGTCTATCGCCCCGATGTAAATCGGCACGTCGGGATGATCGGCCTGCATGCGGGCGATGCCCTCGGGCGCGGCGATGAGGCCCACGTATTTTATTCGGGTGACGCCCCAGTTTTTGAGGATGTGCGTGGTGGCCGCCGCCGAGCCGCCAGTGGCGAGCATGGGGTCGAGGATGAGCACCACGCCCACCCGTGGCGACACCGGCAGTTTGTTGTAATACTGCACCGGCTTCAGCGTTTTCTCATCGCGATAGAGGCCGATGTGCCACACCTCCGCTGTGGGCATCATCTCCCACACGCCTTCCACCATGCCCAGCCCGGCGCGCAAAATGGGCACGAGGCCGATTTTCTCTTCCAGTTCCCGGCCGGTGGTTGCGCCCATGGGCGTGGTCACCGGCACCGGGCGCGTCGGCAAATCGGCGGTGGCCTCGTAGGCCAACAGGGTCGAAATCTCACTGATCAGTTCCCGGAACTTTTTCGGTTCCGTGCCGGTGCTGCGGAGTTTGGCGAGCTTGTGCGCAACGAGAGGGTGGGGGGAAGGGTAGACGTTGGACATGGCATGATTATAAATCAGAAGGGCGAATGCCAATGATATAATCTCCGCCATGACCGAATCCGGAGACCGTGTGGTATCGCCCAAGCGCCGCCCTGACGATCAGATCGATTACGCCCTCAGGCCGCAAAAGCTGGCTGAGGTGATCGGGCAGGATCGCGTGAAAGAGAATCTCGAAATCCTGCTATCGGCGGCCAAACAGCGCGGCGAGGCGTTGGATCACTGCCTGTTTTACGGGCCGCCGGGGCTGGGCAAAACCACGCTGTCGCACGTGCTGGCCAACGAAATGGGCGTGAACATCAAAGTCACCGCCGGGCCGGCCATCGAGCGCCCCGGCGATCTGGCCTCCATCCTTACCAATTTGCGCGCCGGCGACATTCTGTTCGTGGATGAAATTCACCGGCTGGGCCGCGTTGTGGAGGAAGTGCTGTACCCGGCGATGGAGGACTTTGCGCTGGATATTGTGATCGGCAAAGGCCCCACCGCCCGCAGCATCCGGCTCAAGTTGCCCAAGTTCACGCTGGTGGGCGCGACCACGCGGCTGGCGCTCATCAGCTCGCCGATGCGGGCGCGCTTCGGCGCAGTGTACCGGCTCGATTTCTACGACCTGCCTGCCATGCAGCAAATCGTCCGCCGCGCGTCGGAGAAACTAAAAGTGCCAATCGACGAAAGCGGCGTGACCGAGATTGCCCGCCGCGCCCGTGGCACGCCGCGTGTGGCCCTGCGGCTGCTGCGCCGGGTGCGCGATTTTGCCCAGGTGCGCGCCGACGGCGTCATCTCCGAGCCGGTGGCTCGCGAGGCCTTGAGCCTGTTGGACGTCGACGAGCTGGGTTTGGACGATGTGGACAGGCGGGTGCTGCGGGCCATCGTCGAAAAGTTCGACGGCGGGCCGGTGGGGTTGGAAACCATCGCCGCCTCCATCAGCGAAGAGGCCGATACCATCATGGACGTGTACGAGCCTTATCTGTTGCAGTTGGGGTTTCTGGATCGCACGCCGCGCGGGCGCACCGCCACGCGGCTGGCTTATGAGCATTTAGGAATCGCGTACCGCGACGGCGAGCAACCCAAGCTGATATAGTGGGACCGATGTACACCGCCGACTTTGATTACGAACTCCCCCCCGACCGAATTGCCCAAACCCCTATAGAGCCGCGCGACGCCTCGCGGCTGCTGGTGTTGAACCGGGCCGCCGGAACCATCGAGCATCGCATCTTCCGCGATATTGGCGACTACCTCAAACCCAACGACCTGCTGGTGATGAACGAAAGCCGCGTCATTCCGGCGCGGCTCAGGGCACGCAAGGCCACGGGCGGGGCGGTGGAAATTCTGATGCTGCGCCGCCGCGCCGCGCTGACGTGGGAAGTGATGGTTGGCGGCAAGGGCGTGCGGCTGGGCGCGGTGCTGGAACTTGAGTCCCGCCCCGGGCTGACGGCGGTGGTGATGGAAGAACTCGAGGGCGCGCTGCGCCTCATCCAATTCTCCCAGCCTATCTCGCCGCTGCTGGATAAGGTTGGCGAGATTCCGTTGCCGCCGTACATTCATGAACCGTTGCGCAACGCCGAGCGCTATCAGACCGTGTATGCCCGCACCGAAGGCTCGGCGGCTGCGCCCACGGCGGGCCTGCACTTCACGCCCGAGTTGCTGGCCGCGCTCCAGGCCAAAGGCGTGCGGCAGGCGTTTGTGACGTTGCACATCGGCCTCGACACCTTTGCGCCCGTTACCGAAGAGCGGATGGAAGAGCACAAGATGCACTCGGAATGGTGTCAGTTGCCGAGTGAAACGGCCCTGGCGATCACTGAGACCCGCGCCCGCGGGGGGCGCGTGATCGCCGTGGGCACCACCTCGGTGCGGGTGCTGGAGAGCGCGGCCCGGGCCTCCATCGGCGAAGCCGGGGTCATCCAGCCGGTGGTGGGTGATACCAGTCTGTTCATCGCGCCCGGCTTCCAGTTTCGCGCCGTGGACGCGATGATCACCAACTTTCACCTGCCGCGCTCGACACTGCTGGCGCTCGTCTCGGCCTTCGCCGGGCGCGAGACGATTCTAGCCGCCTACGAGCAGGCCAAAGCCGAGGGCTATCGCTTCTATTCGTTTGGCGATGCGATGCTCATTCTGTAGCGGGAAAGTTTCTCGTTGGGGCGAAGCATTCGCCTCCGGCATCCAAAGCCGCAAAGATCCGCGCGGCGAATGCTTCGCCCTTACATTAGCTTTCTTTGATCTCGATGGTAATGATTTTCGTGCCGGGCGCTTTGGCCCGGCCGGGGTCGCGTTCGGGAATGGCCAGCACCGCATCCATGCCGCTGCTCACTTGGCCGAACACCGTGTGGTGGTTGTCCAAATGAGGGGTGGCGGTGTGGGTGATGAAGAACTGGCTGCCGTTGGTGCCCGGCCCGGCGTTGGCCATCGAAAGGATGCCGGGGCCGCTGTGTCGCAGCGAGGGGTGAAACTCGTCGGCGAATTTGTAGCCCGGCCCGCCTGAGCCGGTGCCGGTGGGGTCGCCGCCCTGCACCATGAAGTCCTTGATGACCCGGTGGAAAGTCACGCCGTCGTAGAATTTTTCGCGGGCCAGAAACACAAAATTGTTGACGGTCTTGGGCGCTTTGTCGGCGAACAATTCGACATCAAAATCGCCCTTCTCTGTTTTGAACGTGGCGGTGTATTTCTTTTTGGGATCGATTACCATCGCCGGTGGAGCCGTGTACTGTTTTGGCATAAAGCCTCCTGTGAGATTTGAGTGCCGACATTGTACCCCAGCGCGGTTTGGCTGTGGGCCGCTGAGGTGTATCATACGCATACTTCCTATTGGTCGAAAGCATCGCTGACAGACTATGGACACTCAAATGTTAAATCTGGACGTTCTGTTGCGCTCGGCTGCGGAGCAAGCCCACCGCTGTTACGGGTATCCCTTCGTACGCATCTATCTGGTCCGATCCGGCGAACTTCAGTTGGCGGCTGCCGCCGGGGAAGCCGCCGCGGACCTGCTCGCCAGTGCGCCGGGTTGGGCGCTCTCCGGCGAAAGCTATCTGGCCCGTTGCCTCAACACGGGCGATGTGGCAACACTCGCCGGCGGCGATGAGGCCTCACGGGGGCATCCCTTTCCGGTCGGGGTTCGATCGGGCATGGCGCTGCCGCTGCGTTCGGGCGGCGAGGCGAGCGGCGTGCTGGAGGTGCTCAAAGCGGACGGCGAGGCCTTCAGCGCCAACGAGGAAATGATTCTTCAACTGTTGGCCGATCTGCTAAGCGTGGCCGTTAAAAACTCGCTGCTGGAAAAGGAAATGGAAGCGCTGGCCACGCTGGACGGTCTGACCGGCCTGCTCAATCGGCGCGCGGCGCTGGTGCAGCTTGAGACCGAGTGGGCGCGCGCCGAACGGTATCAACGGCATTTGGCGTTGATTGTGCTGGACCTCGATAAGTTCAAAACAGTGAACGACACGTACGGCCACGCCACCGGCGACCGCGCTCTGGTGAGTGTGGCAGCGCTGGTGCAGCGGGCGATTCGCCGCGAAGACTCGGCGGGGAGGCTGGGCGGCGACGAGTTCCTGCTCATCCTGCCCGAAACCGACCATTTGGCCGCGATGCAAGCGGCCGAGCGTTTGCGCCACGGCTGCCAGGGGCTTACCGTGGACGGCGATGATTCCACTCGGGTGAATATCACCGTCAGCCTGGGGGTGGCGAGTTGGCCGCACTCGTTGGCCCTGGAGGCAACCGAGTTGCTGCGCGCCGCCGATCAGGCCTTGTACCGGGCCAAGGCTGCCGGCCGCAACGCGGCTCATCTATGAGCCGGGGGGTGCTCCAGATTTTTTACCAGCCGCCACCTGTTTCCACCGACCTGCCGCTCGTACTCCACTTCATCCATCGTGCGACGAATGAGGCCCAGCCCGCGACCGCGCCATTTGGTGCTTGGCGCCGGGATATTGTTGATGTCGAACCACTCGCCGGTGTCGTACAGTTCCACCACCAATTGGGCCGGCCTCAGCGTCAGCCTGACCGTCATTTCGATGCGCCCTTCACCTGAACGCCCGTAAGCGTGATCGACGATATTGGCGCAGGCCTCCTGCACGGCCAATTGGATATCGTAGGCCAGAGTCTCGAGGTGAGGCATGTGGTGCGCGAGGACGATAATCTGCGTCACACAGGCAGCGGCCACCGGCAGGTATTCGGGGCGCGCGGGAAGATCGAGCTTCACGGTATCGGACGGTATCACGGTTCCCTCGCAATGGGGGTGCGAATAGTATGACTCGCGGCCGAGGCGGCTGTCAACGGTACCGAGTGGGCGCTGCCACTCGCGTTTCCCACGGACATGGGCCGTGTCTCAGCCAAGCAGCTCCGGCCGCAGCGGCGGCCATTCGTCGCTCTGGATGGCCCGCTCGGGCCAATTCTGCTTGCCGCTCCAGCTCTCAATGGCAATCGCATACACACTGGTGCGCTTCAATTCCTCGTCGGTGATGGGGCGGTAATCTTTGCTAACGGCCAGGGCGGGGAAGTATTTGCCGATGAGGCCGTAGAGGACGCGGCGCTTGTCGTCGTCGTTATCCAGCACGCGGATGGTTCCGAATACGACGGCGCCGGCATACTGGACGCTGAACTCCAACGCCACATTGGCGGGCAGAAACTTGCCGTACTCGCTGGCCTCGAAGCATACCCGGTGGTGACGCTCGCTGTTGGCGCGCACGCGCCCCACGATGTTGGAGTGAAAGGCAATCTCGTGCCGCTCGACGTCGAACCAAAAATTGGTGGGGGTAATGAATGGCTGGTCGTCCCACAGGGTGGCCACGTGGCCGATGGGGACGCGGGTGAGAAAGGCCCGGGTCCAGTCGTCGTCCATGGCATTTTTGGGGCGGCGCTGCGCGTTGGGCGGGGCGGCGGTCAGGCTGTAGTCTTTGGGCATTGGATGTCCCTGGTTGCTCAGGCAATCAGCGCGTCGGCTTCGATTTCCACGAGCATCTCCGGGTCGATCAGGCGGCTCACTTGCACCATGGCGGTGGCCGGGCGGATGTTCCCAAAAAACTCGCCGTGCGCCCTCCCGATCTTTTCCCAATCGTCGATACTCGTCACGTACATGCGGGTGCGCACCACGTCTTTCATGGTTGCGCCGGCGCGGGCCAGCGCCGACTCGATATTGCGCAGCGTTTGCACGGTTTGGGCGTAGGGGTCGCCCGCGGCCACCAGCTTCCCGTCCGCGTCGGTGGCCGTGGTGCCCGATACCAGCACCCACGCGCCCACGCGCACCGCGCGGGAATATCCCACCAAAGGCTCCCACCGGGTTCCGGTCGAGATGTTTACTCGTTCCACGTTGCGCCTCTCCTTTCGGCAATCAAGTTGCCGTATCAAATTCACCGACGCGGTTGACCAGCCACACGCCAAACAAAATGGTGGCTCCGCCCAGCAGGGCGGCCACAGTGATTGGCTCGCCGAGCACCACGGCCGCCACCGCCACGGCCACCAGCGGCTCGACGTACAGAAATACACCCAACTGCGACGCGGGAATGATCTGCAAGGCATCATACCAAAAAATGTATGCGAGGCCCGAGCAGAAGATTCCGAGAAAACCAATGCCCAGCCAGCCCGCCGGGGTGATGCGGCTCACCTCGGCCAGCCCCGGCCCGGCAAAGAACAGCACGCTGGTGAGCAGCCAGCCGGCAGTCATCACGTAAAACATCATGAGCGCTGCCGGGTATCGCCGCAGCCCTCGCCGCGACAACGCCGAGAACAACGCCCAGTTGGGCGCGCTCACCAGAATCAGAAAATCGCCGGGCGCGCCGAAGTTGCCTGCCGCCAGCGTGTTGAGGTTGCCTTTGCTCACCACCAGCAGCACGCCCAGCGCCGCCAACGCAATACCCGCGACCTGCACCCGTCCCAGTTTTTCTCTGAGCGTCAGCCAGCCCAACAGCGCCATGAACACCGGCCCGGAGGCCACAATCCACGCCGTGGTGGTGGCCTGCGCCGTCACCAGCCCGTTGGATTGCAGCCACTGATGAAACGTGATGCCGATGAACCCCAGCAGGGCAAAGTAGCCGCCCTCGCGCACAGTCACGGGGGCCAACTGCCGCCGCGCCACCACGGCGCCTCCCAGAATGATCACCCCGATGGCGAAGCGCAGCCACACGACGGTAGTGGGCGACACGTCGCGCAGGGCCACTTTGGTGGCAATGAACGACGCGCCCCAGGCAACAACGGCCAGCGACACTTTGAGCGTTGCGATCAATCGCGCGCGTTCCATAGGCGATCAATCCGCTTATTGTTCGAGGAGCGATTTGATCAGTGCATCTCGATCCAACTTCAAATGCTCAGCAACATCTTTGAGGATGGCATTCAGCGTGCCGACCCGAAGGGGCTTGTGGCGAGGTATAGTGGCATGGTGCTCTCCGCCGCGTGTTGTGGAGAGGCGCATGTGACTGCCGGTTTGGCGTGTCACCTTGTAGCCGTGCTTCTGCAATAGATCGGCCAGTTCTTCGCCGCTTATATCGCGCGGCAATTTCATGTGGCCAGAACCTCATCCCGCACCACGTGCAAGCGGATCATCGCCGGTTTGTCTTGCTCTTCAAAATGGCATCGAACGGCATCGAGGACGGCTTCCTTCAAGTCGTCCCATGTCTCCGCCTCGGTGAAGATCGAATGGCCTAAGGCTCGCGCGACATATCCCCCTTCTTCCGCTTCTTCGATCAGAAAGATGATCTCTTTCGACATTTGACTCTCCTTGCGAAGCCGATTGAACTGTCAACTACTTTCTGGTGATAGCCTTGCTGCCAACAAGCTTAGTATAACTTAACTGGACATT
>JACRBQ010000016.1 GCA_016213135.1 Chloroflexota bacterium | reverse complement strand
TCCGTATCGCGGAACCACTTCGGTGAAGAAGTTGAAGGCGGTGTTGTAGAGCGAGCGCTGAACCAGCACGGCTTGCCCGGCGCGCACCCGCGCCAGCACGCCGCTGGAAATGGCGGCCATGCCGCTGGCGAAGGGGACGGCACGCACGAGCGTATGCGGATCGCTCTGCGGGTTGGCGCGCACGAGGTCGAGGCCTTCGAGCAGGGCGTATTTGGCCGCGAGATGTTCATTGGTGGGGTTGCCGGCCCGGGTGTAGGCGTAGCCAGGCGCCTGGCCGGTCATCACCGCCGTGCCGCTGTCCACGTCGGCGAAGCTGAACGTGGAGGTCATGTAAATGGGGTGCAGGTGGGCGTGCAGGGCGTCGGTGCCTTCGCCGTGATGGATGGCGTGGGTGCCGAGGCCGTAGGAGGGAGGGAGTGTGGGCATAGAGTCGATTCCCAATTAATTGATGGCGCGAGGTTGGGGCGAAGCATTCGCCGCACAGTTTTTTGTGGCTCTGGGTGCCGGAGGCGAATGCTTCGCCCGTACGACGTGAGCGGCGAGCTACGCGCCGCGCGATTTGAGCCACCACCACGCCAGCGAGCCGACAAGCACGCCGAAGATGGTTCCGGCGAGGACCTGTCCGGGCGTGTGGCCGAGCAGTTCTTTGAGTTCTTCTTCTTTGAGCGGGTGGCCGGAGGCGAGGTCTTCGATCATGCGGTTGATGACGCGGGCGTGCTCTCCGGCGGCGCGGCGCACTCCGGTGGCGTCGTAGATGACGATGATGGCCACGACCGCGGCAATGGCAAACACCGGCGAGTTGAAACCGTATTCAAGGCCGATGGCCCAGCATAGCCCGGCCACCAGCGCGGCGTGCGAGCTGGGCATGCCTCCGGCGCTGAGCAGCAGATGCCAGTTGAACTCGTGGGTGAACATGTAGTCCAGCGGGACTTTGATGAGTTGAGCCAGCAGCCACGCCATGCCCGCCGCCATCAGCGGGTCGTTGTGGACGATCTGCGACAGGTTCACGTGGAGTCCTCCTCAGGGTCGAAGTCCGCGAGTTCGCCCTGGGGCGAGAGCCGTTTGATTTTTAGCTCGGCGGCGTTGAGCAGTTCGGCGCACCGGGCGGCCACGGCCTGCCCGCGCTCGAACAAGGCCAGCGAGTCGTCGAGCGACAGGCTGCCCTGCTCAAGCTGGGCGACGATCTTTTCCAGTTCGGCAAAGGCTTGCTCGAAGGTGAGGTCGGGGGAGGGGGAAGGAGATGATTTCTTAGGCATGGGAGGAAAATGACGAATGGAAAATGGCGAATGGAAAATGACGAATGTTGAGTTTTGAGTTTTGAATGTTGAGTGCTGGTAGCTGATTGCTGAAAGCCGACTACTGAATCCTGACTACTGACTACTGAAAGCTGACCGCTATTTATGCTCGACCACCACCCCGAATTTTCCTCCGCTCACGCGCACATCGAGCGCTTCGCCGGGGGCCACGTCGGCGGGGGCGCGGATGACAGCGGCGCTTCCGGCGCGGGTGACGACGGCAAAGCCCCGGCCCAGCACGGCTAACGGGCTGAGCGACTCCAGCCTGTGGCTCAGCCCATCCGCCCGTTGACGGTCAAACGCCAGCCGGTGGCTCATGGCCCCGGCGGCGCGCAACAGCAAATCGTCCAGCCGCTGGCGCGAGTTCGCCAGCCCGGCGCGCGGCGAGAGTCCGCGCAGCACGGCGGCCCTGCCCTCCAATGCCCAGCGCCGCTCGCGCACAGCGTCCGCCAGCGCGGCCCCCAGCCGCCCACGCAAATCGGCGAGCGCCGAGGCCAGCTCGGCCCGGTCGGGCGTGGCAAGCTCGGCGGCGGCCGAGGGGGTGGGGGCGCGCACATCGGCGGCAAAATCGGCCAGCGTAAAATCGATCTCGTGGCCCACGCCGGAGATGACCGGGACGCCGGAGGCGGCAATGGCGCGGGCCACGGCCTCATCGTTGAAGGCCCACAGGTCTTCCATCGAGCCGCCGCCACGGGCTACAAGGATCACGTCCGGCTTGAGCCGGTTGGCGGCGGCCAAGGCTTCCACAATTTGCGGCGGCGCGTCCGCGCCCTGCACGGGCGTGGGGCACACGATCACTTGCAGCGACGGCCAGCGGCGGCGGAACACGTTGAGGATGTCGCGCAAAGCTGCGCCGGTGGGGGAAGTGACCACCGCGATGCGTTGGGGCCGCCCCGGCAGAGGCCGCTTGCGCGCCGGGTCAAAAAGCCCCTCGGCCTCCAGTTTCGCTTTGAGCGCCGCAAACTCACGGAACAGATCGCCCTCGCCCGCCGCCTGTATCCAATCCGCATAAAGCTGGTATTGCCCCGCCGATTCGTAGACGCCGATGGAGCCGTGGGCTTCCACCCGGTCGCCGTCGCGCGGACGATAGATGAGCCGCGCGGCCTGCGCCTTCCACATGACGCATTTGACGGCGGCCGACGAATCTTTGAGGGTGAAGTAGAGATGGCCCGACGCGGGGCGCGAGACGTTGGAGATTTCGCCCGCGACCACAAGGTCTTTCAGGCGATAGTCCGTCTCCAGCGCCGAGCGGATGTAGCGGTTGAGCGCGCTCACCGACCACGGTTCATTCATCGTCGGGAGATCGTAGCTTACGGGCGGGGGCGTGTCAAATTGATTTTTGGGCGGGGCGTTATAATCGAAGCATGAACTCCTCTCGCGCTGCCTTTAGACTCTGGCTGACGTTGCTGTGCGCGCTGGGGATGGTGCTGGCGGCGTGCGTTGCCGCGCCCGCCTCCACGCCCATGCCCTCGGCCACGCCCACCGGGGCGCTTGTGCCAGCGGCCACCGACTCGCTGGCCACCCCGTCTCCCACTGCCGCCTCGCCGCAAACGCTGCGCCTGTGGCTGCCGCCGCAATTTGCGCCCGACGCCAACACACCCGGCGGCAAAGTTCTGCTGAGTCAATTGGACGAGTTTGAGAAGCAGCACGCCGGAGTGCGAGTGGAGGTGCGCGTGAAAAAGACGACGGGGCAGGGCGGGCTGTTGAACTCGCTGCAAGCCGCGATGCAAGCGGCCCCCGGCGCCGCGCCCGACGTCATCGCACTGAGCAACCCCATGCTGCTCTCTGCCGCTTCGCTGGCCCAGCCGCTCGATGGCGCGCTCACCGATGCCGACCTCGCGGACTTCTATCCCTTTGCCCTGCAATCGGCGCGAGTGGAATCGCACTGGCTGGCCCTGCCCTTTGCCGCCGACGTGATCGGCCTGGCCTATTCCACCAGCGCCTATGCCGCCCCGCCTGTCGCCTGGCGCGACGTGCCCGAAACGGGCGGCCCGCTGTGGCTGCCGCTGGCCGACCCTGCCGCCCGGGTCACCCTGCAGCAATATGTGGCCCTCGGCGGCGCGCTTACCGACGAGGCGGGCAACCCGGTCATTGACGCCAACCTGCTGGCAACGGTGCTGGCGCAGTATCAGTCTTTGCAAACCGCCGGGCTGTTGCCGGCGGCCTCGGCCACCGTGGACGACCCGGCCAAGACGTGGACGGCGTATCGCGAGAACCGCGCCGCCGCCGCTGCCGCCTCGCTCGGCGATTTTCTGGCCGACCGCCAGCGTGTGGTCTCCACCGGCTTTGCCCCGCTGCCCACGCCCAACGGCGCGCGGGTGGCGCTGGCGAGCCAGTGGAACTACGTGCTGATTACGAGCGACCCGGCCCGGCAGGCGGTGGCCCTCGAATTGATGAAGTGGCTCACCGCGCCGGAGGCCCTCGGCCCGTGGGCGCTGGCCGCTGCCGTGCTGCCTGCTCGCGCGCAAGCCCTGGCCCAATGGCCTAGCACCGGCCTGCGAGCCGTGGCCGCCGATATGCTGTCCGTGGCCCAGCCCGAACCCTCGGCCACCCTGTTGGCGGTCATTGGCCCGCCGGTCGCCGCCGCCGTGCAGGCCGTGCTATCGGGCCAGAGCACGCCGCTAACCGCCGCCAACACCGCCGCGGCCACGGTGGCGGGGAAGTAACGGGGGGGGCGGCACGAACGCGGTTTGGAAGGCGATGGCCGTATTGGGGTGCCGGCTTATCGTCGTCATTGGGTGTTGCGTTCTGCCAAAAGGGCTGTAGAATACTTGCAGTTCCTTCGACAAGCTCAGGACACGTGGGCGGTTGCGCGCAGAATTAATACATCCTTGAAGGCTGTGACAAAGAGCGGCAGTGTTTTTCCGCAAAACACGCCGATTCGGAGTCGTATACGGAAAAATTCCGCCGATTACAGGTTGGGCTGTCAATCTGTGCAAGCGATCAAAACCTTTGCAGTGAAAATAGGCTACAGATAAAGAGAGGTGCGCAATGCTTCAGACTATCGAGGCGGTTATTGATGAAAAAGGCATGCTGAGAATCCTTGAACCGATCAAGCTGCCAAAGCTGCGGCGTGTGATTATTACGATTCTCAACGAAGAACCGAGAGAAGAAGCTTTCAATCTGGCGCTGTTAAGCGAAGCGACGCTGGCCACAGACTGGTTGCGACCCGAGGAGGATGAGGCGTGGTCACACCTAGCCCAGCTTCCATCGTTGTAATCCCGTTTCCATTTTCGGATTTGTCAGACACGAAACTTCGACCCGCAGTTGTCATGGCAGATGCAGGACGCGGCGATTGGCTCTTGTGTCAAGTGACAAGCAACCCCTACAGCGATCCGGACGCGATTCGGATCACGAGCAAGGACTTGTAGAAAGGCACGCTGACAACTGCCGTCAGTTTTGCGCGCCCCATCAAACTATTCACGTCAAGCGAAAGCCTCATGGTGAAACGCGTCGCAATTTTGAAGGACGAAATATTCAAGGCAATATTGACAGCAACGATTGAAGCGTTGCGCATAAACATGCCGAAATAGTGAGCGAAAGTTCGATTTGGAATTGGGTTTGTCCGTGCTGTTCCACCCCCGCCCAACCCCGCGCGGGTGGCGCTGGCCAGCCAGTGGAACTATGTGCTGATTACGAGCGACCCGGCCCGGCAAGCGGTGGCCCTCGAATTGATGAAGTGGCTGACCGCGCCGGAGGCCCTCGGCCCGTGGGCGCTGGCCTCTGCCGTGCTGCCTGCTCGCCCGCAAGCCCTGGCCCGGTGGCCCAACACCGGCCTGCGAGCCATGGCCGCCGATATGCTGTCGGTGGCCCAGCCCGAACCCTCGGCCACCCTGCTGGCGGTTATCGGCCCGCCGGTCGCTGCCGCCGTGCAGGCCGTGCTATCGGGCCAGAGCACACCGCTGACCGCCGCCAACACCGCCGCGGCCACGGTGGCGGGGAAGTAGCGGAGGGCTTCCGTCGGCGAACTGATGGGGGTTTCTGGCCCGTTGTCTGCCATGGTTTTTTCCTCTCGCCCTATACTAAATTATGCACGAGAGTGCCTAATCCTATCCTGGCACAAAGGGTAGCCTCTCGGGTGGAGGTATCGCCTGTGACAACTGCTTTTTCGGACTGGCCGATGGCAAACACGCAACATGGGATGTTGGTTGCCTTTGGCGAATTTTTGAGTCAGTACGGCTTGATTGACCGATTGATGGACGTGCCTATTGCGCAGAAGACGCGTACGTTTAGGCCCCAAACCAAACTGGTGGAATTTCTGGCCGGCATTATGAGCGGCATCGAATATCTGCAAGACCTCAATCAGGGAGCGCGTCCGATGGTGAAGGACCCGGTCGTGGCGTGCGCTTGGGGTCAGTCGGGTTTTGCCCGCTTCAGTGGAGTCAGTCGAACCTTGGACATTTGTGATGGCGAAACCGTGAACGCTGTGGGGCAAGCCATCGACGAATTCAGTCGCCCTTTCATTGCCACGGCAGTTCACGACTTGCTGCGCCGGGGTGTGGCCCTCATCTATGATTTCGACCTCACGGGCCAAGCAGTCAGTCTCATCAGCACCACCTATTCGGAGGCCGCTTTCGGTTGGATGAACGATAGTGTGAAATTGGGTTACCAGTTGGCGCGGGTCTGCTTGTCGCCCGACGGGGGCGACCGACTCTGGCTGGCGGGCTTTCATCATCTAGGGAACACTGTTTCGGCGGCGTGCTTGCAAGAGTTGGTCGCAGCCGCTGAAGTACAGACCGGGGTGCGCCCTCGGCGACGCCCAGAATTGATGCAGCACCGCATTGACGCCCAACGCACCAATATCGAACGCGCGCGCCCCTTGTTGGAGCAACACCGCACCTAATTGACTCGTTTGCATCAAACCCAACTCAGGTTGCATGGCCAGATCTATCACACCGAACAAGTTCGAAAAGGGCCGATTTCTGAGACTGTAGCACCATTACAGGGTAAAGAGCGGTTTCAGGGCTGATCTCGCCTGATGTAGCCATTGTAAAGTACCCGTGCGGTTTTGCGCGAAAGCCTCGCGCCACATATCCAGCGCGATCCGCCCAACGATCTGGAGGTA
>JACRBQ010000129.1 GCA_016213135.1 Chloroflexota bacterium | reverse complement strand
GGATTATAGCGCATGAGTGCGAGCCACATGAGCAGTGCACAATCAGCGCCTTCAGCGCGCTTCGCGTCAGCGTCTCAGCGATTCAAGCGCCCCGCCCCAACTTTCGGCCGGCGGCCTACCAGAGGGGGCGGGGCTATTCTGTATTTGTCTCGCCGGAAATCTGGCAAGACGGGACTCAACCGCGCTGTCTCTCGTTTGGGCCTCGGCTGTCGTCCGTGAACGATCAGCACTGCTGGCATACACCTAACCCTTCGGAAAGTCATGAGCCGCCCCGCAGGCGCGAAACCCGTTGTCCTTCCAATTGTTATCGGGCGCGTTCCTGTTACGGGAGGCGACGCGCGCGTTCTCATGATTGTTGTTCCACGCGCCGCCCCGCAGAGCGGTTTCGGTTGGCCCCATAATATCCGTAGAGACGTTGCCTGCAACGTCTGTACAATGCAATGTCTCTACGAGCATCACCACGACATATTCCTACGCGCAACACCTCCCAAAATTTATCGCGAGGGCGCATTGCGCCCCTTCATCGAATCAGAAATCAGAAGATCGGAAATCAGAAATTCAAGTGCGAGAGACAGGAGCCGCCCCGCAGGCGCGAAACCCGTTGTCCTACCAACCGTCATCGGGCGCGCCCCTGCCACGGGAGGCGACGCGCGCGTACCCAGGATTGTAGTCCCACGCGCCGCCCCGCAGAGCGGGGACTCGATTCCCTTCGCCATAGTAGTTTGCCTGCCACTCCCACACATTACCGCTCATATCCATTATGCCTGCAAGACTCATGCCAGCCAGGTACATGCATACGGGCGTTGTGCCGCCCAGTTCCGAGAGACCGGTATTCGCGCGCATCAAAATTTCGTTGTCGCTTGGCACGGTTCTTGCGTCGTGTTCCTGCCACGCATAGCGCACTTTATCTTTGCCCGCGCCTTCCCCACCCGCCGCGCTGACCCACTCCCCTTCGGTCGGCAAGCGAAATTGGAGGTTGGAAATTGGAAGTTTGGAGTTTGAAGTTTGAGTTTGATAGTCAACCCAATGGCGTTGAAGCCAAACGCAGTACGCCGCAGCTTCGTACCACGTCACGCCGACGACGGGGAGCAGGCGGCGCGAGGCGCCGAAGCGCGGATCATCCCAATGCCGGGGCTTGCGCTCTTTACCGCCATTTCCCTGAAACCACTTCCATGCTTCTACGCCCACGCCTTTCAGCGGATCGCCCTTCTCATCAAAACCGAGCACGGCTTGCCAAATCGTGTCATCGTCGTAATCCTCGGCGGCGAGGAAGCGGGAGTATTGGACGTTGGTGACGGGGTAACGGGCGAGGAGGAACAGCGGATTCGGAGAATTGGGCGGATTACGATCCGCGTCATTCTCCCGATCCGCTGTTTCAAAGACCGGAACAAAATCGTAGAGATCGGGCGGAGTCCAGTCCAGCGAATCGAGCAACAGGCCCGCTTCGAGGCGGGTTTTGGGTGAGAGAAACGCAGGAGAGGTGAGGCGCGGGGTATCGGCGGCATCGGTGTCGCGCATGAGGTGAAAGAGATGACTCTCAAGCCGTTGATAGACCATCTTGCCCAATCTGCCGCCGCTGGCTTTGAGCTTGCTGGCCTTCAGGTCACGCGCCACTTCAGCCGACAACAACACGGATTGAACGTCCGGCAAATCGTAAGTGAGCATTTCGGGGCAAAGCTCGTCGAGGGCCACGGCGGCCACGGACGGCACACTGAGTCCCGCCGCAAAGCGAAACACGTCGCGCCAGTTGTCGTAATTCTCCCGCACCAACTTGGGGGCATAAACCTGCCAGCCTTCGTCGTCGTGCAACTCGCGGTGCAGATACCGCGCCGCCAGAAATTCGCGCAAGGTTTTGTGCGGCGTGGTGAACGACTCGTCGCCCGACGCAGGCAGGATCAAGCCGTTGCGCCCTCTCAGCCACCGGGCGATGAATATGGCGATGGGCCTGGCCGAGTCTTCTTCCGAGAGCTTGTAATGGAGCGCAAAGCACTTGCGAAGCGCGCGCTCTATTTTCGCTTTGGGGATTTCGGGGTCGCGATCTTTGTGCGCCTCAAACACCGCCTCTTCCAGCGCGTGTTCAAGGTCATCCTGCCGCAACTCATCGACGCCCAGCGATTTGATAAAATCCTGCGCCGACTCGCCCTCGCGCCCGGCTTGCAATGCCCGCAAGCGCTCCCACTCCCACAATAGATGCTCTACGCCCTGTTCATAAAGCTTGATGAGCGTTTCGGGCAGACGCTTGCTGGAATGGATCACGGCCATCAGCGTCAACAGCATGGGGTTATGGGCAATGTCTTGCAGGTCGGCGCGGGCGCGCACCTGACTCAACAGGGACGCGGCTTCGTTTTCGGGTGAGGAGGCGGCTAACTTGCGCCGCCCACGGGCGTACAGTTCCGCAAACCAACTGTGGGCGAACCTTGCGATCTGTTTATCGTCGAAGGGCGCGAGTTGCGCCACACGCAAGCCGGGGAGTCTCCATTCGGCGCTTGGCTCGCCGTCGGCGGCTAGCGGGTATTGTTTGACGCGGCAGGTAACCAGCAGGCGGGTGTCATGAAATCGTTTGTATGCAAAACCGGCGATGGCCTGCGCCACCTTGCGGCGACGGTCGGCATCTTTGCCGGAGGGGTTAGGATGCGACACTTCATCCAGACCGTCCAGGATCACTAGCGCGTCACCTGACTCCAATAAGCCGAGGAAATGATCGAGAAACTCGCGAGAGAGGTCGCCCCCGACCAGCCGCGCCACTTCGCGCTTCAAGTGCGCCAGCAGATGATCCGCAGTGCCCTTCTGTTTCGGGTCGTCGGGCAAACTTTCGACATCGCGCGCGAAGTTCCGCAGGCGAATGAATACCGGAAACGGGTAAGAAGCCAACTCCCAACCCGCCGCGTCTTCGGCAGTCAACTGCTTCGGCCAATGATCATCGGGATTAAGACGCGCGCCCGCCAAACACAAAGCAAGGTGTTGGGCAAAGGTGGACTTGCCAGAGCCGGGCTCGCCCAGCAGCATCACGCGGCGCGACTCCATCACCACACGCAGGGAAGAGACCGGAATTTGCTCCCGCTCGCCGCGCGCCATTTCGGCCAGCGCCTCTTCGTCGTCTTTGCCCTTTTTCGGCTGGCGGCCCTCTGCCCATAGTTTTGAGAGGGGCGCGCGTTTCTCCGTGGTGTTAAGGGCAATGTACACGCGCTCCAACTGCATCATATTTTCCGGGCTTACCGCGTCGTCTTCGTTGTAAAGCGCGTAAGCGGCATTCTCGTTTTTGACGCCGGTGAGGTAACGCGACTCCAACGCGCGCTGATCGGGCGGCGGCGCGACGACAACCACCCGAAGCGCCTTGCCGTCTTTGGAATCAGTGACGGTAGCGAGCAAACCTTCAACGGATTCGTACAGCCCGGCCAGCAAATGCCTTTGTTCCAGCGCATCGGCATACGCAATCCCGGCGCGGTACGTTTCGCTTTCCGCCAAATTCTTTCGTAAGCTAAACAGCGCGGCGGCCAGCGCGCGGCGATGCGAGTCATCAAGTTTCAAGTCACTGAGCAATTTGGATCGGATGTTGCTTTCGGATTCGCTTGTCATCTCAACCGTCGCCGCCGCAACTTTGGCGGCCAGATCGGGCTTGCTTTTGAGATCGCTGAAGGCGAGAAACAGCTTCAAGTTATCGGACTCGGGGGGCAAGCTAGCCTGCAGGGCCTTTAGCAGGTCGGCTTCGGCTTTCTTTTTGTTGTATTTGCCTGCCGTCCACGCCTTGACCTGCTCACTGAATGGCCCAAGCGTCGGATCAACGACAAGTTTGTCAGCCAGCTTTTCAAGCACTTTGATCAGGGCCGGCCCAAAGACAGTGACGATAGCGGCAAGGGTGGCAGGGTCGGTCATCTCAATCACTCCAAACTAATTCCGCCTCGCCAATCAGCACCGTGTCGCCTTCCTGCACCCCGGCCTCGGTGAGCGCCTGGCGAATGCCCAGCGCCTCCAGAATGTTCTGGAAGCGGCGCGACGAATCGTCGAACTCCCAATACGTCATATCGGCGGCGCGCTCGATCTTCTTGCCCGTCACGCGCCACACCCCTTCGCCCTCGCGCCGAATCTCAAACGCATCGGGGTCGGGGCCGGGCCGGTAAACGGGCATGGCCTCGGGAGCCGGGGCCACCGGCGCATCGGCGAGCAACCGGCTCGCCCGGTTGAGCAGGTCGCGTGTTCCCGCGTGGGTAACCGCCGAGAGCGGCATAATTTCGTAACCGCGCTTTTCAATCTCCGCCTTGACCGACGGCCACTTCTCTTCCGCCTCGGGCACATCCATTTTATTGAACCCCACCACGGTCAGCTTGCTCAGTAAGGCCTCATCGAACAGCGAAAGCTCGGCCAGTATTTGCCCAAAGTCGGCCACCGGGTTGGGCGAGAGGCCGTCGAGCAAATGGATAAGCACGCGCGTGCGCTGGATGTGTTTGAGGAAGGCGAAGCCCAGCCCCGCGCCCAGGTGCGCCCCCTCGATGAGGCCGGGGATGTCGGCCAGCACCACCGTGGCATAGTCCCCCAGATCGGCCACGCCGAGGTTGGGGGTGAGGGTGGTGAAAGGGTAGTCGGCAATTTTGGGCCGCGCCGCGCTTACCGCCGCCAAAAAGGTGGATTTGCCGGCGTTGGGCGCGCCGATGATGCCGATGTCGGCGATGAGTTTAAGCTCCAGCTTGATCTCAAGCTCCTCGCCGTGCTCGCCCTTCTCGGCGATGCGCGGGGCCTGGTTGCGCGACGAGGCAAAGTGCTGGTTGCCGCGCCCGCCCTTGCCGCCTTTGGCGATCACCAGCCGTCGGCCCTTCTCGGTCAGGTCGCCCAGCACGTCGCCCGTTTTGGCGTCGCGCACCAGCGTGCCCGGCGGCACTTTAATTTCCAGGTCGGCCCCGGCCCGGCCCGATTGATTCTTGGCCCCGCCGGACTTTCCGTTATCAGCGGCGAACAACCGTTGGCGCTTGAAGATGAACAGGGTGTTGAAGGTGGGGTCGCACACCAGATGCACCGAGCCGCCGCGCCCGCCATCGCCGCCGCTCGGCCCGCCGAGGGGGATGAACTTTTCGTGCCGGAAGGTGACCAGGCCGTTGCCGCCCTTGCCCGACCGCACGGTGATTGTCGCTTCGTCAAAGTAGTTGATCTCTCGATTTGCCATTGAGAACGATTATACAGTGGCGAATACCGAATACCCAATACTCAATACCCAATATGCAATGCACAATTCACAAGGCTCAATGCACAATCGTCATTTGTCGTTCGTCACGCGAAGCGGTCATTTGTCATTGTTCATCATTCGTATCGTAACGCTTCCATCGGGTTCAGGGCGGCGGCGCGAGTGGCGGGGTACATGCCGAAGAACAGCCCCACCGCCACCGAAAACGCCACCGCCAGCCCCACGGCCTCGGGTTGCACGGTCGTATCCAGTTGGGGCACGCGCCAGTGGATGATCCACGCGCCCAGCGCGCCCAATGCCACCCCCACCGCCCCGCCCACCAGCGAGAGGGCAGTAGACTCGGCCAGAAACTGAATCAGAATCGTCTGCCGCCGCGCGCCCACCGCCTTGCGCAGCCCGATCTCGCGGGTACGCTCGGTGACCGTCACCAGCATGATGTTCATGATGCCGATGCCGCCCACCAGCAAACTGATGCCGGCAATGGCCCCGAGGAACAGCGTGAGCAGCCCCGTAATCTGCCCAAAGGCCGACTGCAAATCCTTGTCGCTCAGCAGCGTAAAATCGTCTTCGCCGCGAAACGGGATGCGATGCTGCTCGCGCAGCACTTCGCCCACCTCGAACATCACGCTATCAATGGCCCCGGCGTTCGGCGCTTTGATGAGCAGGATGGACACCCGCGCCTTCCCCGACGCCGTGCGGGTGACGAACAAGCGCGTGATGGCCGTACTGAACGGCACCACCAGCGTATCATCCTCGTCGCCGAACGCGCTGCCGCCTTTGGGCGCGAGCACCCCAATCACTTTGAACGGCACGCCGTTGAGGCGCACCGTGGCCCCCAGCGGGTCGGCGCCGGGCGCAAACAAATGGCCCAGCGTCGTTTGACCGATCAGCAATACACGCGCACGCTCGTCATATTCGGTCTGCGAAAAGTTGCGCCCGGCCGCAAGCTGAAAACTCCGCGCCGCCAAATAATCGGGCGTGGAGGCCCGCACCGACACCTCCGTATTGTAGTTGCCCGCGCCGGCCTGCACCGAGCGCCGCAGAAGCGGCACGACCAGCGCCGCCGAAGGCACGCGCCCCGGCGCAGCCAACGCCCGCCAATCGGCATCGGTGAGGGCGTTGGCGCCCGAGCGCAACCCGGTCGGCCCCTGCGACAAACTGAACGTGCCCGGAAACACGAACACCAGATTCGTGCCCAGCCCTTCGAACTGCGCCGTCACGTAACGGCTCACCCCGTCGCCCACCGAGAGCAGCGTAATCACCGCGCCCACGCCGATGGTGATGCCCAGCATCGTCAGCGCCGAGCGCAGTTTGTTTGCCAGCAGCGCCCGCATGGCAATGCGAATGTTTTCAGTCATCATGAGACGTGCAACCATCCGTCGGCAAAGCCCACCGCCCACCCGTGTGGCTCGGGCCGGGACGCCCCCGGCTGGACCTCGCCCATTGTGTAGTGTGACGCATGAGTCACTTGCAGGAGGCGCTCTCGCGTGGGCAACGTGTACGCCTGGCGCCATTCTTCCGTGCCGCGCATAAAGTTGAACGCCCGTTGCACCGGCCACTCCGGCGGCACCTGCCAATCGGCTGCGCCGGGCCACGACTGGTAACTTCCCTCAGACGGTTGCGGCGTGGAACCAAAGTCGCCTTTATCCAACGCCCGCGCCAGCAGCCCGGCCCCCGCTTCGGCCAACAGCGCATCGGCCTCCGGCCCGCCGACGCCCTCGGGCAGAGTCACATCGGTTTGGGACACAATATCGCCCGTGTCCAACTCCGAGGCCAGGTGATGCAGCGTGACACCGAGCGGGGCCACGCCGTCGCGCAACTGCCAGAACAGCGGGGCCGGGCCGCGATAGTGCGGCAGGCGCGAGGGGTGAATGTTCACCGCCGCCCGCCGTGCCTTCTGCAAAAACGATGCCGGCAGCCGCTTCGGAAAACAGGCCACGGCAATCACCTCTGCCGGGGGCGCATCGCCCAACCCCCACAGCGGAAGGTGATGCGCCCACGACAGAGTAATGATGGTATGATCCGCCGACAACACCGGCAGCAATTGCCCGGCATTCGGATCGGGAGTGACGACCCCGATGACGCGGTGCGACGACCGCAGCAGCGCTTGCAGGGCCGCAAACGAAAACGTGCCATTGGCACCGACGAAAAGAACATCCATGAGAAAAATTTCAGGAGGCCTTTATGCCCCGAATGGTTAACTGTGTGAAGCTGGGCAAAGAACTGCCCGGCCTGGCCCGCCCGCCCTTCCCCGGCGAGCTGGGCAAACGCATTTACAACAGCGTCTCGCAGCAGGGCTGGCAGCTCTGGCAGGAACAGTCCACCCTGATCATCAATCACTACGGCCTTAACCTGGCCGACCCTCGCGCCACCGAAACGCTGATGAAAGAAATGGAAGAGTTCTTTTTCGGCGAGGGCGCGCGTGTGCCCGACGACTGGGTTCCCGAAGGCGAGGGTGGCGACAAAGCTGCGCCCACCAAAGGCGCTCCGGACAAGGGCGCGCCCAGCCGCAAATAGCCTCACGCCGCCCGCGCCGTCACCGCCATCAGCGCAATGTCCACCGGAAAGGCCGGCGACTGCCCGCGCGCCTCGGCCTCGGCCAGCGCCGCGCGGATGCGCCGCAACCCCTCCTCATAAGCCTCGTCACTCAACAGCGTCAACTGCGACGTGCCTTCCCTGCGCAGAAAGTGATCGTCCAGCACTGCGCGCCCTACGAGGCTGCCGCCGATGCGCTCGGCCACGCGGCGATCAACGTCCTCGAACCCGGCCTCGGCCATCCACACCGCCAGCGCCGCCCCCGATGGAAACCGTTTCAAATCCAGCGCCAGCGTCCCGGCAAAATAATCGTAAATGTACCAGCGGTCGCGCCGCTCGTGCGGGTCCATGCCCACCACTGCCAGCCTGCCGCCGCGCCGCAGCACCCGCCGCGCCTCGGCCATGAACCGCTGTGGCCGCGCAAAATGGTGAATGGCATTCACGCAATACAGCATGTCGAATGATGCGGAGGGAAACGGCAGCGCAGCGGCCTCGCCGCACACGACATTCGGGGCCGCTTCCCTCTGCCGTGCGCGCCCCAACATCCCCGGCGACAGATCCAGCCCCACCACGTGCGACGCCGCCGACTGCACCTCGGCCAACCAACGGCCCGTGCCGCAGCCCACCTCCAGCGCCGCCCCTCCGCCCGCCCCGGCAGCCAGACCGCGCAGCAGCGCGGCCACCCCCTCCAGCTGGTTCACCTCGTAGCGGCGATCATAGCTCGGGGCCACGGGGTCGTAATTCACAAGCCGCCCCGCACTTCCAACCGAATCTCCGGCTCGATCTCGAACCGCAATTTGCCGTGCGCCTCGCGCAGGGCGGCTTCCACTCGCGCCGGGTCGTCGCCGTGGGCAAAGATGAAGCCGAGATAACTCTCGCCCTCGGGCAGCGGCGTCACCGGGTAATACATCCGCGCGGTGATCTCCACCGACTCGATCCCCGCCACGGACTCGGCCTCGGCCAGGCCCTCCACGCCCCGCAGCAGCCCTTTGGCCGGGATGGGAATCATCATCACCCCCCGGCCGGCGTGTTCGCGCTCGAAGCTTTCGATGGTCATCCCGGCAGCCTGCCGCAGAATCAAGTCCTCCAGCGATGTGGCCGACGGCCCGAAGCGCAGCGTGGCCGAGCACAGCCCGCCGATGGAGCGCCCGGCGATCTCGATGATCCACGGCCCGTCGTCGTTCACCCGCAGTTCGGCGTGGATAGGCCCCATGCGCAGGCCAAGGGCGCGGGCCGCCTCGGCGGTGGCGCGGGCAATGGCGGCCTGAGCCTCCGGGGGCAAACGGGAGGGGGTGACGTAAATGGTTTCCTCGAAATACGGCCCCACCAGCGGATCGGGCTTGTCGAAGATAGCCAGCACTTGCAGCCCGTCGGTGGTGAGCAAGCCCTCGACAGCCACTTCGCCGCCGGGCAAATAGTCTTCCACCAATATGCTATCGCCCACCGATTGCCGCACAACGGCCCGCACCCGCGCCCACGCGGCGGCAAACTCCTGCGCCGTGTTGGCGCGGATAACGCCCCGACTGCCGTTGAGCAGCAGCGGCTTGAGCACGCAGGGGTAAGGCACTTGCGCGGCAATCTCGGCGGGGTCGGCCTCCAGCGGAAACGATTCGAAGCGCGGGCAGCGCACGCCGCCGGCTTGCAGCGCGCGGCGCATGACGTATTTGTCGCGGGCGGCCACGGCGGCAGCGGGGTCGTTGTGCGGCAGCCCCAGCGCGGCGCCGGCTTGCGCGGCCAGCGTGCTGGCGGCATCGTCCAATGCCAGCACCGCCTGCACCGGTTTGCGCGCCGCCAATTCCACAATCGTCCGCGCCGCCTCGTCGGGCCGCCGGAAGTCCAACGGCAGCGGCACGGGGGAGGTGGCCGCCAGTTCGGTGGGCACGTCCACGCCCCAGACCACTTCCAACCCCAGCTTCTTTGCCGCCTGAGCAAAGGGCCGGGCGCGGTAGGTGTTGGGGGTCATCAGCAAGACGATGGACATGGGGACAATACCGAATACAAAATACTCAATACCCAATAGGCAAGGCACAATTCACAAGGCTCAATGCGCATCGTTCATCGTTCATCGTTCCGCATTCATCATTCGTACCTCAGCGCTTCCATGGGGCTGAGGGCCGAGGCGCGGTACGCGGGATAGATTCCGAAGAACAGGCCCACGGCGGCGGAAAACAGCGTCGCCAGGGCGATGGTGTCCCAGGCGATGACGATCTGAAAGTTTTGTTGCAGGCGCGCAATGAGCAGCCCGGCGCTCACGCCGAAGGCGATGCCGATGACCCCGCCCAGCAGCGAGAGGGTGACCGCCTCGACGAGAAACTGCCACAGAATTTCGCGCCGCTTTGCGCCCACGGCTTTTCGCAGCCCGATCTCGCGGGTGCGCTCGGTGACCGAGACCAGCATGATATTCATGATGCCGATGCCGCCCACCAGCAAACTGATGGCGGCGATGGCCCCGAGAAAGGCGGTGATGGCCGTGGTCACCTGCCCAAAGGCGGAGAGCACGTCGGTTTGCGTGACCACCGAGAAGTCGTCCTCGTCGCGGTAATCGATCTCATGGCGCTCGCGCAGCAGATCGGTCACTTGTTGAGCCGCCGCATCCATCCGGTCGCTGGCCGTCACCTGCGCCGTGATGTACGACACGCGCAGATCGCCCTCGCGGTTGCGGGCGTTGGTGAGCCGCTCTTGCATGGTGCTGAGCGGCACGAGGATCACGTCGTCGGCGTCGCCAAAGGTGGAGCCGCCTTTGCTCGCCAGCACGCCCACCACCTTAAAGGGGATGTTGCGGATTTTGATCGTGGTGCCAATGGCGAACTCGCCCTCGCCGTAGAGCTTTTTGATCACCGTGAGGCCCAGCAGGGCCACGCGCGAGCGCGAGGCGATATCCACCGCGCTGATGAACTGGCCGTCGGCCAGCGCGTAATCGCGCACGGCGAGGAAGTTCGGCGCGACGCCCCACACATTGGTGGTGGTGTTCTCGCGGGCAAACTCCGCTTCGGCAAAAATATCGTACTCCGGCGACACGGCCAGCACGTCGGGCGCGCGCAGCGGGTCGAGCAGGGCCTCGGCATCGGCACTGGTGAGGTCTTTGGGCGCGCGCGTCGATTGCTTAGGCCCGCTTTGCGTCGCCCCGCCGGGGACGATGAACAACAGGTTGGTGCCGATGCTTTTGAACTGATCCGACACCGACTTCTCGACGCCCTTGCCCACCGACAGCAGCGTAATCACCGCCCCCACGCCGATGATGATACCCAGCATAGTGAGGGCGGCTCGCAGCCGGTTGGCGGCCAGTGCGCGAAGGGCAAGCCGGATGTTCTCGGAAAGATCCATCGTGACGACTCGGCGTCAGCCGCCGCCGAAAAGATTCAACGCCTCTCGCAGGGTGGATATGCCCACCATGTCGCCGGCGATCACTCCGCTTTTCACCTCGGACAGGGACTCATTGCGCAGCCCCAGCGTGACGGGCGCCTCCACCAGCTTGCCATCTTTGAGCAAACTCACCAGCACTTGCCCGGTGTCGCGGTCGCGCCGGATGGCCCAATTGGGAACCAGCACCACGCCTTTGGCCTCGGCCACCACAATATCCGCCGTGGCGCTCATGCCCGAACGCAGGGGCGCGTCCACCGGTTCCAGCACCAGCCGCACCGCATACGACACTACGCCGCCGTTGACCGTGGCCGTGGGGGCCACCCGATCCACTTTGCCGCTGAAAGTTTCGCCGGGGAGGGCATCGAGCGTCACGGTGAGCAACTGGCCCAGCGCAATGCGGGCCACGTCCACCTCGTCCACCGTCACGTCAATGTGGAACACGGAGGTATCCACCAGCACCACCGCCGGCAGGGCGCCGTTGGCCGGTTCGCCTGCTTTCACATTCACTGCCGACACCACTCCGGCAAACGGCGCAGTCAGGGTGGCCTTAGCCACATTGGCCCTGGCAATGTCCAGCGCGATGCGCGCCTGCTCCACTTGCGCCCGCGCGGCCTTGAGCTGCGGCCCGGTCGGCCCGGCCTCCAGTTTGGCAAGGTTGGCCTGCGCCTGCGTCAGTTGGGCGTACGCCGCCGACACGCTGCTGGAATTGATGCTCGACTTTTTGAGATTGTAATCGGCCTGAGCCACGTGGTAATCGGTCTGCGCGTTGGTCAGGGCCTGGGCCTGCGGCGAATTGGGCGCGTAGTCTTTGAGGAACCACGTAGTGAGCATATTGTCGTAAGCCCATTGGGCGATACGCAGGGCCTCGGCGGATTTGTCCAAATTGGACTGGGCGATCACCAGTTGATCGGGTTGGGCATTGGCCTGCTGCTGCGCGGCGGCATAGGCTGCGTTGGCGCTGGTGATGGCCGCTTTAGCCGCTTTGATATCCGCTTCCGTGGAGCCGGTTTGCAACTGCTCAAGGTTGGCTTGCTGCAACACGTAAGTCTGCTCGGCCTGGGCCACAGCCAATTGCAGATCAGCCGTATCCAGCCGCGCCAGCGTTTGCCCTTTGGCTACCGTGTCGCCCACCTTCACCGGCACCTGGGCCACCGTGCCCTGGGTGGCAAAGCTCAGCTTCACTTCGGCTTCGGGGGCAATGCTACCCGTGGCGCTCACCGTGGAAAAGATATCGCCGGTGGACACCGTTTCGGTGCGCAGGGCCGCGGCCTCGGCGGCCTTTTGCGCCGCCTGCCGTTGGAAGTAATACGCCGCCCCGCCCGCCAACAACAGCACGATGATCCCGACCACTATCCAACTGCGACGCGAACGCATAAAAGAACCATCCTTTCAAACTGCAAACTCCAAACTTCAAACTCCCTCTTCCCTCTTCCCTCTTCCCTCTTCCCTCTTCCCTCTTCCCTCTTCCCTCTTCCCTCTTCCCTCTTCCCTCTTCCCTCTTCCCTCTTCC
>JACRBQ010000131.1 GCA_016213135.1 Chloroflexota bacterium | reverse complement strand
GCCGGTTTACTTTTCTCCGTCTCAGCCTTTGCTATGGAATTGCCACGAATTATCCGCAGAAGCGGCGATGTGTCAAGGCGCGGGCGGTTTCTTGTTTTCGGCGGCCAGTTGCTCTTCGACCAGCGGCCACACCAGCAGCAAAAAGCCCGCGCCCGCGAGGTTGAAGGCGGTGGTGTCGGCAATGTGGCCGATGTGTTCGTCCACGGCCAGGGGCTTGTGGCGGTAGAACCTGCCATCGGCATCCACGCGGCCCAGATATTCATCCGGCCCGAATTTGGCGCGGTACATTTTGCCGCTATCCAGCGCCACGCGGCCCAAATACTTGTCGGGGCCGAAGCGCGACTCGAATACTTTGCCCGAGTCCAGTTCCACGCGTCCCACGTACTTGTCCGGGCCGAAGCGGCTTTCGTAAACCTTGCCGTCGAAGTCCACGTGGCCCAGCAGTTCATCGGGGGCGAGCGGGTGTTGGCGGTAAACCTTGTTCATGAAGCCTCCTGTGCGGCTCTGCCGCTAATCGTCGTTGAAGCCGATTTTTTCCGAGACGATGTACAGGGGCCGCTGTTTCACTTCGTCGTAAATGCGGCCCAGATATTCGCCCAGTATGCCGAGGAAGATCAGTTGGATGCCGCCGAGGATCAGCACGCTGATCAGGGTGGTGGCCTGCCCGTAAAAGAAGTCGGAGCCGATGAGCCGCAGCACGGCCACCACCGGGATGGCCACCAGCGCCAGCCCGGCGAACACGAACCCCGCCGTGGTGGCCAGTTGCAGCGGCACGTACGAAAAACTGGTGATGCCATCGGTGGCAAAGCGCACCATTTTTTTCAGCGGATACTTGGTTTCTCCGGCGAAGCGCTCGTTGCGAACGTAGGTCACTGCGGCCTGTTTGAACCCCACCCACACCGACAACCCGCGCATAAAGCGGTGATGCTCGCGCACCTGCTTGAGCGCCGCCACCACTTTGCGATCCATCAGCCGGAAGTCGCCCGAGTCGGCGGGGATTTTCAACTCGGTCATGCCGGCAATGAGCCGGTAGAACAGCGCGGCGGTGGTCTTTTTGAACCATGTTTCGCCTTTGCGCTCGGCGCGCACGGCGTACACCAGTTCGGCTCCGGCCCGCCAGGCGGTGGCCAGTTGGGGGATGACCTCGGGCGGGTCCTGCAAATCGGCGTCGATGACTACCACCGCATCGCCGCGAGCGTAGTCGATGCCGGCGGTGATAGCCATTTGATGGCCGAAGTTGCGCGAGAAGCTGAGCACCTTCACCCGCGCGTCGCGGGCGGCGATGCCCCGCAAAAGCGCCAGCGAATTGTCGCGGCTGCCGTCGTTGACGAGGATCAGTTCGCTCGGCCCGTCGAGGCCGTCGAGCATGGCCGACATGCGCCGGTGCATTTCGGGAATGGTTTCGGCCTCGTTGAACATGGGCACGACGATGGTGTACGTGGGCGCGGCAATGGCCGGGGTGGCGAGTCGTGTCATCGGGGGCTATTCCATGTAAGGCACGGCCAATCCTTTGTCCACCAATTCCCTGTTGAGCAGGATGCCCCCGGCTTTGACATCGTCGCGGGTTTTGGCGCCGGGAAGGTAATAGATGTCGGCGAGGTAGCGCCCGTATTTTTCGACCTTGTAGGTGTTGAGGATGACGATGGCGCCGGGGGGAAGAGCCTGCTCCACAAAGGCTTTTGTTTTCAGCCCGGCTTCGCGGCCGGCACCCCGCGTTTCGGGGGCGTTGATTCCTTTGAAGCGGACTTCGAGGTTCATGCGGATGGTGAAGCCGAGGTCAACGTCGAAGTAGGCGGTGTCGCCGTCAACCACTCGAAGGACGTTAGCGGCATATTGGAACATGGCTCATTCTCCTTTTCCGGGGAGGGATGGATGATGCGGTAAGTATAACCCCGCCGCCTGCCGGGAATCAAGGCGCGTGGTTGGGCTGTGAGGGCCTTTCCAAAGTCGGCGACAGGCCATGAAATGGCAGGAGCGGCTTGTAGCCGCGAGCGGGCCTGCCGCAATTCCATGCCATCGCGGGTGCAACCCGCTCCCACGCGCACAGGCATGGCCTTTTGTCAATGGACTTTGGAAAGACCCTCGTTGGGCTGTTTGCTTCGGTGCACGGCCCAAATGCCCGCCAGCACCAACAGCCCGCCCACAAGTTGCGCCCCATCGATGGGCTGCCCCAGCAGCGGCACGGCCAGCAGGGCGGTGAGCACGGGTTGGGCCAGCAGGGTGGGCGATACAATGGAGGCGGGGAGGTGGCCGAGGGCGTAGTTGACGCACAGGTACGCGCCTATTTGCGTGACGAGTGCGATGGCGATGAGGTTGAGGTAGGTGCGGGCGGAGTAGCCCCACAACGGTTGATGCAGCAGGAGGGCGAGCGCGAGCAGGACGAGAGAGCTGGCGGCCGCGGCCACCCACCACGTGACGAGCGGGCTGAGTTTTTGGCGCGCGCGTTCGGTGGCAAGGAAGAAACCGGCGTAGAAGAATCCGGCCAGCAGGCTGAGGAGGTCGCCCGCGCCGAGGGCCGGGTGGGCCACGAAGTCTGCGCCGAGGATGACGACTGCGCCCAGCATGGTGACGGCCAGCCCGACCCAGAAGGCGGGGCGCAGGGTTTCTTTGAAGATGAGCAGCGCGGCGAGGCTGACCCACAACGGCGAGGTGTTGCCGAAGAGGGTGGCATTGGCGGCCGAGGTGATGAGCACGCTGGTGTTCCAACTGGCGAGGTCGAGGGCAAAGAAGACGCCGGCCAGCGCGGCCAGCCACAGGTGCGGGCGCGAGAGCGGGCCGCTGCGCCGGACCTGCCTGCCAAACGGCAGGGCCAAGACGGCCGCGGCGAGGCCCACGCGGTACAGGCCGGCCACCGGGCCGGGGGCGTTGGCCCAGCGCACGAAGATGGCCGAGAAGCCCAGCCCCAGCACCCCGAAGGCCAGAGCAAGATACGGTAGGAAATTCTCGGACGGATGCAAGCGAAGGGCGGCGAGGTATTGGCGCATTATCTGGCTCGCGAGGCTTCCAAAAAGAACAGGATGAAATAGCCTGCCAGCAGAAGCAACCAGCCGCCCAATTCCACAAAGTCGAGAAACCGCCGCCAGTTGAAAGTGAAATTCTCGCGCACGGTGTCGGTGATCGAGTCCAATTGCTCCAGCTTTTGGCGCACGGCGGCTTTCCATTCGTCAATATAAAACTCGTCCACAATCAGCCGGTAGAGTTGGGCGGTGTACCAGTCGCCGATGAGCAACAGGGCTTGCTCGATCTTCTCGAAGTTGAGCAGCAGTTCGAGCCGCTGTTGCAGGGCCTCGCGCAGCAGGGCGCTGGAAAAGCGCTGCAGGCGGCGGCTCTTGAGTTCGCGGCTCACTCGTTCCAGGTTGCGCTCGATGGCCCGGTCCAGCAGGCGATAGCGCAGCAATTGGTAGTTGCCGATTTTGAGCAGCTCAATGTCGGATTGAAAGTCGCCGTGGGCGTCGATGATGAGTGCGCCCTCCCAGTCTACAATGGTGAGGTCGTCGTCGGTGTAACGCACGCGGGAGATGAGGGTTTGTTCGGCTTCGGCGCGGCTGGGGCGCTCGCTGCGCAGCAGGGCCGCCAGTTCGGCGGCGCTCCGGTTCACGAACTCGTCCGGGGTGGGCGCAATGCCGGTGAAACAGATGGCGGTGTATTCCTCGGTGAAGGCTTTGTGATAATCGGCTCCGCGCAACAGCAGTTCGCGGAGCGCAGCGTTGAGTCGTTTCTTGAGCGCGAGACCCTCGGCGCTCAAGGCATCGGGCAGGGTATAAGCGCACTCGATGGACAGTACCTGATCGTCGATAAGTTGCCGCCGCACCGACACGGGCTGCCCTTCCACGGTAATGGCGGTGCGCCCCAGCTCGGTAAGGGCCACGTCGATTTCGTAGAAGTGGGGGGCCGATTTTACGGGGGGGCGCAGTTCGGCGCCGGGCAAGGCGGGCGCAGCGCGGGCGGCAGCCGTGGGCGGGGTGTAGGGCAGGGCAAGCAGGTAGACGATGTGGGCATCCATAAGCGGAAGGGTTGACTCAGGGCGGGCGACCACGTAGGGGCGACCACGTAGGGGCGACCACGTAGGGGCGACCACACAGCGGGCGACCACACAGCGGGCGACCACACAGCGGGCGACCACACAGCGGGCGACCACACAGCGGGCGACCACACAGCGGGCGACCACACAGCGGGCGACCACACAGGGTCGCCCCTACGGGACGGGACGATTTATTCTATCCGTGTTCCTTACCAACGCCTGCGGTGAGTGGCGTAGAACACTGGCGCGGGTCAGGGGGTAGGGCCGCCGTGATTGGGCAGGGGCACGTGGGCGTCGGTGGCGGCGGTGAGCGCTGGCCGGGGCACGAGATAAATGTCGCCCACTTCCACCAGGCTGGGGTGGGCAATGTCGTTGAAGCAGACGATCACCGGCCACAGGTCGCGATCGCCGTAAAAGCGGGTGGCGATCTTGGAAAGATTATCGCCGCGGGCCACAGTGTAAGTGTCCCACGTTTCGCCCCAGTGGCCCAGGTTGGCGAGCAGAGCTTGCACGGTGGCCGGGTCGTTAAGGTCGGGATCGGGGCGTTGGTCGAAGGCGGCCCTGGCTCGCAAGCGGCGACGCGTGGAATCGTCGAGCGCGGCGGGGGCCGGCGGCGGGGCAATGGGCGCGGCGCGGCCCGCGTCGTCGTTTGCCAGATGCGGCACGGTGGTCTCGGCAATCAGCACGGCATAGTTGGGGTTCTCGCCGGGGGCAAAGCCGCCCCACGCGTCGGTGAACAGCTCATGCGTCCACGGACAGAAGCGCCCCTGCTCGCGGCGGTCGCCCTTGAACAGCGGGTCGTGGATGTAAACATTCTCGTCGTCGTAGCCGGTGACGAGGCAGAAATGCGCCCCTTTGAATCCGTTATGGACGATGGGATCCCAGAAGGCGTAGTTGACGAGAGCGATGAAGGGCTTGCCGTTGTCGATGCGGGCTTTGAGGTCTGCGAGGCAGGTATTGGGGACGAAGTTCATGCGGGTCATGGTGAGGCCGCGCGCGGCGGCCGCGGTTTTGAGATCGGTGAACGAAGTGTATTGGCTGGCCCCGCGCTCGCCAATGAATTTGTACACCTGATCGGGCGTAATGGGGTCGCCCCGGGCATTGAGGATCATGGCGAGGCTCGTCGGCCCGCAATCGGCGAAATGGTCTTTGGCATCGGGGTCCCATTGCGAGCGATACGGGATGTTGAGCTTGACGGTAGTCATGGCGAGTCTCCTGTGCAGGGTGACGCGTGGGCGGTTGGCGGATGATTATATATCCCGCCGGGATAGAGTCAAAACGGGGCGGCGGCCCAAAAGCAAGCCGCCGGACGTTTCCCCCGATGGGGCACATCCGGCGGCGTGTGCTGCGTTAGAGACGTGGCATGCGGCGGTAGAGACGTTGCACGCTTCGCGAACGTCTCTACTGACCTTTCACTTCCGTCCAAATCTTGTCGTAGAGCGGCAGGGCATCGCCCACGTCATCGATGCGGTGGCCCTTCTTGATCTCGCCCGGCGGCGTATTGGTAATGGGCGAATTGAAGTAGGCGTTGTAAATGTCGGCCTGATTCGCTTTGGCGTAATCGAGCGCGGCCTGATTGGGGTTGGTGTAGGGGAAGTCGCGCAACATCAGCCAGAACAAATCGCCCTGCATGGAATAGTTGAGCCAGGCGTAAGCGGCGTCGAGGTGCGGCGCGTCGGCCGGGATGGCGTAATTGTCTTGCCAGAGGATCGCGCCTTCCGTGGGATAGATGTATTGAATGGCCGCGTCTTCCTGTTGCGCCAAGAACGCTTCGCCGGTCCACGTCATGCCCAGGTTTACATCTCCGGCAATGAGGGCGGATTTGGGGCTGTCGCTGTCGAACAGTTTGACGTTGGGAACCAGTTGGGCCAGCTTGGCTTTGGCCTCGTCGAGCTGCGCGGGGTCTTTGGTGTTCACGTCATAGCCCAGCGTGAGCAGGGTTATGCCAATCACGGCGCGGGAGTCGTCCAGCATGACCAGCCGTCCGGCGTAATCGGAATTCCACAGATCGGCCCACGATTTCGGCAAGACTTTCACTTTATCGGCGTTCACCACGATGGCGTCGGTGCCGGCCTGATACGGCAGGGTGTATTCGTTGCCGGGGTCAAACGAGAAGTTGAGGTAGTTCGGATCGAAGTTGCCCATGATCGTGAGTTTGCTTTTATCCAGCTTTTGCAGCAAGCCCTGGCGGATCATCAGGCTGACGATGAAATCGGTGGGCTGCACCAGATCGTAGGTGGCGCCGCCGGCGGACAATTTGGCGTACATTTCCTCGTTGGCCGAGTATTCGTCGCGGTTCACTTTGATGCCGTATTGCAGCTCAAAGCAGTCGAGGATGTCCTGGGGGACGTACTCGGTCCAAACGAAAAGATTGAGTTCCTTCGACGTGACCTCCGACTTTGACTGCGGCTCGGGGCACACAAAGCCCGAAGGGGCCGTTTTGACCACGGGCGCCGGGGTAGGGCCGCCGCCGCACGCGGCCAACACCAGGCCCAGGGCCGACAAGGCCAGGAGGGTTTTCCAGAGGGTAGATTTGAACATGAGTGGCTCCTAACTAAACTGGTGATCCGCAAAATATGACCCGTGAAACGGAGTGCGCGTCACGCGTCACGCATTACGCATCACATCTCTCGGCTTTCCAGCCGTTGCGACATGAACACCACGATCAACACGGTGCAAATCCACACGGTGGAAAGGGCGTTCACTTCGGGGGTGATGATGCGGCGCAAGAGGCCGTAAACGTAAATGGGCAGGGTGGTGGAGCCGGGGCCGCTGGTGAAGAAAGTGATGATGAAATCGTCGAGCGACAGGGTGAAAGCCAGCAGCGCCCCGGAGAGTACCCCCGGTGCAATGATGGGCAGGGTGACGCGCCAGAAGGTCGTCACCTCGTTGGCCCCCAGATCCATGGCCGCCTCTTCCACCGATTTATCGAAGCCGTGCAGACGGGCGCGCACCACCAGCGTCACAAAAGGGATGCTGAAGGCGATGTGCGACAGGATGACCGTGCCCAGGCCGAGCGAAAACCGCCGGTCGCCGGTGAGGTCGAGTAAACCGTTGAGCCACGTAAACGTGGTGCTGAACAGCACCAAAATGCCGATGCCCATGACGATCTCGGGGATGACAATGGGGATGTAGAGGGCGGCTTCGGAGAAGGTTTTGGCGGGGAATCGGTATCGCTGCAAAGCCAGCGCAGCCATAGTGCCGATGATACTGGACACCACGGTTGAGGTGAAGGCGATGGTGAGCGTGTTCTTGGCGGCGTTGAGCACTTCGCGGTTTTTGAACAGCACACAGAACCAGTAGAACGGCCCGCACGGCCCCTGATTGACAATGCCCTCGAACACCACGTTGGTGCGCGACGAGTTGAAGGCGTAGATCATCAGCACCGCAATGGGCGCATAGAGGAAGCCGTAAACGAGCAGGGTCGCCAGCACCAGCCCCGGCGAGCGGCGGTTGCTCATACGACGGCAATCTCCTCGCCAAAGCCGAACTTGCGGGTGTAGAAGATGGTGACGATGAGGGTGAGCACCATGAGGATGATGGACGAGGCCGAGCCAAAGGCCGGGTCGCGGGCGTCGAGGAATTGCCGCTGGATGAGGTTGCCCACCAGAATCACCTGCCGCCCGCCGAGAATATCCGACACGATGAACGTGCCCATCACCGGGATGAAGACGAGGATGGTGCCGGCCACCACGCCGGGCATGGAGAGCGGCAGAGTGACGCGCATGAACGTGCGGCGGGCGTTGGCCCCCAGATCGGCGGCGGCCTCATAAAGAGAAGGCTCGATCTTTTCGAGCGAGGTGTAAATGGGCAGGATCATGAACGGCAGGAATTCGTACACCATGCCCACCAGCACCGCGCCCGGGGTATAGAGCATTTCCAGCGGCGCAAAGGGGACGTGCAGCAGGCCCAGCACCCAGCCCAGCACGCCATTGAGCACGCCCTGGGTGCGCAGGATCATGATCCACGCATAGACGCGGATAACGAAGTTGGTCCACAGCGGGACGAGGATGAGGAAGATGAGCGAGTTGCGCCGCCTGGCCGGGGAGCGGGCCACGAAATAGGCCAGCGGGTACGCCAGCAGAATGACCAGCACCGTGGTTTGGAGCGCCAGCGTGAGCGACCGCCACAGGATTTGCATGTAGAGCGAATCGAAGCACGGCGGCGGCGTGTCGCCGCAGGGGGTGGTGGTGTTGTACCCGGCCAGGCGCAGGTAGTTGTCGAAAGTGAAGGTGTAAATCACGTTGCCATCGGCGTCGCGGCGGCCAAAGCTCACGATGACGGTGAGGATGAGTGGAATGATCAACAGCGCGATCATCCACAGCAGCGTGGGGGAGATGAGCAGCGTGCCTTGCAGGGATCTATTCTCGCGGAATTTTTGCAGCATAGAAATAAACGATGAATGATGAATGATCGCTTCGCGCGATGAATCAGCCGTTCATCATTCCGTCAACACCCTCGCCGCTTCCGGCGGGAAGTGCAGTGTGGCGGCCTCGCCTTCGGCGACCAGCGGGCGCGAGCCGGGCGCGTTGTTTTGCTGGCGCACGCGCACCGATTGTTCCCCCGCCAACCGCACGCCGTATTGCGTGTCGGTGCCAATGTAAACCAGGCTCTCCACCCGGCCTGCATACCGGTTGGCCTCGCCGGAAGCGGGCCGCGCCCCGGCAGGGAGCAGGCGCATTTTTTCGGGGCGGATGGCCACGCTCACCGCCTGTCCGGGGGTGAGGGTTCCCTCGGACTGGGCCTGCACGCTCAGGCCGCCGGGCAGGTCCACCTCTGCCAGCGAGCCGCGCTGCTCTTTCACTTTGCCGTTGAGGAAGTTGGTTTCGCCGATGAAGTCGGCCACGAATTTGCAGTTGGGCCGCTCGTAAATGTCGGTGCTGTTGCCGATTTGCAGCGCCACCCCGCCCGACATCACGGCGATGCGGTCGCTCATGGTGAGGGCTTCTTCCTGATCGTGGGTGACGTAGACGAAGGTGATGCCCACTTCGCGCTGGAGCTTCTTGAGTTCCAATTGCATCTCTTTGCGGAGCTTGAGGTCGAGCGCGCCCAGCGGCTCGTCCAGCAGCAGCACTTCGGGGTGGTTGACGAGGGCCCGGGCCAGGGCCACGCGCTGCTGCTGCCCGCCGGACATTTGCCGGGGGCGCCGCTTTTCGTAGCCGGGCAGGCGCACCATTTCCAGCGTCTGCTTGACCCGGCCCTCAATCTCAGTTTTGGGCACGCGCTTCATCTCCAGCCCAAAGGCCACGTTTTCGCCAATGGTCATGTGCGGGAAGAGCGCGTAATTTTGAAAGACGGTGTTTACCGGGCGCTGAAAAGGCGGGGTTTGCCCCAGAGCTTTGCCGTGGATGTACACCTCGCCCTCAGTGGGCAGCTCAAACCCGGCAATCATTCGGAGCGAGGTGGTCTTGCCGCAGCCGGAGGGGCCGAGCATGGAAAAAAACTCGCCGTCCCGGATTTGCATCGTAACATTGCGGACGGCGTTGACGATTTCGCCCGACGGGCCGGGGAAACGTTTGGAAACGTTGCGGAGTTCCACTGCAAATTCTGTCACAAGAGAGTCTCCCGGTCGAGAGGGGCGCACTGGCGGTATCGCCGTGGGGCGATTGTACAGAAGTGCGGGTAGTTTGGCAACCGGGATTCCGGCGGAGCGGATTGGAGCGCAATTACTTTCTTGACTCAACCCGGCAACCTCATTAAACTCTCAGCCATGTCAACTTGCGCCTTCCACCCTCCCCGTTAACTCGCCCTTCAGACCTCAAAGGTCTTCAAGACCTTTGAGGCCTTGACGCCTGCCTCCCGCGCTCCTCCTGTTGTTGGCTGTTAGCTGACCGCCGACCGCTGATAGCTAGACACACAGGAGTTCTCAATGCTTGCCAAACTGAATACCCTTCGACGCCGACTGCCGCTGTTCCTCATGGCCCTCTACGGCGTGGAACTGCTGGACGAACTGATCTACGGCCTGCACAGCGCCGTCGTGCCATACTTCAAAACCGATCTGGCCCTCACGTACACGCAGGTCGGGCTGCTGTTCACCGCGCCCGCGCTGGTGGGCGTGGTGTGCGAGCCGCTCGTCGGCTTGCTGGGCGACACCCGCCATCGCAAACGGCTCGTCATGGGCGGCATCGTTGCCACCGTGCTCGGCCTGTTCATGGTCGCCCTCGGCCAAACGTTTGGCCTGCTGCTTTTGGCTTTCTGCATTCTAGGCACGGCCAGCGGCGCCTATGTGAATCTGGCCCAGGCCACGGTGATCGACCTCAACCCGGATCGCGCCGAACAGACGATGGCCCGGTGGGTTTTGCTGGGGGCCATTGGGGTGGCCGTAGCGCCCTTGGTCGCCACGGCAGCATTTTACTTCGGCTACGGCTGGCGCGGCCTGTACTGGGCGTTGGCCGGCATGGCCGGGGTGTATGCCGCGGCGTTGGCGCGCATTTCGTTCAATAACCACGCCGGCGCGTCGGAGGTGTCTGTGCCGGTGGGCAAACTGTGGCGCGCCCTCACCAGCCCAACGCTCCTGCGCTGGCTGCTGCTCACCGAAATGGCGGACTTCATGCTGGATAAACTGCTGGAAGTGACCGGGCTGTATTTCCACGACGTGGCCGGGGCGAGTCTGGCGGCAGCCAGCGGGGCGGCGGCCTTGTTCACCGTGGCCGGGCTGGCGGGCGATGCCCTGCTCGTCCCATTGTTGGAGCGGGTGAGCGGCTTGCGCGTGCTGAGGATCAGCGCCGTAGTGGTGTTGGCCGCCTACGCCTCGTTTTTGCTGGCGCCGGTAGTCTGGGTCAAATACCCCCTCATCGCCGTGGTCAGCTTCAGCACGGCAGGCTGGTATAGCACCCTGCGCGCCAAAAGCTATCAGGCCCTGCCGGGGCAATCGGGCGTGGCGGTGGCGGCCGGCTCCATCGCCAACATCTTCAGCCTGTTTGTGCCGCTGGCCGTGGGCCGCCTGGCCGACGCCTTCGGCCTGCAGTGGGCCATGTGGCTGTTGGCCGTCGGCCCGCTGGCATTGATTGTCGGATTGCCGGGAGAACAAACGGATTCCACGAATTCGGCAGATTGATCCGCTCAATTCATAAAACCTGCTGTTAAAAAACGACAGATTGACTCCATATCTAAAATCACTATACTTACTTTAGCCGTATGCAACCTGTGAATTCTGACCGAAGGGCAGGTGATAAACCTCATTCGTTCCGCATAACGCATTCTTGCGCGATCACAATTTCAACGAGCGACATTCACCATTCAAGAGGAGAAGGCAGTGAACACCAAGCTGATTAGCAAGTATTTTGGGGGACTGGCGCTGGCTAGCATCTTGTTGGCCGCCTGCGGCGGCGCAGCCACCCCGGCCCCGGCCGGCGGGCCGGTGCAATCGGTCGGCACTGGCGAAGGCGAAGTGTCCATCGTCGCCTGGGCCGGTTACATTGAACGCGGTGAAACAGATCCCAATTACGACTGGGTGACCCAGTTCGAAAAAGACAGCGGCTGTAAAGTGACGGTCAAGACCGCTGCCACGTCCGATGAAATGGTCGCGCTCATGAACGAAGGCGGTTTTGATCTCGTCACCGCTTCCGGCGACGCCAGCAACCGCCTCATCTCCGGCGGCAAGATGCAGGAAATCAACACCAGCCTCATCCCGAGCTGGAGCAAAGTTGACCCGCGCCTGCAGGATGCGCCCTGGCACACGGTAGGCGGCAAACACTACGGCACGCCGTATCAGTGGGGCGCCAACGTATTGATGTACAACGCCGACGTGTTCGGCAACACCCCGCCTGATAGCTGGAACGTGGTGTTCGAAGAAACTACTCTGCCCGACGGCGAATCCAACACCGGCCGCGTGCAGGCCTACGACGGCCCGATCTACGTGGCTGACGCCGCACTGTACCTCAAGGCGCACAACCCCGAACTGGGCATCAAAGACCCGTATGCATTGACTCGCGATCAGTTCAATGCCTCGCTTGATCTTCTGCGCCAGCAACGGGCGCTCGTCGGCCGCTACTGGCACGACGCCTTCATCCAAATGGACGACTTCACCAACGAAGGCGTGGCCGCCTCGAGCTCGTGGCCGTTCCAGGTGAACTTCCTGCAATTCAGCGGCGTGCCGGTTGCCAGCGTGGTTCCGTCGGAAGGCGCCACCGGCTGGGCCGATACCACGATGATGGCCATCGACTCGAAGCACCCCAACTGCGCCTACAAGTGGATGGAGTGGTCGCTCAATCCGAAATTGCAGGGTGATCTGGCCGCCTGGTTTGGCTCGGTGCCGGCGGTGCTGGATGCCTGCACGGGCAACGAACTGCTCACCGACGCCGGTTGTGACACCAACGGCCTGGGCAGTTTCGACAAGATTTCCTTCTGGAAGACGCCCACCACCGACTGCGGCGATGGCCGCATGGAATGCGTGCCCTATCACGAATGGGTGACGAATTACATTGCGGTGATCGGCGGACGCTAACAGCAAACGGTAAATAGCAGATGGCCGGTGGCGGCAGCTTTGCGCCACCGGCTCTCTGCCGCAAGCCGCGCGAAGCGGCCATCAGCCACAGCCCCTCAGCCATTGTGACTCATTCATCATCCAGTCCCGCCCCCGCCGTCAGTTTTGTCAACGTGAGCCGCCACTTCGGCGAAGTCAAAGCCGTAGACGGCGTCAGCCTCGACATCAATGACGGCGAATTTTTTTCTCTGCTCGGCCCATCCGGTTCCGGCAAAACGACCTGCCTGCGGCTGGTCGCCGGTTTCGAACAGCCCACCGCCGGAAGCATACAACTGCACGGTGAGGAAGTGGCTAACCTCCCCCCCTACGAGCGCGATGTCAACACCGTGTTTCAAGATTACGCCCTCTTTCCTCACATGACGGTGGGCGAAAACGTGGCTTATGGGCTGATGATTAAGAAAGTGCCGAAGCCGGAGCGCGACAAGCGCCTTGGCGAAATGCTCGAATTGGTGCGCCTACCCGGCCTGGCCGGCCGCAGACCCTCCCAGCTTTCGGGAGGCCAGCGCCAGCGCGTGGCGCTGGCCCGGGCCCTCATCAACCACCCCCGCGTGCTCCTGCTCGACGAGCCGCTCGGCGCGCTCGACCTCAAGCTGCGCCAGCAAATGCAGATTGAATTAAAAGCCATTCAACGGCAAGTCCGCATTACTTTTGTTTTTGTGACGCACGATCAAGAAGAAGCATTGACCATGAGTGACCGGCTGGCCGTGTTCAACCTTGGCAAGATCGAGCAGATCGGCTCGCCGGCGGAAGTTTACGAACACCCGGCGACGGCCTTCGTGGCCGGGTTCGTCGGCGTCTCCAACCTGATCCGCGGCGAAATCGCCCAGGCCATCACCGGCTCGGCGCAGACGTTTTCAATTCGCCCGGAAAAGATTCAACTCCGCGATCTCGGCCAGCCGGTCTCCGGCGACGAATACTCGGTCGAAGGCCGCATCCGGGATGTGATCTATCTGGGCATGCATACCCGCTATCTGGTCGAACTGAGCGGCGGCAGTGATTTGACTGTGGTCGAGCAGAACCTACGCACCACGTCCATGGACGTGCTGGCGGCGCGCGGGCGCGCTGTGCGGCTGGTGTGGCAGAAGGCGCATGTGAGGCCGGTTGGCAATTAGAGGTTAGAGATTGGACGCCAATTTCGAACTTCCAACCTCTGACCTCTAATCTCCAACCTCTATAAAATGGCGACCTCCTCACCGACTCGCAAAAGCCTCTGGCACAGGCTCTCAACCTTCTTCTACCTCCGTCCGGGGTTGACGCTGGCGGCCATGCTGGCCGCGCCGCTGTTGTGGCTGGGCGTGGTGTACGTCGGCTCGCTGTTCGCTTTGCTGTTGCAGAGTTTCTTCCGCCTCGACGATTTCACCGGACAGGTCGTGCGGCGTTTCACCCTCTACACCTATTCTCAATTATTCACCGCGGCCAATATCGACATCATGATCCGCACCTCCGGCATGGCCGCGGCTGTTACCCTGGCCTGCGCGCTGGTGGCGTTTCCGGTGGCGTATTACATGGCTCGCCATGCCGAGGGCCGAGCCAAGGCCGCGCTGTATCTGGCGGTTCTGCTGCCGCTGTGGTCGAGCTACCTTGTCCGCGTGTATGCGTGGAAATTGATCCTCGCCAAAGAGGGCATCGTCAGTTGGTTCATTTCCCAATTGCGCCTCGACTGGGCGCTCGACCGGATTTTGCAGTTGCCCGTCATTGGCGGGCCATCGCTGTCCGTGTCCATGCTGGGCATGTGGCTGGTATTCGTGTACGTCTGGCTGCCTTACATGATCCTGCCGATCCAGGCCGCATTGGAGCGCGTGCCACAATCGTTGATCGACGCCTCGGGCGATCTCGGCGCGCGGCCGGCCGAGACCTTCCGCAAGGTCATTCTGCCGCTGGCCTTTCCCGGCGTGGTGGCCGGCTCCATTTTCACCTTTTCGCTCACGCTGGGCGACTTCATCATTCCCGGCACCATCGGCAACTCCAGCTATTTTCTCGGGCAGGCCGTGCTCTCGCACCAGGGCACGGCCGGCAACGTGCCGATGGCCGCCGCGCTCACCGCCGTGCCCATGGTCATCATGGCAGTTTATTTGATTATCGCCAAAAAGCTTGGCGCATTTGAGGCGCTCTAGCATGACGAACACCTCCCGCAAGCCGCCAGCTTTGATCATCGCCACCGTCGGCGCGCTGCTCTTTCTGCACGTCCCGCTGGCGATCATTCTTCTGTACTCGTTCACGACCGACGATCGAACTTACACCTTCCCCCTGCCCGGCCTCACTTTGCGATGGTTCCCCACAGCCTGGGCGCGCGCGGATTTGTGGCAGGCCTTGTGGCTCTCGGTGAAAGTGGCCGGGGTGGCCACGGCCATCGCCCTGACGTTGGGCAGCCTGATCGCGCTGGCGATCTACCGCAGTAAATTCTTCGGGCGCGAGGCCATATCGTTTCTGGTCATTCTGCCCATTGCTCTGCCGGGCATCGTTACCGGCATTGCCCTGCGCTCGGCCCTCAGTTTGCTGGATTTGAATTTCAGCTATTGGACAATCGTCGTCGGCCACGCCACGTTCTGCGTGGTGACCGTGTACAACAACGTCATCGCCCGCCTGCGGCGCACCAGCGCCTCGCAAATCGAAGCCTCGATGGACCTCGGCGCGAACAGCTTCCAGACCTTTCGCTACATCGTGCTGCCGGCCATCGCCACCGCGCTCCTGGCGGGCGGCATGCTGGCCTTTGCCCTCTCGTTTGACGAAGTCATCGTCACCACCTTCACCGCCGGGCAACAGGCCACACTGCCCATCTGGATATTCAGCCAGCTGGTGAGGCCGCGCGACCGGCCCGTCACCAACGTGGTGGCCGTTTTCGTGATCGCCATTACCGCCATCCCGATCCTGCTGGCGCACCGGCTGACGTCGAAAGACGCGTGATCTGGCATGTTACGGATTGCTTTGACTGGACTGTGGGTAATCCTGTAAAATCCAGCCAATGGAGTTGTTGACTATGACTGACAAAGAAGTGATGGCTCTAGTGGAACCGCTGATCCGGCACAAAGCCTTTGCCTCAACCGAAGAGGCGGTCAGCGAACTTGTTGCCGATTTCGTCTTGCGCCAGATTGACCGTTACCGCGAACGGATAGGCTCGCTCGAGAAGCGCTACGGCATGACCTTTGAGCAGTTCAGCGCCTATCTCAAAGAGCGTTCGGCGCTGCTGGTCGACGGGCATCTCGAGCCGGAGCAGAAGAAGGAAGTGGCTCAAGCTGTAGTGGCAGAGGAAGAAGATTGGCTGGATTGGAAGATTGCCCGCGAGTTTCTGAATGGATGGCTGCTAAATGAATCCACCGCCTGATTTAGTTTCAGAGCAATGAGGAAACGCCATGGATGATCATAGCGGGGATGTTCTTTCAGCTTCGATTACCCTCTTTGTGGTCACGTCGGCCCTCGCCGCATTTTTGCCTTTCGTCAGCGGCATGAAATCCATTCCACTGTCTAAGATAAATCCATTTTTTGCTCCCATACCTTTAGTGTCAGCGCTGGTGTCGTTGTATGATGTGTTAGCATTCATGACGGTATTGTTGGCAATACTCGATATTCTCAGGAAAGAAGAGCGACCTCTCTGGCATCTGCTCTCGCCGCTATCCCATTCTATTTCAATGGTTTTCTACACAGTATTGCTGCTGATGATTGCGAATATAGTGATTGTGCTTTTCGTTGCTGGTTCAGTGCCAGCATCTTGAGGGGTGTTGCTATGAGACTCGCACCAAGATTTATTTTCTTACAAGCAATAATCCTGGTGATTGCTGGGACGATTCTGCTCTTCTCGATCTTTACTTCAGCCAGGGTCGTGGGTGTTGTTCTCTTGGTGGGCGGCATGATAGGAATCGTTGTCGGAAGGGCTGCTGCTTGGGAGGCTGGACAGTTTGTGGGCGAGGCGGTTCGCGAGATTACAACAAGAGCCACTTTGCGAATTCGCAAGGTTAACCCTAAAGCGTTTCTGGTCGTTGTAGCAGGTGTGAGTGGCAGGGACAGATTCCCCTTATACGGAACAACCCCTATAGGCCGCGACAGGCGTGTTTCTGAGCTTCTCTTTCATACCGAGGAGGAACGGAGTCCCATTAGTGGGTTACATTGCACAATCATAGACGCTGGCGGTGAATTCAAGATTAGAGATGAGGGTAGCTCAAATGGGACTTTCGTAAATGGCGTTCAAATCGAAGAGGATGAGCCACTTCTTCGTGATGGTGATGAAATCGAGTTAGCGCCAGTTGAGCGAGGTGGAATTAGGCTCAGGTTTCAGATTGCCGAGCCCGGAAATGCGAGTAAGCACACAGACAGCTCGCAATCATAGAATAAGTGCAGGTCACGATGTACTTGAGTAACCTTCTGCGGAGTCTTGATGGCCTTACCAATATTCGGTCGATTAAGGAAATTGGTCCATATGTGATTCGCTCTGTATTGCACAAAGGGGGAATGGCTTATGTCCTTAAGGCGTCACCCAAGGCTTTACCAAAGGAACATGTTGTACTGAAGGTGAGCCGCTCTGTGAATGACCTCCATTTCGATGTGGCAATAAAAAGCGAAGCCGAGATTCTCCGGCATTTCCAACATACTAATATTGTTCAAATACTGCCTGTATCTCGGAGTCCAAAACGGGAAATTTTCGTAGCACGAGCACTGGAAGTGAAAGGTCAACCGTGGTTCCTCGTGATGGAGTACTTGTCGGGCGGCTCTTTAGAAGAATATCTATGCAAGTTGAAACAATTAGATTGGCGCGATGCTGCGCGAATTGCTTATAGAGTTGCTCTTGCTCTAGAATATATTCACTCAGAGGGGTTCGCGCACAATGATGTTAAGCCTCAAAACATACTCTTTCGCCAGAAACTCCGCGCTAGTTACTGGCCGGATCCGGTTATGATCGATTTCGGTATCGCAGCTAAGGTAAAAAAGAAGAAGCTGGATGCTTTGACGATTGTCTATGCTCCGCCTGAACGGGTCAGGCTCATGTGGGGTATTGAGCCCCTTACAGAAACAATACATCTACCAAACGCCGATGTATATAGCTTAAGTGTTGTTTTATACAGAATGGTTGTGGGCAAACTACCCTTTGATGGCCTGTCAGAGAGAGCAGTGATAGAAGCTATCCTCCATCGGACCCCACCGCAACCCCGCTCAATTTGCAAAGAGTTACCAGAGAAAGTTGATAGTCTCATAATGTCCTCACTTGATAAGTCTCCCCAGGCAAGACCGACGGCCACCGAGGTCGTTGCAGTATTGGAAGAATTTGTCATGTAAAGAAAACTAGGCGAAATCCTTCAAGGAGACCATCATGCCCAACGGCTACAACGGAAAAATTCTGCACGTCAACCTCACCACCGGCGAACTGACCGTGGAGACCCCGCCGGCGAACTTCTATCGCAAGTACCTCGGCGGCTCGGCCATGGGGATGCACTACATCCTCAACACCCTGAGTCCCGGCGCCGACCCCCTCGGCCCCGATAACGTGCTCACGCTCATGCTCTCGGTGCTCACCGGCACGCCCATTTCGGGCCAAAGCCGCCTCACGGCCAATGCCAAATCGCCGCTGGCCGATGGCATCGGCGACTCGCAGTGCGGCGGCTTCTTTCCGGCGGAACTCAAATTCGCCGGGTTCGACGGCCTCGTGGTCACCGGCAAATCGCCCAGGCCCGTTTACCTGTGGATTTCGGACGGCAAGCCGGAACTGCGCGACGCCTCGCACCTGTGGGGCAAAACCACCCACGACGCCGAAACCATGCTTAAAGCCGAACTGGGCGACGACAAGGTTGAAGTGATGCAAGTCGGCCCGGCCGGCGAGAACCTCGTGCGCACGGCAGCCATCATGAACATGAGCACCCGCGCCAATGGTCGCACCGGCATGGGCGCGGTGATGGGCAGCAAGAACCTCAAGGCCGTGGTGGCGCGGGGCAAGAGCAAGCGCCTCGCCACCCACGATCCCAGGAAGATCAACGAACTGGCCAAGTGGGGCGCGGCCTCGGTCGACGGCAACCCCGACGTGGCCGGATTGAAACTTCACGGCACAGCCGGGGTTGTATCTTTCCAGAACTCCATTGGCACGTTGCCAACGTTCAACTACGACGCCGGACAGTTCGAAGGCTTTGAGCCGATATCGGGCGAAGTGATGACCGAAACCATCCTCAAAGAGCGCGACACCTGCTATGCCTGCACGGTGAACTGCAAGCGTGTGGTGGAGACCAGCTTCAACGGCGTCCCGGTCAAGCGCAAGTACGGCGGCCCGGAATACGAAACCCTTTCCACCTTTGGCTCGTATTGCGCCGTGGACAATTTAGCCGCCGTGGCGCTGGCGAACCAGATTTGCAACGAATACGGCATGGACACCATTGGCGTGGGGGCCACCATTGCCTGGGCCATGGATTGCATGAAGAACGGCGTGCTCACCGAGGCCGAAGTGGGCCTGCCGCTGCGCTACGGCAACGCCGAAGCCATGGTGCAGATGACCGGGATGATTGCCCTGCGCGAAGGCTTTGGCGATGTGCTGGCCGAAGGTTCGCGCCGCGCCGCCGACCGGCTGGGCAAAGGTCACGACCTGCTCATCACGGTCAAAGGAACCGAGGCCCCGGCCCACATGCCGCAGGCCAAGCGCAGCTTGGGGCTGATCTATGCCGTGCTGCCCTTCGGGGCCGATCACCAGTCGTCGGAGCATGACCCCATGGTGGAAGAGGGCGCGTCGGACCTGTACATGGGCCGCCTGAAGATGCTGGGCATGGATCATGCGCTGGCCCCGCGCTCACTCGACGACGACAAAGTGAAATTTGCGCAGAAGACCCAGCATTTCTATTCTTTCCTTGACTCGGCAGATTTGTGCCAGTTTGTGTGGGGGCCGGCGTGGACGCTGTACGGCCCGCAGGAAACGGTGGAGCTGGTGAACGCCGTGACCGGCTGGGGCGACTTTACGATTGATGAGCTGATGGCCGTGGGTGAGCGCCGCCTCAACATGATGCGCGCCTTCAATGCGCGCGAGGGCCTTGACCGCACAGCCGACAAACTACCCAGGAAATTCTATAAAGCTCTGCAGGGCGAAGGCCCCACCGCCGGGGTGACTTTGTCTCCCGAAGAAATGGAACGGGCGCAGGATGCTTACTATGAAATGTCGGGATGGGATCAGGCAACTGGCAACCCCACCCGGGCAACGCTTGAGCGTCTTGACTTGGCCTCGCTCGTGGGCTCATCCCCCACGGACGGCCGAGAGTCGTCACCCCATACTAAGGAGAGAACCATGAACATGCCCAACGAATCCCAGCCAATGCCCACGCCGACGCAGGCCCCTGCCGAACCCGCGGCCCCGGCAATGGCGCCCGCGCCAGTGGCCGCCCCTAAACCGGCGGCCAGGCGCAAGGCCGCAGTCAAGAAGGCGACTGCGAAGAAGAAGGCCGCTCCCAAAAAAGCTGCTCCCAAGAAGAAGGCTGCGGCTAAAAAAGCGGTCAAAAAGCCGGCCGCCAAAAAGAAGACCGCTGCCAAGCGCAAGAAGTAGAAGGTGTTTCAAAGCCGGGACACAGCCTGAGGCCGCTCTCCGTCTGTGTCCCGTTTTTTGCGCCACTCGTCAGAGGAGACCGGTTGCCCATGTCTGATATTGCGCTCGCCCACGTAAAGCACTTCACCGAGGTCATTGGCCCGCGCGGCAGCACCACGGCCGATGAGCGGCAGGCTCATGAGTACTGCAAGCAGACGCTGGAGGGCCTGGGTTACGAGACGCATTGGGAGGAGCATTACGCCTGCGTGAGCGCGTGGCTGACGTATGCCGTGGCCATCGGCGCCATGATGCTGGCGACGGCCCTGTTTTTCTTTGCGGGCCGGGGGCCTAACGCCTCTGCCGGCGCGCTGGGGGCCTCGGCCATAGGGCTGGTCGTGGTGGCGTCGTTCTTTTTGAATATCTCCCACCTCGATAACCCGCTCCGGTGGTTTGTTCCTTCGGCCAAAAGCCAGAATGTTTGGGTTGCGGCCCAGCCCACGGGCGAAGTGAAGCGGCGGGTGGTGGTGAGCGGCCACGTGGATACGCACCGCACGGCGCTGGCCATGCAATCAGTGACGCTGTGGCGCGTCTTTCAGGCGCTGACCAGCGCGCTGGGCGTGGCCCAGTTGGTGTTGCTTGGCCTGTTCGTCTATGGCATTTTCAACACCGACCCGCTGCTGAGGACGATTGCCGCGGCGCTGAACCTGCTGCTGGTGGCCGCTCTGGTGTTCACCGTGCAGCCCGATACCACGCCCTACGTAAAGGGCGCCAACGACAACGCCACCGGCGCGGCGGGCGTGCTGGCGCTGGCCGAGCGGCTCAAGCGCGAACCGCTGACGCACACCCAGGTTTTTTTGGTGAACACCGGCACCGAAGAGGTGGACTGTTACGGCATGGCCGATTGGCTGAAGCGGCACGCCCAAGCCGAAGCCGCCGACGCAGATTATCTGGTGCTCGACAACATCGGCGGCAAAAATTCCGACGTCAACTATGTTTTGTCGGAAACCCTTCTCACTCCTCTCAGGAGTGATCCCGGGCTGGTGGCTTTGGCGGATGCGGTGGCCAAGGAGCACCCGGAGCTGGAGGCCAAACCGTGGCACTACAAGGGCCTGTCGTCGGAAGTTTCCATGTGCGCCGTGCATAAACAGCGCGTGCTGGGCCTGCTCAACTTTGACCCCAAGAGCGGCATGCCGCCTAACTTCCACACCGTGCGCGACGATTTTTCCAACGTGGACCCGGACGTGCTCGACCGATCAGAACGATTTGCCTGGGAAATTCTGCAGAAGCTCGACGCCAGTTAACAATAAAATGACGGGGACAGGAGGGCAATAGTCTGTTTGGTTTCGGCGCTTAATCAGATACAATACATCTTAAACCTCTCACCCGAGCCGGCGTACTGCCCGGCTATTAATAGAGAATGTGACATCTTGATTTCCCTTTTTGGCGGCCCGCTTGTGCATCGCGATTTCGCGCGCAAGCAATGGACCACCGGTGATGCCTGATCTCTTTTCCTGAACAGCACCCCTTGCTGTTGGTGTTTCGGCTCGCAACCAGCCTTTGGTTTTCAACCAAATAATACACAGGAGAAGCTTCATGACTCTATTACACACGCAAACCCGCGCCACTTTTGAACGAGCGCGTAAGGCAATGCCCTTAGGGGTAACGTCCAACTTCCGATATAACGGCGATGACCACACGCTGGTCGTCAAGCGCGGCGAAGGCGCATACCTGTGGGACATGGACGACAACCGGTATATCGACTACCGGCTGGCGTTCGGCCCCATCATCCTGGGCCACGGCGATCCCCGGGTGAACAGCCGCGTGGCCCAGGCCATTGGCAGCGGCACCCTCTACGCCCACACTCACCCGCTGGAGATCGAAGTGGCCGAGCGCATCAAACGTATGTGCCCCGGCGTGGATCAGGTGCGGTTTGCCAATTCGGGCACCGAGGCTACCATGAGCGCCATGCGCATCGCCCGGGGCTATACCAACCGCGAGAAGATCGTCAAATTCGAAGGCAGCTATCACGGCTCGTACGACTACGCCCTGTGGTCTACGGCTAACATGGTCCCAGGCTCAGGCGGCTCGCGGCGCAGCCCGGTGCCCGTGCCCAACAGTTCGGGCATGCCCGGCATGAACCGCGACCTGGTGCTGCTCAGCCGGTTCAACGACTTTGAGGGGCTGGAGCGGCTGGTGCGCGATCATTCGCACGAAGTGGCCGCCATTATGGTGGAACCGATCATGGGCAACGTGTACGGGCTGATGCCCGAGCCGGGCTTCATGCAGCACATCCGACACCTGTGCAACGAACACGGCATCGTGATGATTATGGACGAGGTAAAAACCGGCTTCCGCATTGCCAAAGGCGGGGCGGCGGAGTTCTTCGGCGTGAAGGCCGACTTGTACGCTTATGCCAAGAGCTTGGGCAACGGCTTCCCCATTGCGGCCATTGCCGGCACTGCCGACGTGATGAGCGTGATTGGCCCCGGCGGCGTGGCCCACGGCGGCACTTATTGCGGCAATGTGGTGGGCACGGCGGCAGCCGCCGCCACATTGGAAGTGCTGGAAACCACCCCCGCGCTCGACACCATCCGCGAGCGCGGCCAACGGCTGATGGACGGGATGCACGATGTGCTGACCGAGGCCGGGGTGTCACACACGTTTGCCGGCGTACCCGCGATGTTCGGGGTGATTTTGGAGCCGAAGGTGACCAAGCCCCAGGATTTCCGCGATGCCACTTCGGGCAATAACGCCCTGTACGAGAGGATCGCCATGCATATGTTCAGCATGGGCATTGATATGGAGTTCGACGGGCGCGAGCCGTTCTTTATATGCGAGGCGCTGTCGGAGCAGGACGTGGACGAGACGGTGAACAGGTTCAACGACTCGGTGAAGCTGGCCAAAACTCACTGAGCGAATTGCTGCCAGGGTTTCCGGGCGGGGCGTTCAATTGCGTGGGGGCGTTCAATTGAACGCCCCTACCTGTTTAATGGCGGGACAGAAATTCCAGCAGCGCGCGGTTGAATGGCTCGGGCTGGTCGACGGGGGTGGCGTGGCCGGAATCGGGGATGAGGCGCAGTTCTGCGCCGGGGATGCCTTGCCGAAGTTGCTGTTTGAGCGGCAGGGCCACGGTGAGGTCGCGGTCGCCGGCGACGATGAGGGTGGGGCAGGCCACGCAGCTCAACTGCGGCAGGGCGTTGAAGGTGACGCAGGCCATGAGTGCGGCGCGGTAGGGGCCGCGCGGGTTGCCGGCAATGCGGGCGTGGGCAATCCGGCGCAGTTCGGCTTGCTCCGGTTTCGGGAACATGGAATAGGCCACCGGTTCGGCCACCTCGTCCATACTGCCAAAGGTCAGCGCCCAGGCGCGCTGGAGGAAGCGCAGCGCGCCACGCCATCCGGCAGGCTGCACCCGGGCATAGCTGTTTACGATGACGAGCGAGCGCACACGGGAGGGGTGGGCAATGGCGAGTTGCAGGGCGGTGCAGCCGCCCATGGAAAGCCCGACGACGTGCGCCGCGCCGATGCCCAGCCAGTCCAATGTTTCCACGGCGTCGTCGGCCATTTGGGGGATGCTGTAGGGGCCTGGGGGTTTGGGGCTGTTCCCGTGCCCCCGCGCATCGAGGGCCACCACCCGGTAGCGGGTTGCCAGCAGGGGCACTTGCAGCAGCCAATCGTCCGCGCACGATCCCATTCCATGCAGCAATACAACCGTGTCGTCAAATTGGGGCGAGTGCAGGCTGTGGTGGAGTTTCATTGCGCCCGCTTGCGGGAGGTTTATTCGTAGTGATCTTTGAGTTGCGCGACCGGGATGACGATTTGCCCGTCGACCGGGCTGCCCACGAGGGTGATCTCTCGGGGGCGGGTGTGGGCAAAGTAGGCGGTGAGGGCGGTGGCGAGGGCGTCAAGTTCGTCGTGGGCGCGCAGGCCGCGCAGGGCCAGTGTGCCGCGCAAGAGGTGATGGCGGGTGATCTCTTCCAGCGTTTCCAAAGCGTCGGGCAATTGCACGCCTTCGTCGTACAGCACGAGTTGGCGCTGCATGCGGCCTTCGAGGATGTCTTTGCGGTAGGGGAGGTGGCCGAGCCGCGCGGTGAAGGTGGCGTGGGGGTGGGCTTCAAAAAGCCGGCGCGAGGCAGAGTCGGCGGGGTACACGGCGAAACCGGCGGCCTGCAGTTGGGCGTAAAGCTGCCAGCCGGATTGCATCCACGAGGGGGCGTCCGTTTCGACGGGGGTGTTGTAAAGTCTGATGTTGCGCCGCCGCAGTTCAAATTCGCACACGCGGTAGTGGGTCCACGTTTTGGATTTGGCCGAGAGGCCGAACTGGCGGCGCACTTCGGGGTCGGTCATGAGGCCGAGGTTGGGGCGCAAGGGCGCATCCACGGCGCAGAGGATGTCGGGGTAGGGGGCAATGACTTGCAGCAGGTCGTCGAGTTGGCCGGCGCCCTCGGCCACGATGTTGAGCTTGCCGTCGAGGAGGGCATAGTTGAGGGGGCGGCGCCCGGCGGTGGGGTCGATGCCGAGGAAGATCATCAGCCGTAGAGTATAGCTGAGATTTGCCGAGGGAGGAAGTTCGGCTACAATACCACCGAGGGCCTTTCCAAAGTCGGCGACAGGCCATGAAATGGCAGGAGCGGCTTGCCGTAGGAGCGGCTTGTAGCCGCGAGCTTGTAGCCGCGAGCGGGCCTGCCGCAATTCCATGCCATCGTGGGTGCAACCCGCTCCCACGCGCACAGGCATGGCCTTTTGTCAATGGACTTTGGAAAGACCCTCCAATACCACCATAGGCGGGGCCGGTCACAACGGCCCGGACGGATGGCTATGACTCTTTTGCATGAACCGAACTCCGCGAATTGCGGGGCGGCCATTCGGCCGGCGGCTTCTTCGGGTTTGCAGTTGTGCGAGGCGAAGGCGTGAGTGAGCCAATGGGGTGGCAGCGGCTGGTGCAGCGCCTTGCCTCGCTGCGCCCCATGTCGTGGGTGCTGGCGCACACGCTGCACATTGTGGATCGCCCCTCGCTGAAGTGGTCGAAAGGCCGGGCCTCGCTGGCGAGCGCGTTGACCGGGCTGCCCATTGCGATGTTGACGACGGTGGGGGCGAAGAGCGGGCGGAAACGGACAACGCCGCTGGTGGCTTTGATGGATGGGGCCACCGTGGTGCTGGTGGCCTCGTTTTTCGGCAACCGGCATCACCCGGCGTGGCACTACAACCTGCGGGCGCATCCCGAGGCGATGGTGGAGTTTGGCGGGCGCGAAGAAGTGTACGCCGCGCGTGAGGCCGCGCCGGAGCAGCGCGCGGCCTACTGGCGACGGGCGGTGGGGCTGTATGCGGGTTATGCGGCGTACGAGGCGCGCGCGGCGGGGCGCAAAATCCCAATATGGGTGCTGACTAAAAAAACAATGGGCTAGTAGTCCGCCAATGTTAGAACGCTGTGTAGCTTAGCGCCTTGTGCGCGTGCGCCGCCCACAAGGGGCTAAGTTACGACTATGCGATCCAAAGTTGGCGAACTACTAGTACACGTCGGCGGAAACCATTTGCCGGTTTATCGGCTAGACCGACGCGGTCTCAAAGACCGCGTCGGTCTGCGGGCGCTGCTACGGGAGACTCATGCTCATTACATTCAGCGGCCTGGATGCTGCGGGCAAATCGACACAGATCCACCTGCTGCTGGCTCATCTTCGCCGCTGCTGGGTCACGCCGATCTACATTTGGACGCGCGGCGGCTCGACGCCGCTGTTTGAGTTGCTGAGGCGTTCCTTCCGCCGGGCCGCCGGGGGGCCGGTGGCGGGGGTGGGTCAACGACTGTTCCGTTCCCGCAAGGTGAAATACCGGTGGGTGCGAATCGTGTGGCTCTGGCTTGCCACGGCCGAATTGCTGTGGATTTACGGGGTGCAGTTGCGGTGGCACCGCCGGCGGAAGCGCGTCATTATCTGTGACCGGTATGTGTGGGATACGCTGGTGGATTTCCGGACGATGTTTCCGGAGTTCCCAATCGAGCGCTGGTGGATATGGCGGCAATTGACGCGCTGGGCGCCATCGCCCGATCATGCGTTTCTGTTGCTGGTGCCCGTCGACGAGTCGGCGCAGCGATCACAACAAAAAGCCGATCCGTACCGTTATCCGCCGGAATTGCTGAAGCAACGGCTGGCGCAGTATGAGGCGCTGACAGGCCTCGCCGGTTGGCACGTGCTGGATGGACGCCGGGCGCCGGAAGAACTGGCAGCAGAGATCGTGGCCGTGGCCGGGCTGTAAGTCACCGCCCGATAGCAGAAGCGTCCAATACCTCGCCGGCGAACCCGTTGGCCGATCCGTCCCAAAACAGGCCCGGCCCAAACGTGCAGGCGGTAGCGCTGCCCAACGAGAGCGGGTGGCACACAAAAATGTCTGCGCCGTCGCCGGTGGCCCCGGTGACGCTGAACGGCCCCCGCACGGTCAAATAGATGTCGCCGTTGGCATTGTCAATCCACGCACCCCATACATCCTCCGAAAAGGTTGTCAGCTGAACATCGGAACCGTCGAAATAAAACGACCACGCGCCGCTGGTGACCGCGCCGAGTTGGGTCGGGGCAAAGGCCAGCAGGTCCTCTTCGGCTCCCGAAACGCCCGGCACGCTGAAGTTGCCGGAGGTGCTCATGATCAGGCGGCCATCGGGGGCGATGGAAAAGGCATCCACGTTTTCGGCGCCGCTGGTCAGGCCCACGTCGGCGCCGTGGAAGTACATCTCAAAGTTGCCGGCGGTGGTAGGCCCGAACGCCGTCGGCACAAAGCGCAGCACGTCCGACCCGGTGACGGCGCCCACGCCCGGAACGGACAGGTTGGAATCCAGGCTCAGGAGTATGCTGCCATCGGCGAGGGGCAACACGGCATCCACGTCGGCGCCCGCCAGCCCCACATCGGAACCGTCAAAATACATGGCCCACGTTCGGGTGACGGTGTTGTAGGCCAGAACGTCCTCATCCGCAAATTGTACGCCGCCTGCCGTGCCGCCCGTGTTTGAGCTGGCATAGATGATGACTCCCGGTGTGACGTTCGGAGTGGCGGTGAGGGTGGGAGTGCGCGTGGCCGTTGGGGTGCGCGTGGCGGTGAGAGTTGGGGTTGGAGTGCGTGTGGTCGTCGGGGTGCGCGTGGCTGTGGCCGTGGGCGAGGCGGTAGCGGTGGGTGAGGCTGTGGGAGTGTCCGGGTTCGCGGCAATGACGTTGCGCGAGAACTTCGAAGTGTTGCCCATGATGTCGGTGGCCGTGGCGGTGAGAATGTCTCCCACGTTCACATTGCTCAGGACAATGGTGAAGCTGCCGTTGGCGGAGGCGGCGCCTTGCGCCACAAACGTCTTGCCTTCGCCGTAGTTGTCGTTGCCGGGGTCGTCCACGGCGTTCTTGTCGGCAATGAATACCTCGACGAGGCAGAAGGCGCAGGCGGCGCCGACCACTTGCGCCGGGCCGGCGCTGGTGATGACGGGCGCGGCCAGATTGTTGTTGGCCTCGTAAAGGCCGATGCCCTCGCGTCCGTTGTCGTGCACGCTGTTCTGGCTGAAGGTGTTGCGGAGGGTGTCGCTATCGAGCACATAGATGCCGTCGAGGGCGTTGAAGGCGATGACGTTGCGGCTGATGGTGTTGCGGCTGGAGCCGGTGTACAGCCGGATGCCGTTGCGGCCCCGGCCGGCATTCTCGTCGGCGCCGTTGGGCATGGCGGTCACGCCGTCGGGCGCGACGCCGATGAGGTTGTCGTGCACGCTGGAGTCAGTGATCTGCCAATAAAAATTGATGCCGCTGCTGCGATTGCCGCTAATGACGTTGTTGTAAATATAGATGTGGTTGGGCGTGTCTTCGATGGTGATCCCCGCGCCGGTGTTGCCTGCCGGGGCGTTGCCGAGGGCGTTGACGCCGATGTAGTTGCCGGCGATGGTGATGTTCCGGGTGGCAACGTCGTGCGAAATCTCCACGCCGTCGCCCTCGTTGGCGCCGATGATGTTCCGCTCGCCGGCGGCCGTGCCGCCCACCTGCGCGTCGTGGGCGCCGTCGCCGATGTCCACCCCGTCGCCGGTGTTGGGCAGCGGGGTCACGCCGTCCTGCTTGAGGCCGACGATGTTGCCCACCACCCGCAGATTGGTGGTCGAGCCTTCGACGTGCAACCCATCGTTGCGGTTGCCGGAGATGATGTTACGAGCGGCCGGTGTGGCGCCGCCTACGGTGGTGTTGAGGGTGTTGAAGAGGTACAGGCCGAAATTCAGGCGGGTCGGGTTGTCGACAAAAAGCTGGAAGTCGTTCGCGGCGTTGGTGCCGAGGAAGTTGCCTTCGATGAGGTTGCCTGCCGCGGCGCTGCCCCCCACGTAAACGTTTCGATCCCAATTGTAGATGGCCAGCCCGCGCACGGTGGTATTGGGCGAATAAATTTCCAGGCCGCGCACGAACACCAACCCGGGGCCTCTGAGTTCGATCTTGATGACGGCGTTGCCGCCCGCGTCGAGGGTGTTGGGCGAGGCGTCGCACTGGGTGTAGCCGTCGAGGGTCACACCTTCAACGCTGTCGATCACCAGGGTGGAGGCCGGTTGCAGGGTCACAAGCGCCGGACAGGAGCCATCGCCGTTGCGGATGTTGAAGTTGATATTCTCCGGGCCGCTGTGGGTGTTGGCTTGCTGGATGGCGGCGCGCAGGGTGCACACGCCGGAGGAGGTCTGGCAGACGCCATCGGCCTTATTGGCGTCCGAGTCGTTGGCGACGGAATCGACGACGTAGGTGACGGGCAAGGCGGCGACCGGCGGACGCGGCGCGGCGCTGTGGGCCAGCGCAATTTGCGCGTCGGCGGCGTCTATGCAGCCGTTGCCGTTCAGGTCGCGGTCGGCGAGGACGGGGGCGATGCACAGGCCCTCAGCCCGCAGGCTCATCCAGGCATCGACGACGCGAAGGGCGTCGGCCTGGGTGACGACGCCGTTGCCGGTGAGGTCGAGGCGGGCGGCAGGGAGGTCGGCGGCAAGGGCGCCGGCAGAGGTGACCCACTGGGTATCGGACAGGGAGAGTTGCGGCCAACCACCGGTGAGGGCGGCAAAGGAAACAGTGGCCAGGGGGCTATCGGTGTTGGGGGCGCGGCCCACGGCGCCCAGGGCCACCTCGCCCTTTGCCAGCACCGGGCCGAGGCGCAGGGTAGCGGCCGGCGTGGTGGCGCCGAGGTAGTGAAGTTGAGCCGGGTCAAAGTGAAGCGTGGCCTGCCATGCGGCGAGGTCACGGGCAGCCGAGGCGGTGAGGCTCACGGTGAACGTTTCGCCCGCGGCAACCAGGCGCAGCCCTTCGACCGTCAGGCCTGCTTGTTGCGGCACATCGCCGTTAGGTTGGGCAGCAGTGGGCAGGGCAGCGGTGAGAAGCAAAAGGATGGGAAGCAGAAAGGACGCTCCCCGGCGCGCGATGGCTTGAAACATGTGTACCCCTGTGACAGATTATCGCACAAAGGCCGGCGAAAGTGATTAGGGAATGTGGGGGGTGGGGGGTGCGGCGATTCTCATCCCGTGAACCTGAAGGCATCCAGTTTCAGGGCCGGCAGACGGTGACTGCCGTAAAAGCCGCCCACGGGCCGCGCCTCGCGCCCCACGGCGGCGGTTTGTTCTAGCGCCGGGATGAGGGCCTGGGTGAAGCGCAGGTCTTGCACCGGGGCCACGATCTCGCCGCGCTCGACGAGGAAGGTGCCATCGCGCGTCATGCCGGTGAGCACGCAATCGTGTTCGGCCACCACATTCACATACCAAAAGCGAGTGATATACAGGCCGCGCTCGGTGGAGCCGATCAGGTCTTCCATGGTGGACTGGCCGGGCGCCATGTGCAGGTTGGCGGGCATGGGGCCGTCCCAATCCTCATCCACCGGTTGGGCGTGCCCGGTAGATACGCGGCCCGGTTCGCGGGCGGCAGTGTGGGTGTCGTATACGGGCGCGGTGGGAACGCCGCGGCGGACGATGTCCACCCGTTGCTTGGGCACGCCCTCGCAGTCAAACGGCTGCGGCTCGCCCAGCGGGTCGAGGCCGTCGTCCCAAATGGAGATGAGCGGCGACAGGGCGGGCTTGCCGATGCGGTGGTTCATCCAACTGCGGCCCTCTTGCACGGCCAGCGCGCCCATGCCTTCGGCGGCCAGGCTTTCGATGATGTCGGCTACGGCGTAAGGCTCGAGGATGACCGGGTAGTCGCCGGGGGGCAGGCGACGCGCCGGGCGGCCGGCAAGTTGCAGCGCGCGGCGCAGGGCCGCATCGGTGATCGAGGCCGTGTCCACACGATCCAGCCGCCACGAGGTGCCATGGGCGTATCCGGTCCGGTCGCCATGGGCGATGACCAGGGTGAGGTCCACCGAGGTGGATGGATGATAGGCCCACAGTCCGCGAGAATTGGCCACCGCGGCCTCGACGGCGGCGGTGGAATAGGCCCCGGCGGCCACCGCCCCGGCGTGGGCGGCAGTGCGGCAAATGTGGCCCACGGCCCGCGCCCGCAAATCGGGCGAGGCCGAGGCGGCGGAGTCGTCGAAGGACTGAACGGCCGGGACCGGGCGAGGCGGGGGCAATCCGGGGAAGTCGGGGTTATCGGGCTGGTAGCGGGCGCTCTCGCAGGCGGCATGAACGACGCGGGCCAGCGAGCCGGGCGAAAAGTCGTTGGTGCTGGCCGCGCCCGCCCGCTTGCCGAACACGGCGCGCACCTCGACGACGGCGTCGGAGTCGGCGACGTTTTGGTGGATGGCGTTGTTGGCGAAGCGGGTCAGGCTCTCGTCGGCGGCGGAGAGGGAGACCTCGGTTTCGTCGGCAGTGGAGAGGGCGAGGGCGGTGTGCAGGAGCTGTTGGACGCGAGTTTCGCCGAGCATGAGGGCAAAGGATGAACGCGGAACGATGAACGCGGAAGGATGAAGGATGAAGAATAGTTCATCCTTCATCCTTCATCGTTCATCCTTTATCTTGGTCCGTGCAGAGTGCGTCCGTAGCGGCCGATGAGCACGGCGCACATGCCGCCGCGCTGGGCCACGTTGACCACTTGCTTTTGCGAGGCGCGCCCCAACACGGCCACGCCGTATTTGGTGGGGGCAAAGCCCATCACGGTGTAGAACGGCTCCATGGACGTGGCGCCGTCGGGGCTGATAACGGGGAATTCCGAAACGCTGATGCGCGCCAGCCGCTGCACCACCCACGACTCTTCGCCGGTGACGGCTTCCTGGATGGCGGCGTTCCACTCGCCCTCGCTGGTAGAGGGGCCGAGCATCACCCGGTCGCCGCCGTAGGAACGATTGGGCTTAATGACGAGGATGTCTTGATTCTTGCGCGCCCATTCCAGCAGGTCCACGGGTTGGCCGCCGGGGTCGGTGGTGCGCCGGGCTTTGAGGGTGCGCGTCCACAGCACGTGGCGGCGGAAGTAGTGGCGGTCGTCGGCGGTGAAGTATTTTTCGGTGAAGCGCGGGTCGGTGAGCAGTTCCCAGGTGGATTTGTGGTCGAAGTCGCCGGCCATGGAGGAGACGATGCGATTCTCGCGGAAGAGAATTTTCATGGGCCGCACGTCGAGGCCTTCTTCTTTTTCGAGGTAGATCAAGTCGCGCACTTCGTAATCGCGGTAGCCGAGATCGATCTTGTGATCTTCGTACCACACTTCCCCGGCGCGGACGTATAGCTCGGAGGGGTCGGCGTGGAGGACGTTGATGCCGTGGGTTTCGCGGTAGTAGTCGGCGAGGGGGTCCAGTTCAATGGGGCCGTCGCCGGAGTATTTGGGGTCGATGAAGCAGATGGCGCCGCCCGGGCGGCCAATGGCCTCGAGGTGGTCGGCCATTTCCTGGATGAACATTTCGCGCAGGTCGAGGCCGGTTTCGAGGCGCACGTCGGGGGCGGCCTCTTGCAGGACGGGGACGACGACGTCGGCCACGGCCTGCTCGGCATTGGGGACGAGGTGGATGCCGCCGACGCCGGAGAGGTTAGGCTCCACGAAGTTGAGCGAGTCTTTCCACATGGGGCTGGTAAAGTCCACCATGGCATCCAGCCGCCCAAAGACGGTGTGGTGTTCGCGGTGGCTTTCGCCCCACGTGTCCCACAGCCACTTTTCCTCGTCGTGGGTCAGGGGCACCGTTTCGCGCACGGCGAAATCCTGGATGTAAAGATCGGGCAGGCGTTTGAGGGCGTTGATGAGGGCCAGGGAGACGACGTGGAAGTAGGCCGCCTGATCGGGCATGATGGCGGTGGGGCGCAGGAGGATGTTGATGACGTCCTCCTCTCCGTTGCGCACGTAGATCAGCCGTCGCTTGCGGGCTTCGATGGGGAGGCGCTCGGCGAGGTCTCTGACGGTCTGGGGTGGCAGGCTGTAGAACAATTGCCGCACGCGGCTATCGAGGCTGAGGCCTTTGAGGCCGTGTTCGTCGGCGGCGGTGAGAGGATCAGCCATGAATGCCCTCCGGTGCGATGCGCTTTTCGCAGGGACGTTGCGCGCTTCGCGAACGTCTCGACGTCAGCCGATAGTTCGGCGGATTATAGCACGGAGGGTGGGCGAGGCCGGGGGCGGGCACAAGGCCCGCCCCTACGCAGGTTTGTTTTTCGTCTCTTCGTCGCCCAGGCTTTTGAGGGCGGCCTCGTCCTGGCGCAGCGAGCGGCTGCGGGTAATGAGGGTGGCGATGAAGACGGCGGGCACGACGATGAAGACGACGTAGCCGACGATCATGTAGATGGAGGTGTCGGGAGTTTGGGCGAGGTGGGCTAGCATGGGGTCACCTATGGGCGAGACGGGGTTAGCTGTTGATCAGGCGCGCTTTGAGTTGCTCGACGTGTTCGGCGTAGTTGGCCAGGCGCAGGCGATGCCACAACAGGGTGACGTAGAGGACGGTGAAGGTGAACAGGCAGAAGAAGAAGGTGCGCAACATGGCCGGGGTGAGCGATGAGTCGCCTTTGGCGTTGGGGTTGGCCGCGCCGAAGAGCACCGGGTGGATGGAGCGGGCGAGTTGGATGGCGAAGTAGGTGATGGGCACGCTGACGAAGGCGACGATGCCATAGACGGCGGCGAAGCGGGCGCGGCGACCGGGGTCTTCGATGCCTTGCCGCAGCATGAGGTAGGCAAAGTAGAGCAGCAGCAAAATGGTGAAGGTGGTAAGGCGGGGGTCCCACGTCCACCACGAGTTCCAGATGGGGCGCGCCCACAACATGCCGCTGAAGAGGGTCATGATCGAGAAGGTCAGGCCGATTTCGACGGAGGAGAAGCCCACGCGGTCCCATTTGGTGTCGCCGGTGCGCAGGAAGGCAACGCCGGCCACGAGGGTGACAAAAAAGGCCAGGCCGCCCACCCACGCCGACGGGACGTGGAAGTAGAAGATGCGCTGGACTTCGCCCATGACGGCTTCGCGCGGGGCGTAGAAGAAGACCAGGCCGAGGGCGATGAGGCCCAGGAGGGCGGTGACGAGGGTGAGGATTTGCAGGTTGCGAGGGGTGGTGGACATGAGGCGACTCCTTGATGGGGGTTATTTGAGGAATTGCTCGATCAGCTGTTGGAAGCTGGCAAAAGGTTCGGCGCCCACGATGGGTTGGCCGTTGACGAGGAAGGTGGGGGTGCTGCTCACGCCCAGTTGTTGCAGGGCGGAAGTTTGGTTCGTGACGAGGGTGCTGTATTTGCCGCTGTCGAGGCACTGGCCGAAGGCGGCGGCGTCGAGGCCGAGGTCGGCGGCGAATTTCTTGAGGTTGTCTTTGCTGAAGGCGCCCCGGTTTTCCCCGTTCTGGCCGGCGAAGAGTTTGTCGTGATAAGGCCAGAAGGCTTGTTGATCGTCGGCGCACTCGCTGGCTTCGGCGGCCCATTGCGATTCGTCGCCGAGGAAGGCGAAGTGCTGGTAGCCGATGCGCACGAGGCCGGCCTGGAGGTACTTGGCTTCGATCTGTGGTTCGGTGTCCATTTGAAAGCGCCCGCAGTAGGGGCACTGGAAGTCGGCGAAGACGAGGATGGTGACGGGGGCGTCGGCGTTGCCTTTGAAGTGCCGCGTTTGGGCGACGAGGCTTTGCATGAGGGCGGCGCGGGATTGAGCCTCGGAGGCGGTGTCTCGCGCAGCGGCGGCGGCGGCGGGGGCGGCGGTGGGTGTGGGGGTGGCGAAGCGGGCCGCCACAAAGGGCCGCCCGGTGTAGCCGACGGCGATGCCGAGGAGCATCATGACGAGGGCGACGATGGGTGTGGCCGCCGAGGCGATGATGAGGGGGCCGATGACGATGGCGGCCCGGGGCTGGGCCGGGGGCGTCACCGGGGCAACGGGTTCGGGTGGTGGGGCGGCTTCAACGGGGGTAGCGGTGTCCAAGGGGGGTTCTCCGGTTTATTCTTCAACAAGGTAGTCGAAGACCATGTAGGCGATGGCGATGAAGATCGTATCATACACGACGAGCAGGTTTATCCACGGGGCGATTTCTCCCCAGTCGGAGGCGAGGAGGATGCCGGCGCTGGCTTTGACGGCGGCGATGATGACGGGGATGGCGACGGGGAAGAGGAGGATGGGGAGCATGACGTCGCGGGCGCGGGTGTGCATAGCCATGGAGGCGAGCAGGGTGCCGACGACGGCGTAGCCAAAGGTGCCGAGGAGGACGACGAGGAGCAGCAGGGGACGGAAGAGGTTGATGTTGTAAAGGAGGCTGAAGACGGGGATGACGATGGCTTCGACGGTGAGCATGAAGATGAGGGCGCCGATGAGTTTGCCGAAGTAGATGGCGGCGCGATCGACGGGGGCCAGGAGCAGGCCGTCGAAGGAGCCGCGATCTTTTTCGGCGGCGAAGGCGCGGTTGAGGCCCAGGGTGCCGGCGAAGGTGAAGGTGACCCAGAGGACTCCGGCGGCGACGTTTTCGCGGGCGGCTTTGTCGAGTTCGAGGGCGAAGTTGAAGATGAGGACGACGAGCAGGGAGAAGACGAGCAGGGCGCTGACGAGTTCTTTGGAGCGCACTTCGGCGGTGAGGTCTTTGCGGACGATGGCGAAGGTGGCCCGCAGGCCTTGCCCCAGGGCGGAGGGCAGGCGGTCAGTGGGTGAGTTCGTCATACTGTTGGGCGAAGGCGCGGGGGTCGAGGCCGGCGGTGGGCGCGGTGTGGACTATTTTGCCGCGCGAGAGGATGGCGACGCGGTGGGCCAGAGCCAGGGCGCGGGGGAGGTCGTGGGAGATCATGAGGACGGTGCGGCCATTGGCGGCGACGCTTTTGAGCACGGTGTCGAGCATGGCGCCGGCATCCTGATCCAGCCCGGTGTGGGGTTCGTCGAAGAGCATGATTTGCGGGGCGTGCAGGATGGCGCGGGCGATGGCGAGGCGCTGGATCATGCCGCGCGAGAAGGTGCGGGCCAGGTCGCCCCGGCGATGGACAAGGCCCACTTGCTCGAGCACTTCGGTGGAGCGGCGGCGCAGGTCGCTTACGCCGTACATTTCGCCGTAGAAGCGCAGGTTTTCGTCGGCGGTGAGGTCGCCATAGAGAAGGGGCAGGTGCGAGACGACGCCGAGCAGGCGGCGGACGGCGTCGGCGTGGGCGGGCAGGTCGTAGCCGCCAACGCGCACGCGGCCCAGGGTGGGGCGGCTGAGGGAGGCGGCGATGCGCAGGAGGGTGGTTTTGCCCGCGCCGTTGGGACCCACAAGGGCCACAAACTCGCCTTCGGCCACGGTGAGGTCGATGCCGCGCAGGACGGGTTTGAGGCCGAAGGTTTTGGTGACGGCGTGGAAGTCAAGCATGGGGGGCAAGGGACAAGGCACAAGGCTCAATACAAAATACCCAATACCCAATAGTCAGTATTCGTCATTCGTCACGCAAAGCGGTCATTTTCCATTTTCAATTTACTGTTCATCATTCATCGTTCATCCTTCATCCTTCTCTTCAACTGCGCTTTTAGTTTTTCGCGCTCGCGGCGGTAGTCGGCTTCGGGATATTCGCCGGCTTCAAAGCCGTCGTCCAGTGAGGCGATCTCGTCGAGCAGCTCGTCGGCGGTGAGGGCCTGGGCGGCGGGGGCGTTGCGGCGCACCCACCACAGGGCCAACCCGGCGGCCACGAGGGCCAGGGCGAACCCGCCGATGAGCAGGCTGCGTGTGTCGAGGCCGCCAGTGGTCGAGGTGGCGTCGGCGCCCGTGGCTGCGCTTTGCGCGCTCGCCGAGGGTTTGCCCTTGAGGGAGAAGCTGACGGTGTCGCCCGCTTGAACGGCGGGGAGGGAATAGGTGTGATACGGCGTGCCCTGCACGTCTTGCGTGCCCTGATCGCTCAGGTTTGCGCCGCTGATGCTCACGCCCACGTCCGGGGCCAGCACGCTGGTGGCGGCGCTGGCGTAATCGAACTTCTGCGAGAAGTTGAGGGTGTCGGTGTATGGCAGCTCAAACAAGGCCAGGATTTGCTGGCCGGAAGTGCCGGGGCGCACAGGCTCGGTGTCGGCAAAACCGTCGTCGGTGAGCTGGTAGCGGTCGCCCAGAGCGCCATCCTGAAAGACGAGGTTGGTGTAACCGCTCGGCAGCGGGAAGCGCAGGACGGGGCCATTTTCGGTGGCGGGCACAATGGTGCGGTCGCCGATGTTGCTGACGATGAACAGTTCGGCCACGCGCACCGTGCCGCCGGGGGAGAAGTCGAAGATGATGTGGGCGCGGTCGATGCTGATGTTGGAGGCGTCGGCGGTGGTTTCGTAGATGGACAGGGGCAGGTCGTAGGTGCTGCTCCCGGCCTGCACGCTGGCCACGTCGGAGGTGTAGAGCACGCCCTGATCGCGGGTGGCGGCGATGAAGGCGCGCCCGTCGGGAAGGTCCAAGTTCGGGAAGATGAAGGCGCCATCGGATTTGGCGGTGACGGTGATGGCGTCTGTCTGTGAGAAGTTGTCGAAGACGTACAGGGCCACGGGTTGATCGGCGGGAATGACGCCGGTGGCCGAGCCGTTGGTGAGTGTGCCGGTGACGCTGCCGGCCCCGCTGCCGGTGGCGGCGCCGATGTCGGCCGGGGCGGCGTTGGCGTCGAACGAGAGCGCGCGGACGTAGCTCACCACGGCCTGGCGCTGATCCTCGGCCAGGGCGGTGTCGAAGCGGTGCGCGCCTTTGATGCCCGTGGTGATGGCGGCGAGGAATTGATCGTTGGTTGCCGCCGCCATGTAAGGCTGATCCAAAAAGCTGGGCATGGGGGCGGCGGCCTGCGCGCCCTGGCCATCCCCGGTGTCGCCGTGGCACGAGGCGCAGTTGGCCTCATACACGGTTTTGCCCTGTTCGCGCTGGGCGTCGGTGACGCTGAGGGTGTAAAGGTAAGCGGCCACGTCCCAGCGCTGGGCTTCGTTGAGGTCGTCGACCCAGGGAGGCATGAAGCGGTCGAGGTTGCCGACGGTGATCACCGAGAACCAGCGAGCCAGGGTGGCAGTGCGGGCAAGATCGGGCTTGGCAAAGACGGGGATGGGGACGGTGACCTTGGGGGCCATTTCGCCGTCGGCGTTGCCGGTTGTGCCGTGGCAACGGGTGCAATTCTGCGCGTACACTTGCGCGCCCACGGCCACGGACGGAATCCCGGCGGGGAAGGCGGGCATGGGGGTGGGGGAGGGGATGACGGGCGGGGCTGCGTTTTCAAAACCGGGCGGCGGGGTCACATCCCCGGCCAAAGAGCAGGAGGCCAGAAAGAGAACGGTGATGATGGTCAGGGCGATGAGGGCGGCGAGCTTCCTGTTCATGCCGCCTCCGTGGGGGCGGTGAGCCGGACGCCACATTTGGGGCAGAATTTATCGCCGGGTTGAACCGGGGCGGCGCAGTTGGGGCAGGCGGCAAGGGCCGGGGCCGAATGTCTGTTGGGGTGAGTCGGCGACTCGGGTTTGCGGCGGCGGGCGGCAACGGCTCTTTCGATGTCGTCATCGGCGCGGGACACAACGGAGCGGGCCGCTTCGGGGCGAGTCGGCGACTGGGGTTTGCGGCGGCGGGCGGCGATGGCTTTTTCGATATCGTCGCCGTCGTTGGAGGCGGGGGCGGGGCGGCGGGCATCGAGGGCGCGGAAAATCTCAACGCCTTTGGCGGTGAGGCGAGCGCGCTGGGCGGCGTAGTCGTCGTCGCCAATTTTGCCGGTGGCGTGATCAAAGTCGAGGTCGCGCAGTTCGATGAGCACGGCTTCGCGCTGGGCCACGAGGTCGTCGCTGGCGGCGGCGAAGGGGCGGGCGCTGTGGCGCTGCAATAAAGGCCGGGCCACAAATGCGGCCACGGCCACGACGAGAGCGAGAGCGAGGAGGAGAGAACCGATGTCCATAGAATACCTAATACCAAATACCGAATACCCAATATGCAATACTCAAAACCCCAAACCTGGAACTCCAAAAGTTTTGGGTATTGAGTATTTTGTATTGGGTATTACTTGAGCAGCGGCTCCACGATGGCTTGCAGAGCTGCCTGGGTGGTGGGGCCGATGATGGTGCGCACCAGTTGGCCGTTCTGGTCGATGATGTATGTTTCCGGCACGCCTTTGATGCGGTAGGCCTGCGAGATGCGCGTGCCGAGGTCCGGGCCGTTGGGGTAGGAGATGCCGTAGCGCAGCAGGTAGCGTCGGGCTTCGGTTTCGGTGTCCACGTAATCCACGCCGATGAGGAGCACGCCGCGATCTTTGTTGGCCCGGTAGAACGCTTCGAGTTCGGCGGCTTCCAGCTCGCACGGCTTGCACCACGAAGCCCAGAAGTTGACGACGACCACCTGCCCGCGCAGTTTGGACAGGGTGAGCGATCCGCCGTCGAAGGTGGAGAGGGTGAAGTCGGGCGCGCCGCCGCTCGACACCGGGCCGAGGGTGACCTGGTAGAGCTTGACGGCGACGAGCGCCAGCAAGCCAAACAGGACGACCCAGGCGGCGATCCAGCCGAGGACGATTTTTGATTTCTGATTGCCGATGGCGGGCAGCGGCGCCGCGGCGGCGGCCTGTTCGTTGTTCATTGTTTCATTGTTCATTGTTCATTGCCTATCGGCGCTTCTCAAGTTCCTTTTCCAGCCGCGCGGCATAGTCGCCATCGGGGCCGCCGGCCTCGGGGTAGGCCGGTGGCTCCACCGCGGCGGGCCGCCTGGCAGAGCGCAGGTATTGGGCGAGGAACAGCCCGCCGACGAGGAGGGCCAGCGGCGGCAGCACCCACACGAGAATGTTCCAGCCGCGCGTCGAGGGCTGGGCCAGCACGCGCTCGCCGTATTGCTCGACGAAGTAATCTTTGATTTGTTGTTCGCTCCAGCCGGCGGCCAGTTTCTCTTTGATGGTGGCGCGCCACTGGGCGCAGGCCTGGGTGGGGCACACGTCCAGCGGCGTGCTCTCGCACACCGGGCAGAAGAGTTGCCTGGCAATGGCGTTCACTTCGTCGTCGGTGGGTTCGCCGGTTTGCGCGGCGGCCGGCCGGGTGAAGGCGAGGAGCAGGAAACCGCCAAGGCATAAGAACGCGAAGGACACAAGGAAAAAAGGACTTTGTGATCCTTTGCGCCCCGGCGTCCCGGTGGGTAATGACAAGGTGACCATGGGTGTTGTCCCGTGCAGGTTAGTCGGCGCTGGCCGAGGCGCCGGCCAGAGCGGCGACGGCGGCGTAGCGCTTGCCTTCGTCGGCGTCGGGCCAGGCGGCGATGAGTGTGCCGAGGATGAAGATGAGGCCGCCCGACCATACCAGGTTGATCAGCGGGTTGACGTAGATTTTGAAGGTGGCGCCGTTGGAGGCGATAGGCTCCCAGCCCACCAGGATGACGTAAAAGTCTTCGCCCAGGGTGCTGCGCACGCCGGGGATGGTCATGGGTTGGCCGCTATCGGTGAACAGGTCGCGCCGGGGGTGCAAGAGGCCCACGTTGTTGCCTTTGGCGTCGAACACGGTGACAGTGGCGCGGGTGACCTCCCGCCGGTCGTCGGTGGGGAATTCGGTCAGCCCGTCGTAGCGCATGGTGAAGCCGCCGAGGGAGATGGTTTCGCCGACGGTGAGGGTGGCCTGCGTTTGCTGCTGGAAGAGGGTGGAGCCGATG